>NZ_JBHMIO010000026.1:0-76428 GCF_048060275.1 Micromonospora sp. LOL_015
CGGTATCCGCCACCTCAGCAGCCACCAGATCATCGAACCGGCGATCCAACTCGTCGGCCACCGCCCGCAACACCGCCGCCCGGTCCCGCTCAGCCATGCCGCCCCACGGACCACGCAACGCCGACCGCGCCGCCGCCACCGCCGCGCCGACCGTCGCAGAATCGGCCTCCGCCACCTCGAAAACCGTCTCCCCGGACACCGGCGACACCTTCGCAAACCGCTTCCCCGCGTCAACGAACCGGCCGCCGACGAAACTGCGCAGCAAACCGGGGCCGTCAGCGGCCGGCCGACCGGCGTACAGGTCGGGGTGCCACAGGGCTGGCGTCGGTGCGATGGCTGCCATGTTCTACCTTCCGTTGCCGGTGCGCGGGGATGTGTCGGGATCAGTCCGTGGTGGCGACGCCGCTGCCCTGGTCAGCGACCAGGGCCACGACGGCAGCGTCGACTGTCGCTTCGCCGGTCGCGGCGGCGGCTGCCTCATCCGTGGCGACCAGTACGGTGCTGCCGGTGCCGGCGTTCATCAGGTCGACGGCGACCCGCTGCGGCCCGCCCGGGTGCTCGCGAATCAGCACCAGGCGGCGTCCCTGAAGGGTCGCGACAATCCGGTCGGGCCAGACCTTGCCGAGCACTTCTGCGAGGATCATCAGCTGTCACCCTGCAGCGACGCCATAACGGCCCGGATCCGGGTCGACTCGCCCTCCTCCAGCAGCGCCGAGGTGGCCGGATGCGGCTTGGGGTAGATCTGCGAGCTGCGCAAATCACCGTGTTGGCGGATGGCAGCTTCCCCGGCTGACACTGCCTGCCGTACGGCTGCCAGGGTCCCCTGCACAGCGGCAGCGAGATAGCCGCTGGTGACCCGTTCGACGGCGATGCACCGTACGTCCGCAGTCTTGATCATGGCTTCGACCCCTGCGGAGAGGGCGACGATGCCCCGGGTCTCCACGATTCCGATCGCCTTCTCTGAGGACATGACACTTCTCCTTCTGGCTGTGTCGCCGGCAGGGCCGGCTCAGTTGCCGACGAGTCCGGGGGCGATGGCCAGCGCGGTGACTGCGTCGCAGGGGCTGGCGAAGACGATGGACCGGACCGGGCGGCCAGTCTTGGCTCGGGCGGTCTCCTCGCCGATGTCGACGGCTTCTTCCACGGTGGCGAGGTCGCCGCGGACCGCCACCGCGACGATTCCGCCGCCGAGGCGTACGACTCCGGTTACTTCGACCTCGGTCGCCTTGACCATGGCGTCCACCGCGTCAAAGATCGGAATAAATCCTTCGGCTTCGACGAATCCCGCAGCGGCGTTACGCATCGGGTTCCTCCTGTCGTTGGTGTTTCGGATGCCCGCTGGTCGGGCTGTCGGTCATGCGGTGCGGGCCGGCGCCGTTCATTCGGGTGCCGGCAGATTCCAGGACAGGACGGCAGCGCCGGTGCCCCACAGTGGTCCGTAGCTGTGCAGTTGCCCCGGGGCAGCGGCGACTCCGGTGCCGGCGAGGAAGGCGAATGCCCGGAACTGGCTGTCGGCCTGGGCCTGGCGGGCGTAGTCTTCGCGGACCGCGAGGACTTTGTCGGTGTCGCCGGCGGTCAGCATTTGCAAGATCCGTTCGTTCCACCGGTCGTGTGCCGGCTCGGCGATGCGGTCCTGGTCCGGCTCGATCCACTGCTGGATGAGGCCGGAGGACAGTCCGCTGACCACCACCACCGCCGCTCGGACACCGGCGTCACGGGCGGCTTCGGCACCGGCTCGGCCGACCCGGGCCAGGGTGTCGGCGTCGGCGTACAGGTTGCACGACACCTGCGCCCAGCGCAGGGTGCACTGCGGGTCGAGCAGCGTGGAGGTCACGATGGTCCCGGTGTCGATCGGGAAGCCCTGGTAACGGGTGCGTCGGGCCTGCATGCCGTCGGCGTCCACCCGGGCCGCCCAGCGTTCGGTGAACTCGACGTCGAAGCGCAGGTCGTAGCTGAGGTGGCCGTAGTCGTAGGCGTACCAGTTCTCGTCGGTGTGCGCCCCACGCGGGTTCGGGTCACACTGGAACTGGTGGCCGAGCACGGTGAACCACTGGGTGGACAGCAGCAGGACGACGTCCGGTTCGAGGGCGCGCAGCCGGTCGCCGACCGTACGGGCGGAGTCGGCCAGCGCCGCCCAGCTGGTGGCGGGCTTGTCGGCGAGCAGGTGCGGCATGCCGGGCAGCAGTACGCCGGCCTGGATTCCACGGTCAGTCATCGACGTTCTCCGGTGTCCACTCGACCACCGCGTTGCCGGTTCCGATGATCGTGCCGTAGCCGAGCACGTCACCGGCGATGTCCGGCCAGCCGAGCGCGGACAGCAGCCAGGTAAGGCTGCCGGCCTTCGTCTCGGACGCGGTGGCTTCGATGTGTTCGGGGATGAGTTCGCGCAGCCGGCTGGTCGGACCCTGGCGGATCGTTTCCAGCAGCTTCATGTCCCAGCGGTACTGGTGGTTGTTGTACGGGTGCTCGCGTTCCATGTCCTCGGGCAGCTGGGGTTCCTCGTGCCAGTGCAGGTGGGACAGGGAGTTGGAGGCGAGCAGCACGGCGCGTCGGCCGGTGTTCTCGATCGCCCGGCGGGTCGCCTCGCCGAGCACCTCCATCTGGCCGAGGGACGCCTCGGAGTAGAAGTACGGGTTGTTGTTTGCCGACAGCGACACCACCGGGATGTCCCAGTCAGGGTTGACCATGTGCAGTGCGCCGATGGTGGCGTAGTCGACCCGTACCCCGGGATCGCGCAGCTTGCTGGTGACCAGGCCGAGGTCGGCGGCTTCGTCGGCGATGGCCTCGGCGAGGGGTACGTCGGTGTGGAAGTCGTAGTGGTAGCGGAACAGATGCGGGAAGATCGGCTCGACGGAGACGCCGCGCGGGTTGGGCACGCAGTTCACGTGGTGGCCGACCATGGTGATCCAGTGCGGGGCGTGCACGATCAGCACGTCGGGCCGGTGCACGTCGCGGATCCGGCGGCGGAGTCGGTGGTACGCCCAGCGCAGCACTTCCCAGCCGCCTTGTGACCGGGGTTCGTTCTGCGGCGGGTTCTCGCCGTAGATCAGGTGCGGCGGGTGCGGGCTGAGGTAGCCGGCGACGATACCGGGTCGGCGGCCTGCCGGAGCGGGGCGGACAGCGTCAGCGGAGTCCGGCCGCCGGTTACGGGTCGTGGTGCCCCGGGTCGGTACGGGTAGTCGGAACACCTTGCTCATCGCGGTTCTCCTGTCAAGGCCGGGGCGTCGCGCAGGATCCGCAGCAGGCAGCGGTCACCGGGCTGGGTGCCGAGAATCCGCAGCCCGTCGTCATCGAGCGCGGCCTGGTGCCGAGCGACGCCGGGGTCGTGGCTTACCCAGGCACGCAGCGGTGCGGGGTGGGTGCCGTGCAGTTCGATCAGCATGTCGGCGGGCAGACCGTCGGCGGGGTTGGTGTAGACGAGGCGACGGCGGCCCCGCTGACCGGTGTAGGTTGGCTCGGCGGTGGTGGTGACCTGGTACCAGCGACGAGCGGCGCGGGCCTGGTCGCGGGCGGCACCGGTGGCCACTTCGTCGAGGAGACCGGTGTCGTCGCACACCACGCCGTAGCGGTCGAGGGCCTGGTCGGTGGTGAGATAGCCGGCTGCGACGTCGGCGGCCACCAGGTCGGGGTCGCGGGTGAGCGGGTCGCCCCAGCCGCCGCCGCCGGCTGATTCCATCACCAGTACGTCGCCTTCGCGCATCCGGTGTCCGGCTACCTTGCCGGGGGTGTCGAAGTCGATCCGCCGGCCGGCGCGGCGCAGATAGGTGGCGGTGGGGGCGCCGGGCGCGCCGGTGGACAGTCCGTACGGCGCGACGGTGGTGCGGTCGGTCTGCACCGAGTAGGCGCCGCTTGTGGCCAGCAGCCGGGTGGCCCGTCGGACACCGAGGCCACCGCGGTGCCGGCCGGCGCCGCCGGATCCGGTACGCAGCTCACAGGCTTCGACGAGGATCGGGATCTCGGTTTCCAGCCGTTCGACCGACTGGATCGTGGAGATGTCGCCGAGGTCAACGGGGTTCATCGCGCTCGGGCCGTCGGAGCCGAGGAAGCCTCCGTTGCCGCCGGCCGGGTAGTCGTAGTAGAGGTACGGCTGGCCGGTGTGTTCGTCGACGCCGCCGATCAGGTTCTGGAAGGTCGTACCGAACTGGTCGGCGGCGATCAGGTCCGGTGCGACCTGGCTGAGGGCGGCCATCACCGCGGAGATGACCCGCTTGCGGACCTCGCTGTGTGCGTTGGCCGGTGCCGGGTAGGTGACGTGTACGACGGTTCCCGGGTCGGTGCGCACGGTCAGTGGCCGGAAGGCGCCGTGGTTGACCAGCCCGCCAGGATCCAAGGCGGACTTGACGGCGATGAAGACCCCGGCGGTGGTCATCGCGAGCGACGAGTTGACGACGGCGGCGACCTGTGGAGAGGAGCCGCGGAAGTCGGCGACGAGTTGGTCACCGGTGACGGTCAACGCGCAGCGCACCAGTGCGGCGTCGTACTCGCCGTCGGTGTACAGGTCGAGGTAGTCCTCGTAGTGGTAGGTGCCGTCCGGCAGGTCGCGGATCTGGTCGCGTAGTCGCCGCTCGGTGCGGTCCATGTTGGCCTCGACGCAGCCGAGAATCAGGTCGCGACCGTACCGGTCGACGAGTTCGCGTAGCCGCCGCTGTGCGGTGTGGCAGGCGGCGATGCTGGACTCCAGGTCTCCCTGACGTTCGTCGGCCATCCGGACGTTGGCGAACAGGATCCGCATCGCGGCGATGTTGGGCTGGCCCGCGTCGACCAGTCGGATCGGCGGGACCCGCAGCCCTTCCTGCAGGATCTCGGTGGCCTTCCCGGAGACGCTGCCGGGTGTCATGCCGCCGATGTCGGCCCAGTGCATGCGGACGCAGGGGAACAGGAACAGCTCTCCCCCGACGAACACCGGGCTGATCAGGGTGACGTCGTTGAGGTGGCTGCCGCCCCGGTACGGGTCGTTGACCAGGTAGATGTCACCGGGCCGGAACTCGTCGCGGTAGTCGGCGAAGATCTCCTTCACCGATGCCGGCATCGCGATGACATGGCCGGGCATGTCGCGGCCCTGGGCGACCATCTCGCCGTCCGCGTTGAACAACGCGCACGAGAAGTCCTGCGCGTCGGCGATCACCGGGGAGTGCGCCGTGCGGAAGATCGTCTGGCGCATCTCCCGCACGATCGAGATCAACCCTTCGGTGACGATCTCGAGATCGATCGGGTTCAGGGACATGCGGGGCCTCGCAATGCTGACAGGGACGGGCACCTACCGGACGGACCATCACCAGGTGATGGACCATCATATGAGCCTTGTGTTATATTATGAACCTACCAACTTCAGGGATGGGAAGGCAAGATGTCGTCTGTCACCGACCCGGGCCGCGAGTCCGGCACCCAGGCGCTCGACCGCGCGCTGGCCGTGCTGCTCGCGTTCCGGCGCGACACCCCCGAACGCAAGGTCAGTGACGTCAGCCGGGAGCTCGGGCTGCACAAGTCGACCGCCAGCCGGTTGTTCCGGGCGCTCGCCGACGCCGGCTTCCTGCAGCGCAACGAGGAGACCGGCGCGTACCGGCTGGGAGTCACCGTGTTCGACCTCGGCGCCCGCTTCCTGGCCGGGCTCGACATGCACGCCATCGCCCGACCGCTGCTGCACCAGCTGGCCGAGGAGCAGGGCGAGTCGGTGAACCTGGCCATCCGCGACGGCCTGGACGCGATCTCGATCGACCTGGTAACCGGGTCGCACAGCCTGCAGCTGGTCTCCCGGCTGGGCCGACGCATCCCGTTGTGGTGCAGCGCCGCCGGCAAGGCGCTGTTAATCGACATGGACGACGACCAGGTCCGTGAGCTGCTGGCCGATGCGGCCTGGACCCGGCTGACCCGGCGTACGATCACCGACATCGACGTCTTCCTGGCCGATCTCGCCGGGGTGCGGGAACACGGCTGGGCGCTCAACGACGAGGAGAGCGAAGACGGCCTGCGAGTCGTCGGCGCGCCGGTGCGGGACCGGCTCGGCGCGGTGACCGCGTCGATCAGCGTCTCCGGCCCGATCTTCCGGCTGGACAGCCCGCAACGGGTCACCGCGCTCGCCGCCGCCGCGGTCCGCACCGCCGACGAGCTGTCCCGCCAGCTCGGCCACGGCGTCGGGCAGATCTGGGGCAGTTGACCGGCGACCGGCTCAGAAGTGCTGCTGCACGACATCCGGATCAACCTTCACGTGCAGCAGCACTGGCCCGGTCAGCGGCAGCAGCGCGTCGAACGCCGCCGAAACGGTTGCCTCGTCATGCGCCTGGTACGCGCTGACGCCGAGCGCGCCGGCCACCGCGGCCAGGTCCCGGTACGGAAAGCGGGCGATGGCCGGGTCAGCGCCGGCGGGTCGCAGCTTGCGCACCTCCGCCCCGTACGCGCCGTCGTCCAGCACGATCACCAGCACCGGGGCGCCGACCCGGGCCAGAGTGTCCAGCTCACCCAACGCGGTCAGCAGACTGCCGTCGCCCTCGAACGCCACCACCGGGCGGTCCGGTCGGCCGAGCGCGGCGCCGATCGCGTACGCCACACCGACGCCGATACTGCCGAACTCCCACGGCGCGACCAGCGACCGGTCCACCGCTGGCGAGTCCAGGTAGAGGTTGGGCCAGCCGCCGAAGTGGCCGACCCCGACGACCGTCGTACGGGGCAGCGGCAGCCGACGGGCGCAGATCGCCATCAGCCGGCGGGGGTCGACGTGCCGGGCGTCTGCGGGCTCCGGGCCGAGCTCGGCGAACGGGTCGGCGTCGCGAATCGCCCGGGCCAGCCGCAGCGTACGCCAGCCGGGCAGCTCCGGCCCGGGCCGCGCCGACTCCAGCGCCCCGGTCAGTGCCCGGGCCACCAGCGCCGCGTCGCCAACCAGCCCACCGTGCACCGGCCAGCGGGCACCGATCGCCGCCGGATCCCGGTCGACGCTGTACACCTGCGCGGCGCCGAACAACTGTCCGTGGTCGGCGGTCCACCGGTTCAGGCCGGCACCGAATGTCACGACGAGATCCGCCTCGCACAGCACGTCCCGGGTCAGCGGACGGGCCAGCCCACCGGCGACGCCGAGGGCGTACGGATGGCCCGCGAACAGGCCTGCGGCCATCAGGCTGGTGACCAGCACGGCTCCGGCGTGGTCGGCCAACGCGGTCAGCTCCGGTCCGGCGTGCACCGCGCCCCGGCCGGCGAGGATCACCGGGCGGCGGGCCCGACGCAGGCGGTGCGCCAACGCGGCGACCGCCGTCGGGTCGGGTGCCAGTGGCAGCGGTCCGGCCGGCGCGACAGCGGCCCCGAGCGGTACGGCCGGCCGGTCCCCGGCCGGCTCGTCCTGCAGATCCAACGGGATGTCGAGGACCACCGGCCCCGGTCGCCCCACGGCCTCGCGCACCGCGGCGGCGACGTCGCGCGAGACCGTCGACGCGCCGGTCATCGACACGAAGGCACCGGCGGTGGCCAGGGCGAACGGCTGCTGCGGAAAGTTCTGCACATGCAGCGGGTCACTCGCCGGGGTGTCCCCGGCGAGCAGCAGCAGCGGTGTCCCCGCGTGCCGGGCGATGGTCAACGCCGGGCCGGCGGCTGCCAGGCCCGGACCCTGGGTGACCGTGGCCACCGCGCACCGGCCGGTGACCCGCGCCCATCCGTCGGCCATCATCACCGCGGCGTTCTCGTTGCGGGCCGCCACGAACCGGACCCCGTGCCGGGCGACCAGGTCGGCCACCAGGAACATGTTCGCGTCGCCGAGCAGGCCGAACACGGTGTCCACCCCGTGCTCGACCAACACGTCCGCGATCGCCTGGTAGACCTTCACCGGTCCGCCCCCGGGTGCCGGTCCGCCTCCGGACGGCGGTACGGGCCGGCGGGACGCAGCGCGACGCTCAGCGCACCCAGATAGGAGTCGGTGGCCACTGCGTCGAAGCGCGGGCCGGCCAGCCGGGCAGTCCGTTTGGTCATCGACCGACCCAGCGCCGGCACCGCCAGCAGCCGGTGGGCCAGTTCGGTGCCGGCGTCGGTTACCCGGTCGGGCGGCACCACCTCGGTCACCAACTCCAGCTGGTGCAGCCGGGCCGCGTCGATCCGCTCGCCGAGCAGCAGCCAGCGTTTGGCCCGGTCGGCACCGACCAGGTCGGCGAGGATCGCCATGCCGCCCCAGGTCAAGGGGATACCAAAGCCCACCTCGGGGAACGTGAAGAAGCAGGTGTCGGCGGCGAGGCGCAGGTCGCTGGCCAGCCCGAGGATCGCCCCGGAGCCGATCGCCGGCCCGTTGAACGCGGTCACCGTGGTCTGCTCCAGGCGGTACCAGCGCTCGACCAGCTCGGCGGTGCGCCGCTGCACGCTCATCGTGGTGGCGGCGTCGAGGGTGGCCAGCTCAGCCAGGTCGGTGCCGGCGCAGAAGGCGGTGCCGGCACCGGTCAGCAGCACCACCTCGACGGTGTCGTCGCGGCCGAGGTCGTGCAGCACCTGTTCGAACTGCCCGAGCATGTCCAGATCGAAGCTGTTGCGCCGAGCGGTGCGGTCCAGGGTCACCACCGCTAGCCGCCCCGCACGCTGCAGGTGTACCGATGTCACGTCGCCTCCGATTGCAGTAGGGCGCGGTCGACCAGGGCCGCGGCGTGTCCGACGTAGCTGAGCGGATCGAGCAGCCGGGTCAGCTCCGCCTCCGGCAGAGCCGCCCTGACCTGCGGATCGGCGCGCAGCAGCTCGGCGAACGGCCGATCATGGTCGAGGCTGTCCCGCACGATTCGCATCACCAGGTGGTGCGCCTGTTCCCGGCCCAGTGGGCCGGCCAGGCGCAGCATCACGGACTCCGACAGCACCAGGCCGCCGGTGGTGGACAAGTTGACGCGCATCCGGGCGACGTCAACGCGGAGCCCGGCGAAGACCTCGTTGAGGCGCTGCAGTGCGCCCCCGACGAGGATGAAGCACTCCGGCACCAGCTTCCACAGCGCCATTCCGACGCCCATGTCCCGGTCGTCCTGGGACACCATCGTCTGCATCGCCAGCGGCACCTGCGCACGGACCGTGCCGGCCGCGGCGATGACCGCCTCGCAGCGGATCGGATTGCGCTTGTGCGGCATCGTGCTGCTGCCCACCTGGGTATCGCGCTGCAGCTCGTGTGCCTCGCCGATCTCGGTACGGCCGAGGAAGTACACCTCGCGAGCCAGCTTCTCGGCGGTGGAGGCGACCAGGCCGAGCAGGGTGAGACACTCCACCACCCGGTCCGGGGTGGCGTGCCAGGGGGTCGAGGCGACGCCCAACCCGAGCCGGTCGGCGACGGCGCGTTCGATGTCGAAGGCCCGTGGCCCGTAACCGGCCATGGTGCCGGCCGCCCCGCCCATGCTGACCACCAGCAACCGGGGCCGGAGCTGGGCCAACCGCTCCCGGTGGCGCTGCAGCTCGCTCTGCCAGACCGCGCAGCGCAGCCCGAACGTGGTCGGTAGGGCCTGCTGACCGTGGGTTCGGGCCGCCATCGCCGTGTCCCGGTGCCGCAGGGCGAGCCGGCGCAGTACGCGGATCAGCTCGTCGATCTGCCGGCTGACGATGTCCAGTCCGGCTCGGGCGCGCAGCACGAACCCGGTGTCCATGACGTCCTGGGTGGTGGCGCCGAGATGGACGTAGCGGCCGCCGTCGCCGGCCGCCCTGGTCAGGGCCCGTACCAGCGGCACCAGCGGATGCACGGTGTCGGCGGCGTCGGCGGCCACCGCAGCCAGGTCCAGCGACTCGACCCGGGCGGCAGCGGTAATCTGCGCCGCCGCTGCGGCCGGAATGACGCCCGCGTCGCCCTGGGCCCCGGCAAGTGCCGCTTCCACATCGAGCCACGCCTGCATCAGCTGCCGGTCGTTGAACACCCCACGCATCTCGGCGTTGCCGAAGAAGCTGGTCACCGTCAACGAGTCGAGGAAGCAGGAGCTGAGCGGGTTCACCGTGCCACCCCGTCGATCATGGCCGTGACCGCCCGCCGGTCCACCTTGCCCGACGGCAGCAGTGGCAGTTCCGTCACGACGTGCCAGTCGGTCGGCACCTTGTGCCGGGACAGGCTGCCTGCGGCGGCCGCAGCCAGTTCGGTGCAGCGCAGGGTCGCCCCCGGGGTGGCGACCACAACCGCGACCACCTCCTCGCCCCAGCGCGGGGACGCGACCCCGACGACGCACGCCTGCGCGACGCCCTCGCAGGTGAGCAGGAACGCCTCGACCTCGGCCGGGCTGACGTTCTCCCCGCCCCGGATGATCAGGTCCTTCACCCGGCCGGTCAGGGTCAGAGTGCCGTCGGCGGCGCGCCGGCCCAGGTCACCGGTGCGCAACCACCCCTGCGGGTCGTACGCCGCCCGGTTCGCCGCCGGATCGTCGAGATAGCCGGGGCTCACCGACTCGCCGCGGACCTGCAGCTCACCTTCTGCTCCGGCAGGGAGCGGCCGGGTCGACCCGCCCGCGTCCACCGCGACGATCCGGGCCCGCAACCCGGGGAGTACCCGCCCGACGGTGGAGCCGTCCGGTGGGCAGCTGCCGTCGTCGGGGTCGACGCTGATGGTCGGACCGGCCTCGGTCTGCCCGTAGACGACCGCCAACCGCCGCAGCCGCAGCGTGTCGCGTACCCGCGCGCGCAGTGCGGGTGGGCAGCTGGCACCACCGAGGAAGCCCAGGCGCAGCGCGGTCAGGTCCCACCGCCGGGGCTGCTCGTCGAGCCGGTCGGCGAGCATGGTCGCCATCGTCGGCACCAGTTGAACGACTGTGCACTGGTGCCGGTGCACGACGTCGAGCACGTCGTCGGGACGGAACCGCGGCACCGGGAACAGCTGCGCCCCGGTGACCGCCGCCAGCACCACGCCGCTGCTGAGGCCGGCGGCGTGGGCGAACGGCAACGGACAGCAGATCCGGTCGGCCGGGCCGATCCCGGCGGCCTGCGCCGTCCAGGTCGCGTTGCGGACCAGGTTCCGCCCGGTCAGGACGACCATTTTCGGGGTGCCCGTCGATCCCGAGGTGAACTGGACGTTCAGCGGGGCATCGGGGTCGTGGGCCGGCTCCGGTGGCGGCCCGGCCCAACCGGGCAGGCCGGCGAGTGCGTCACCGGCCTGGTCCGCCGGCAGGAAGGTGACCGGCCCGGTCGCCGCACGCCGGGCGGACGACGTCACGTCGCGGTCCCGGATTTCTCGCGCGGCGAACAGCCGGACCGGCCGGGTCCGACGCAACGCGGCGGCCAGCTCCGGCTCCGTCGCGGCGGGGTGCACGGTGACCAGGGCGGCTCCGCGCCAGGCCGCGGCGGCGAGCAGCACCAGCCAGGCGATGCTGTTCTCGGCCCACACGGCGATCCGGTCGCCGCGGCCGACACCGGCGGCGGCGAGCACGCTGGCGGTCCGGGCGGCGAGCGCCGCGTACTCGCCAGCGGTGACGGCGGGCCGGCCGGCGACGGCGAACAGCGGCCGGTCCGGCTGTCGCCGGGCCTGCCCCAGCAGCACGGCGTCGTACGCCGGCAGATCGACGGGAGCCATCAGGAGCGCTCCAGCAGCAGGTTCCCGTGCGGATCCACCCGCCCCCACCATCCGGCGCCGACCACTGTGGTGCTTCCGCTCTCCCGGACGACCGCCGGGCCGCTGACCCGTACGCCGGCGGTCAGCTCGCCACGCTGCCAGACGGCGGCATCGGTCCAGCCCTCCGGCCCCCACACCGGCAGGGTGCCGGGCTCGGGCGCCGGGCCGTCAGGTGGCGCGGCGAAGGTCACGGCGGGCTGTGGCCCGAACGCGGTGAGCCGGCAGTTCACGATCTCGGCCGGGTGCTCCGAACGCAGGTAGGCGTACCGCTCCTGGTAGGCGGCGTGGAAGGCGCGGATCAGATCGGCGGGTTCGTCGGGCAGCTCGTCCAGCGGCACGGCCAGGTCGAAGCTCTGGCCACGGAAACGCATCCCCATCGACAGCCGGAAGGTGACCTGGTCGGCCTCCACCGCGTCCTCGGCCTTGAGCTGGTCGCGGGCGGCCGCTTTCAGCTCCTCGACCAGCCCGCGGGCCGTCGCCAGGCCGGCGGAGTCGGCGGGGACCAGCGCGGTACGGACGTAGTCGTGACGGGCCCGGGCGGCGACGAAGCCGAGCGCCGAGAAGTTTCCCGGCACCGGTGGAACCAGGACCCGTGGGATTCCCAGCTCGTCGGCGAGTGCGGTGGCGTGCATCGGTCCGGCGCCGCCGAACGGCATCAGCACGAATTCCCGCGGGTCGTGGCCGCGGGCCACCGAGATCTCCTTGATCGCGCTGGTCATCTTGACCGTGGCCAGGCGAAGGATGCCGTACGCGAGTTCGGTCTCGGTCAGGCCGTCACCGAGTTCGGCGGCCAGCCGCCCGAGAGCGGCACGCGCCGCGTCGAGCTGCGGGGTGACCTCGCCGCCCAGCCGCCCGTGCGGGTCGAGATGGCCGACCACCAGGTGGGCGTCGGTGGTCGTCGGTTCCACGCCGCCCCGGCCGTAGCAGGCCGGACCGGGATCGGAGCCGGCGCTGCGCGGGCCGACCCGCAGCTCGCCGCCCCGGTCGCGCCAGGCGATCGAGCCGCCACCAGCACCGATCGTGTTGATCTCGATCTGGAAGGTCCGGTTCGGATGCCCGGCGATGGTGCCGTGGTTGGTCATCAGCGGCACGCCGTCCTTGATCAGGCAGACGTCCGTGCTCGTGCCGCCGATGTCGCAGGTGATGACGTTGTCGAAGCCGGCCAGGCCGGCGACGTACGCGCTGGCCGCCACGCCGCCAGCGGGGCCGGACAACGCGAGGTTGATCGGCAGCCGGCCGGCCTGGTCGGTGGAGACCACGCCGCCGCTGCTGGTCATGATCGCTAGCGGGTGGCGGTAGCCGCTGCCGGCCAGGGTCGAGCCGAGGCCCGACAGGTACGCGCTGACCGGCCCTCGGACGCTGGCGTTGAGCACGGTGGTGGCGAACCGCTCGTACTCGCCGTGTTCCGGGACCACTTCGGCGGAGATGCTGCAGGCCAACTGCGGGTGGCGACGGCTGATCCGGTCGGCGGCGGCCCGCTCGTGCCCGGCGTTGCGGTAGGAGTGCAGGAAGCAGATCGCGACGGCGGTGGCCCCGGTGGCGGCCAGCCGGTCGGTCACCTCGTCGAGACCGGTCATGTCCAGCGGGACAGCGATGTCGCCGGCGGCAGTCACCCGTTCCTGAACGGTGTGCCGCATCCGGCGTGGGGTGAGCGCCGGGCGGGCGGCCTCCTTGACGCTGTACAGGCGGGGGCGGTGGCCCAGGCCCATCTCCAACACGTCCCGGAAACCCTCGGTGGTGACTACCGCGACCGGTTCGCCGGCACCTTCCAGCAGGGCGTTGGTGACCCTGGTGGTGCCGTGTACGAACCGCTCGACGTCCGACAGGTGGACGTCGAGCTTGGTCAGGCCGTCGAGGATCGCCGCCGCCGGGTCCGCCGGGGTGGACAGCGTCTTGGCCTCGGCGAGCCGGCCGGTGGCCGGTTCGTACACGATGACATCGGTGAAAGTTCCGCCGATGTCGACGCCGATGCACAGCATGAGGGAACCTTTCGGTCAGATGGGTCACGTCACCGGGGCGGGTACCGACTGCGTCGACCCGCGCCCCGGAACCCGAACCGGTCAGAAGGTGACGCCGTAGCGGCGCAGGCTGGCGCGGGTGACCGTGCGCAGCACCCAGTCGAACAGGTAGCCGAGCAGGCCGAGGGCGATGATGCCGACGAACACCCACTCGGTCTTGGCGTAGTTGCGGGCGGTCCAGATCAGCGAGCCGAGGCCGCTCTGCGCCGCGACGATCTCCGCGGAGACGATGGTGAGGAACGAGTTGCCCATCGCCAGCCGGGCGCCGGTGACGGCGTACGGCACCGTGGCGGGCAGGATCACCGAGGCCAGGGTGCGAACCGGCCCGGCGCCCAGCGCCCGAGCCGCCCGCAGCTTCAGCTCGTCGACGGCGAGCACCCCGGCAAGGGTGTTCAGCGCCACGATGAAGACCGTGGTGTAGAAGATCAATGCGATCTTCGAGGCCTCACCCGGGCCGAGCCAGATGATCGCCAGGGTGACGAAGGCGATCGGCGGCACGAACCGGAAGAACTGGATGTACGGGTCGAGCATCAGCCGCAGCAGCCGGCTGCGGCCCATCAGCAACCCGACCGGCACCCCGATCAGTACGCCCAGCCCCCAGCCGCTGAGGATGCGTTGGCTGGACGCCCAGACGGAGTCCCACAGCGTCCCGTTGGTCGCCAGCTCCACCGCCCCCTGCCCGGTCAACCGGGGTGAGGGTAGGAAGAACGCGGTGTAGTTGCGGCTGACCAGATCCCAGATGAGCAGGCCGAGCAGCACCGACAGCACCGACAGCACGACGCGGGTGTGCCGACGCCGGCCGGCGAAGCGGCGTGGGCGGGGCCCCGCCGCGCGAGCGGCCGGTGGACGTTGCACATCGACGGCCATCAGCCGCCCCCTCCGTTCAGGCCGTGCCCGTCGTCCAGACCCTGGGCGCGCAGGGTCTGGGCGACCTCGGTGCCGATGTCCTCGCGCAGCACACGGAACAGCCCGGCGGCGGCCGGATCGGTCAGCTCCCGGGGCCGGGGCAGGTCCACCGGGTACACCTGCTTGATCCGGGCCGCCGGGCCTGCGGTCATGGTGACGATCCGGTCGGCGAGCAGGATCGCCTCGCCGATGTCGTGGGTGACGAACAGGATGGTGGGCCGGGACTGGCGCCAGATGCGGTCGAGTTCGGCCTGCATGACCAGCCGGGTCTGGGCGTCCAGCGCGCCGAACGGCTCGTCCATCAGCACCACCGACGGTTCGTTCGCCAGCACCCGGGCGAGCTGGGCCCGCTGGCGCATGCCGCCGGATAGTTGGCTGGGGAACCGGTCGCCGCTGTGGCTGAGGCCGACCATGGTCAGGTAGCGGTCGACGATCCCGGCCCGCTGCGCACGCGGCACACCCCGCATCCGGGGGCCGAACGCCACGTTCTGGCGTACGGTCAGCCACGGGAACAGGGCCTCGGCGCTCTGGAACACCACGCCCCGGCTGACGTCCGGGCCGGTAACCGGCGCGCCCGCGCACAGCACCTGCCCGGCGGCCGGCCGGACGAACCCGGCGATCGCGTTCAGCAGGGTCGACTTGCCACAGCCGCTGGGACCGAGCAGACAGACGAACTCACCACCGGCGATGTCGAGCGTCGCCCCGGCGACCGCCTCGAAGTCGTCGAAGCGGATGTCGACGTCGCGGACCTGCACCGGGGAGCCCGCCGGACGGGAACCGGATTCCGGTCCCCGTCCGGCGGAGGTGGCGGCCGTCCGCCCGGTCACGCCACGCCCCGGATCATCACCTCGGCCGGGTCGGCCGGGTCGGACACGATCCCGCTGTCCTGCTGGAACTGGGCGATCTCGGCGTAGCGCTGCAGGTCCTCGTCGGTGAAGTCGCGGACCTGGCACTGCACGCCGTCGAGCAGTTCGACGGCCTCGGCCGCAGGTACCTCGATGGCATTCTCGGTAGCGGTGCCGGCGACCTGCGGATCGGCGGTGATCTGCTCACATGCCTCGCCGATCGTGTCCACCAGGGTGGCGGCGGCCTCTTGGTTGGCCTCGTACCAGGCTCCGTCCACCCCGATGATCAGGTTGTAGACGTAGCCGACGTCACCGCTGGTGAGCAGGATCTTGCCGCCGCCCTCGACACCGCGCGAGGGCCACGGCTCCCACATGATGTAGCCGTCGATGTCGCCGCGCTGCAGCAGCGCCGGCATCTCCGCTGGCGAGGAGGTGACGAACTCTACGGCATCGCGGCTGATGTCGTAGCTGTCGAGGATCTTGTTGGTGGCGTACTCGTTGACCGTTCCGGTCACCACGCCGTACCGCGAGATGTCTGCGACCTCGCCGATCTCGTCGCGGACCACGAGCTTGATGAAGTCGGGCGACTGGGAGAAGACCGCAACGCCCTTGACGTCGCCCCGGGTGGCTCGGTTCAGCAGGCTCGACTCGGTACTCGCGGTGACCTGACCCTCGCGGGCGAGGATCGCGTCGAGGCCACCGGTGCCTTCCTGGTACTGCGTGACGGTGACGTCGATCCCGGCCTCGGCGAACAGGTTTTGCTGATCGGCCAGGTAGATCGGCGAGTACGCGGGATCGACGCCGACCCCGAAGTCGATGGTCGTCGTCTCGGCCGGTGTGCCGGGTTCACTACCCGGGTCCTGATTCTCGGCACAGGCCGCGGCGACGGCGGTGACCAGCAACGCGGCGCCGACCACCCGCAAGGTACGCAATCTCATGGCTAACCCCAGTTCATTGCGACTCATATTGTGGTTCTAGGTTCTTATTCTGAGACGCTACTGGGCACCACGAGAGGCGTCAAGGGTGCGACCAGGCCGGCGAACGGAGCCCTTCAACGAACGAAGGTCACCTCGAGTAGTCAGAACGGGAAACAGATGCCCAGTTCAGGCCATCGAACGCCGCAGAAACTCGACGGGCCACTACCGAGAGTACCTAGCTGGTGGAGACTCACCACCCGGCCTCGATGTGGAACCGGAGCTTCGGTAAGGCTACCCTTCATGGAACCCGGGACTCGCCGACCGACGACGAGGAGTAGCCCATGACCGACCTCGCTGAACTGCCGGTGACTGTGCCCGGACCAGAACCGCGCGAAATCCGACCTACCGGAAATGCATCCCGGCTACGGACCCGGGCCCTGCGGCTCGGGTACGGCCACCAGGTGGTCGTCCCGCACCTGGACCTAGACATCGTCGACGGATCGGTCACCGCGATCGTCGGGCCGAACGGCTGCGGAAAATCGACCTTGCTCCGCGCCCTTGGCCGGCTGCTGCGGCCCACCGCCGGGGAGGTACTACTCGACGGCGAGCGAATCCAGCGGTTGCCGACCCGGGAGGTCGCCCGCCGACTCGGCATCCTGCCGCAGGCTCCGACCGCGCCCGACGGGCTCACCGTGGCGGACCTGGTCGCACGTGGCCGCCAGCCGCACCAGACCTGGCTGCGCCAGTGGTCCCGGGCCGATGAGGAGGTCGTCGCCCAGGCACTGGCCTGGACCGGCCTCAACGACCTGGCCGAACATCCGTTGGACACGCTCTCCGGCGGCCAGCGGCAACGGGCCTGGATCTCCATGGCGCTCGCCCAGGGCACCGACATCCTGCTGCTCGACGAGCCGACCACCTATCTCGACCTGGCGCACCAGATCGACGTACTCGAACTGGTGGACCGGCTGCACCGGGAGGGCGGCCGCACCGTGGTGATGGTGCTGCACGATCTCAATCTCGCCGCGCGCTACGCCCGACATCTGGTCGCGATGAAGGACGGACAGGTGCTGGCCAGCGGTGCACCGGGCGAGATCCTGACTCCAGAGCTGGTCCGGGAGGTGTTCGGGCTGCGGGTGATGGTCATCGAGGACCCGGCCAGCGGCACCCCGCTCGTCGTCCCACTCGCCGCAGGCGCGGCCCGCGCCTCCACCATGGATCAGAAATCTATTCCGGTGGTTCGTGCCGTTACGCCCTGACGGGTCGGGTCGAGGGTACTGTTTGGCCGGGAACGCGCACCGACCGAAAGAGAGACCCTCCATGGCATACCCCGTGGTCACCACTGGTGACGTCTCCCGGCTGCTGGACGACCTGGTGGACCGGGTGCCGCAGGCGCAACAGGCGGTGGCGCTCTCTCCCGACGGCATCCTTCTGGCCTGCTCCAAAGGGGTCGACCACGAACTGGGCGAACAGCTGTCCGGCCTGGTGGCGGGTCTGCGCGCCCTCGCCGTCGCGGTCGGTCAACACGCCGACACCGGCCGGGTGCGACAGATCGTCGTCCAGATGGGTACGGCGTTCCTGTTCATCGCCGCGACACCCGGTGGTGCCATCATCGCAGCCGTCTTCGACGCCGGCTCCGACATGGACTCGGTGGCCTACGAGGTGGCACTGTTTGCCGGCCGGGCCGACCGGCACCTGCCGGCGTTCCCCGCGCCGGAGGAGGCCCCGGATGCTGCCGTCCGCACCGCTCAGGCGCTCCTGCACGGCGGCGCACCGACGCTCGGCGCGCATGCCGCTGAACGACAGGACCTTCCGACGCGCCGCTGAGCCGGCCAGCGCCGTTCACCAAGGCGGAGCCCCGACCGGCGGGGAAGCCTGGTTACCGTCGGGTCACCGCGAGGTCGGCGACCCCGGCGGCGGCGTCGATGTCATAGCGGTCGGTGGCCTCATCCCAGTCCGTCGAGCTCACCGACTCGCCGCCAGCGACCCCGTCGCGCCGCTCGCCGTCCAGGTCGACGCTGCCCGCGCCGGAGCCCAGTCGGATCCGCACCGGCGTCCGCTCCGGCAACTCGATCCGCCAGGTGCTGACGCCGCCGGACATCCGGACGCCGACCGTGCCGGACGGCTCAGGCAGCGCCAGGTCCAACGCGCTGGCGCCACCTGCGACGTCCACCTGGGAGACCCGGGCACCGGTCAGATCGACCCGGGTGCTGGTCGCCCCGCCCACCACCCGGACCGACCAGAGCAGATCGCTGTGGACAGTGACTCGCAGCTCGCCGGCACCGTCGTACCCGGTACCGGTCAGTCCGACCCGGACCACGCCGTCGGCGGTGGTCACCTCCGGCGCGGCCGCACCGCCGACCGGAGTCTCCGCCCGCAGCAGCTGATCACCGAGGTCGGCGGCTACCACCTGAATCCCTGGTGCGCTGTCGGGGATCTCCAGCCGCGCCTCGGTCCACCCCTCGCGCGGTGTCTGCACCGTCCACGCCACGTCGCCGTCGGTAGCCGGGCGTGAGCCCACTGCGTTCACCACCGCCGCCACGATCGTCGCCGCCACCAGCAGGGCGGCGATGACGGCGACGGCGATCAACGCCCGGCGCGAGGTCCCGAATGGCGTGCCACCCGGCTGGTCGGTGGACGGTTCGTTGCTGGCTGCGGTCGGTCGCACGGCTCCCCATTCCAGTTCCTGCCCGCCCGTGGCGCGGCGAGTTTCTGCGGCCCGTCGATGCGGCGGACGGTGCCCCTGCTACCCGGTTGCGGGACGGGGCAATCTTAGGCCCGCCGGCCGGGCCGGACCGCAAGCCCGGTCACCAGCCCCACCAGCAGTCGAGCAGTTCGGTCACAGGCCCAGCAGCCGACGCAGGTAGTCGGTGAGGAACCGCCCGTCGGGATCGAGTCGCTCACGGACGGCGAGGAACCGGTCCGCCTGTGGGTAGCGGGCAAGCAGATCCCGGCCTTCCAGCCGGTGGATCTTCGCCCAGTGCGGCCGACCATCATGGGCCAGGAAGATCGGTTCCACATCGGCGAAGAACTCGCGGTACGGCAGCGTCGCGTTCTGGTGCACCGAGATGGTGATGCTGTCCCGACCGTACGCCGGGCTGAGGAACGCCTGATCGGCAGCCACATACCGGTAGAGCACCCGCCAGGCGGCGTGCTCCCGGTGCCGGGTCCGGATCCGGTGCCGGACCTCTCGGAAGCAGGCCGGACCGGCCGCAGCCGGAACGAAGTACTCGATCTCGTGGAAACGCAGGGACCGCCGTTTGATCAGCGCGGCGTCGCTGGAGCCGGTCCGTTCCTCGGTGCAGCCGCTGCCGGGCAGCGTATCCGGGCCGGGATCGTCGGCAACCGGGTTCACCGTCCGCAGGTGCGCGTCGTCACGCCGCGGGTACCAGTAGAAGTCGACGTTACGGTTGACCGTCAGCAGTTCGTCGAACGTGGTCAGGCACGCCTCCACCGGCAGGCCCCACTCCCGCCGCCGGGCCTGGAACGCGGGGACCAGCCGGGTCCGCAACGCGGTGAATACACCCAGCACGCCGAGCGACACCTGGGCGGCCGGCAACAGGTCGGGGTCGCTGTCGGCGTCGATCTGCACCGGTTGTCCGGCCGCGGTGACCAGTCGGACCCCAGTCACCTGGGCGGACAAATTCGGCAGGCCCAGGCCGCTGCCGTGGGTGCCGGTCGAGACGGCACCGGCGAACGCCTGGGTGTCAACGTCGCCGAGGTTCGGCATCGCGAATCCGTGGTGGCGCAACTGACGACCCAGGTCGTGCAGCCGGGTGCCGGCACCGACCCAGATCTGCCGGTTGTGCGGCGGTTCGAGTACCCCGGTGGGCAGCCGGTCCAGGCTAAGCAGGACGTCCCCGGTCTGCACGAGCGGCGCGGATGAGTGCCCGGCGCCAACCGGCCGTACCGTCACCGTCTGCTCGGCGGCGGCGCGCAGGACGCGGCACAGTGCGGCGACCGACTCCGGCCGGGCCACCATGGCCGGCTCGAAGGTCAACCCACCGGACCAGTTGCGCCAGGTCGTGGTAGCGGTGACAGGCGGCGAGGTCACAGCGCCGCCCGCAGCGGATCACCGGGACGGCGGGTGCGGCGACGCGGCCGGGCCAGGTCACACCGGCCCCGGCCCAAGGCGTCGAGCAGGCCCCAGCGTCCCGGGATGTCATGCAGCTCGATGTGTCCCATCCCCTCCGGAACGGCCGGGTCGATGATCAGGTCGCCGTCGTACGGGTCGAGACCGAGCAGCACCCGCAGGAACAGTAGCGTCGCGCCGGCCGAGGTGGCGTGCGGGCTGCCTGCGGCGGAGTATGGGACGGGGTACTTGGTCAACGACCGATCGTAGCCGGCGAAGCACTCGGGCAGCCGGGCCCCGAAGTACTGCGACGCCTCCAGCACCGCCCCGGCCACCCGGGCTGCCTCCTCCCGGTAACCGTACCGCCACAATCCCCAGGCGATCAGCGAGTTGTCGAACGGCCAGATCGAGCCGGTGTGGTAACCCACCGGGTTGAACCGCCGTGCCCCGGTGCCGAGCGTGCGGATCCCCCAGCCGCCGAACAGTTGCGGACTCATCAGATGCCGGACGACCGACCGTGCCTTGGTGGGTTCCGCGATGCCGCTCCACAGCAGGTGCCCGATGTTGGAGGTGAGCGCGTCAACCTGGCCGCCGTCGGCCTGTAGCGCGTGGGCGTAGTAGCCGCGGTCGGCGATCCAGAAGTCTCGGTTGAACCGGTCCCGTAGCTCGGTCGCCTGCTGTTCGAGCCGGTCCGCGAAGGCGTGGTCACCCCAGCAGGTCCGGGCCAACCGGGCGCCGCGCATCCGCGCGTCATAGACGTATCCCTGGATCTCGCAGGTCGCCTGCGGGAAGGCCGCCTCCCGCCCGTCGTGAAAGCTGATCGCGCCCGGTGAGCACTTCCAGCTCTGGTTGAACAGCCCGGTGCGGGTCGGCCGGGGCCCGTACCAGACGTAGCCGGTGCCGACCAGATCCGCGTGTCGGTCGATCCAGTCCAGCGCCGCGCGGGCCTGGAACTCTATGTCGCGCACCAGAGCGGTGTCGCCGGTCCACCGTTCGTACTCGTCAAGCAGCACGATGAACAGCGGAGTGGTGTCGGCGGCAGAGAAGTCTGCGGCGTGCGAGACCTCGTTGAACAACGCAGCCTCCGCATACCGGCTCTCCTGGGGGATCTTACCCGGCTGTTCGGCCCGAAACGGATCCTCGCGGGTGCCCTGGGCCAGCGCCATGATCGCCAACGCGGGCACGGTGGTGGCGGGCAGGAACGGTAGCGCCTGCAGGCAGCTGATCAGGCTGTCCCGGCCGAAGAACGTCATGAACCAGGGCATCCCCGCCGCCGGCAGCATGTCGCGGAAGTTGACGCCCTTGTAGCGCAGCGCCGCCAGATCGACGACGCTCTGCTGGTACGCCTCCCGTAGCGGTTCATGGTCACAGGTGAGTTTCGGTGCCCGGGCCATCCACTCGTCGAGTTCCCGGTGCACTTCGGGCTTGGGCCGCTCGGCGTAGCTGCGCAGACTCTCGCGCAGATCGCGGTTGCCGGCCCCACGGACGAAGGTCTTCACCGTCAGATCGGTGCACCAGGTGTCGTGGGCGTCAAGGGCCAGCTCGAAGGTCAAGCTGCCGGGATCAATGCGGGCCGGCACACTGCTGGACAGGATCGTTTCACGGAAATAGGTGCCCCGCTCGTAGCGGAACCGCAGCGCGTCAGGCTCGACCGTAACCTCGATTTCGCGCTCGGTGTGGAAACTGTCCTTGACCTCCAGCACCTCGGCGAAGTCGGCCCCGGCGTCGATGCGCAGGCTCAGCCGGACGGGCTCCTCCCGGTGGTTGAACACGGCGATCTGCTCGGTGAACGCGTCGCCGATCCAGCGGTGCCGGAACACCGAGATGGTGGCGTCCACGTAGTGCGTCGGCTCACCCGGCACCTGGAAGAACCGCGACTCGAAGTACTGCAGGTCGTCGATGGACAGGGTGTTCATCCGTTGCCCGTCGACGGTCAGCCGCCAGTAGGACAGGAAGCGGGTGTCGTAGAAGAACAATCCGAACGGCGCGGACGGCACCGGCTCGATGTCTCCCCGCCGGTCACTGACCATGAACATGTTTCCGTAGAGAATGCTGACCGGCTTCGCGGTGGCCGGCCGGGCACCGACCGGCTCGGCGACCGGTTGGGCCCTCGACGTCGCCCCGGCGCTGTCCGCATGAAGCGGCAGCAGGCGGCGGAAGGTCAGGAACAGCGGCAGATCGCCCCGGACCGACACGCCGTTGCGCAGGAGCAACGAGATGCTGTTGTCCCGGCCCTCGATCAGGGCCTGGAAGGTTTCCTCCGAGGTGTCGATGGTGCAGTCGATCTGCTCCGGGTCACGCTCGAGCACGGCATGCCCGTCGTGATACGTAACTGACCAGCTACGGATACCGCCGTCCGGGGCGGTGAGGTTGAACCGGATCGTGCCGCTGACCGGCGGCGGCAGTCGACCGTCGCCGCGCGCCTGGAGACCGTCGAAGAACTGACCGATCACGTCGGTCATCGCCGCTCCCCTCAGTCGTCCTCCGTCGGTTCACCTGGTGCCAGCATGGCCCGTCCACCATCTGCGGCGGATCACCCGGTGCGGGTGATCCGTGACCGGCAGGAGACGGAACGTCGACCACGGATGCCGAAAGTAACCAGATGAGGCAGAATGATCACAGGCCGTATCGGGGACATGGCATGTGCCGAAGCGAAGGAGGCCAACGACGTGAGTCACGACCGCACAGCCGCCGGGATGCGCTACTGGCAGACCGGCCGCGGCCGACAGGATGTCCTGCTCGTACATGGGTGGTGCTGTAACCACCGGTTCATGAAGCCACTCGCCGCCCATTTGGCCAGCTGGCGGCGGCGGATCATCTCGGTGGACATGCGGGGACACGGTGCAAGCCCCGCCGGAGACCGCGGCTTCAGCGTTCCCGAACTCGGTGCCGACCTGCGGGACCTGATGGTCGAACTCGAAATGGACGACGTCGTGCTGATCGGGCACAGCATGGGCGGGGTCTGGTCGTTGGCCGCAGCCGCGCAGGCGACCGACCGGGTCGCGGCGCTGCTGCTGCTGGACGCGTCGGTGGCCGTGCCGCCCGGTACCACGGAGCAGGTGGCCGCGCTGGCGGAGTCCGTCCGCAGCGCGGACCCGCGCCAGGCCCGGATCGACATCATCCGGTCGTACTTCATTCCCGAGTCGGACCCCCGGCTGGTCGACTGGACGATCGACCAGATGCTGCGGCCGAGTGACACCGTCGCCGCCGCCACCCTCGACGGTCTCGCCGACTTCGTCGAGGCCGGTGGCGACACCGCGTTGACCGCGTGGGGACGCCGGCTGCTCTACATCGGTGGCCCGGCACCATTCGCCGACTACGGCCGGCTGCGGGAGCTCGTGCCCGAGGCCGTGATCGGCCAGGTGGTGGGCTCGGGCCACTTCTTCCAGTTCGAGGTGCCGCGGCAGACCAACGCGATGGTCCGCCGCTATCTGCGGCTGTGGGGGCCGCCGTCGTGGTGATCCGCAAGCAGGGCCTTCACCGAGTCCGTCAGGTCGTAGCTGGGTGACCAGCCGAGCACCTGCCGGGCACGGCTGATGTCTGCGCACATCCAGGGGACGGCGGCGGTCCGGTTCACCGTCGGGGAAAACTCCCCCGTACCGAGTTCGCCACTGTGACCAGCGGCCCGGGCCAGACAGGTGACCGCGTCCCGGACCCCGACCGGCCGCCCGCTGCCCACGTTGAACAGCCGGTGCGGCAGGCGGGTGGCGAGCGCGGCGGCGCGGACCGCGGCGGCGATGTCGCGCAGGTCGACGAAGTCGCGCACGGTGTCCAGCAGCCGCACCGCCAGCGGTGACCGCCCGCCGCAGCGCAGCAGAGCGGCCGCCCGCCCCAGAGCGCTGTCCGCCGGCAGGCCCGGCCCGACCGGGTTGAACACCCGCAACGTGACGACCTCGACCCGTCCGTCGGTGCTGGCCAGTTCGCCGAACTGGGTGGCGGCCAGGTGGCTGAACCCGTACGGGCTCACCGGCCTTGCCGGATCGTCCTCGCCCACCGGCCGGCCACTGGGCACGACGCCGTACTCGGCGGCGGAGCCGATCCGCACCAGCCGGGTGCCGGGCACGACGTCGGCCATCGCCTCGGCGAGCGCGGCCACAGCCAGTAGGTGGATCCGGATCAGCCCGGCGTTGTCACCAACGGTACGGCCGGCGCAGTTGACCACGACGTCCGGCTGGACGGCCGCGAGCAGCCGGGCGAGTTCGGCCACGCCCGTCGTGGCGAGATCGCAGTCGGCCCGGGTCGGTGCGGTCACCACCGCGTCCGCCGTGAGCGCAGCGTGGATCTGCCGGCCCAGCAGTCCGGTGGAGCCGAAGAGCAGGATCCTCGCCCGGCTCAACCGCGGCACCGGCCGGCCAGGTCACCGCGGGGTCGACGGGAGGTTGCTGCCAAACCGTCGGGCGCGGCGGCCGGGACCGGGTCGGCCGCCGGGACGGGGTCGGCCGCCGGGACGGGGTCCGGCGGCGTCGGGGTCCCGGTGAACTCGTGCCAGGTGACCGTCCCCGGCGCGGCGATCCCTTCCCGGCGCACCACCACCCGGACGGTCTCGACCAGGATCCGCAGGTCGAGCCGGAGACTACGATTGTCCACGTACTCGATGTCGTAGGCGAACTTGTCCTCCCAGGCCAGCTCGTTGCGGCCGCGGACCTGGGCCAGGCCGGTGATACCGGGTCGCACCTCATGCCGTCGGGCCTGCCAGGGCGTGTAGATCTCCAGGTACTTCACCAGGTGGGGACGCGGGCCGACCAGGCTCATCTCACCACGCAGTACGTTCCACAACTCGGGCAGTTCGTCGAGGCTGCTGGCGCGCAGCCAGCGGCCGACAGGCGTGAGCCGGTCGGCGTCGGTGACCAGGCCGCGGGCCGGATCCACCTTGAGCATGGTGCGGAACTTGACCATCTCGAAGAGTTCGCCGTCCCGGCCGGGTCGCAGCTGCCGGAAGAACACCGGCCGGCCCAGCGTGACGAGGATAAGTAGGGCGACCCCCGCCAACAGCGGCGCGCCGACGACCAGGGCGGTCGCCGCGCCCACGACGTCGAACACCCGCTTGACCCGGTCGTAGCGGCGGGGACGACTGGTCGGCATCGTCGGTTCGGCTGCGAGGCGGGCCGCTGGCGAGGTCATGGACGGGCCTCCAGTAGTAGCTGCTCAAGTGACAAAAGCTTTGTAACAGAATGAATACGACTAAGCGTGTCTTTCGCCGTAAATCGGAACATTGGTTGAGTCATGGCCGTCGGCTCGAGTGAGGACGGGACCCGGACCGGTACGCTGATCCGCAGGTCAGCAGCACCGACCGGGCCGGCAGAGGGAGGGACGCGTGCCGCTGCGACGCCGGGGTTTCGACGGACCGGCCGGGCTGCGCGAGTTCAACTCCGCGCTGCGACACACCCTGGTGCAGCAGACCGTCACGATCCGCGAACCGAGCCGGTTCCGCGCTCGCATCACCGAAGTGCCACTGGGACCCTCGCGGCTCATCTCCGCCGCAGTCGCCGCCCTGCCCTCCTCCCGCCGACCGCACGACACCACCGGACCCGACGCCGCGGGCGGGGGTGTTCCTGCTGCTCGGCCAGTGGGCCACCGGCAGCATCACGCATCGGGGCGGCACCGACCCGATCGGCCCGCACCGGCTGGTCGTCGTCCCCAGCTGGGAGGCGTTCGACGTCGATCAACCGGCACCGGCCCACGCGCTGTTCGTGGCACTGCCCCGCGCACTCGTCACGGCCCGCTTCCCCGGCATCGAGGGGCCGGTGCTCCGCGACGTTGGACCCGGTGGGCCGGGCGTTGTGCCGGCAGTCGCCGCACCTGATGACCGCGGCCGCAGCCGCCAGGGCCGGACAGCGGCCAGCGGTCGCCGCCATGGTCGACACCGCCCTCACCGCCACGCTGCACGGTGCCGGCGTCGCCGTCGACGCCGACCCGGTGGCCGCGCTGCGCACCGCGGCGGAACGGCTGCTCGATCACTCGCTGACCGAACCGGCGTTGTCGGTGCCGTGGTTGGCCGGCCGGCTGGCGGTGTCCCCGCGGCAGCTGCACCGGGCGTTCTTGGAGCGCTGTTCCGCACCCGGTACGGCGCCCTGCCCGCGCGGTGGCGCAGTCGCTGGCGGCGAAGCTGATCGAGGCGGCGGTACGCCGCATCGAGGAGCGTGACGCCGGGCTCGACGCGGTGGCCGCGGGGATGGTGCCGGCGGCGCACGCCAGCGACAGCGGCGGGTTCATCCGGATCCCGTCGGCCTGGTGCGGCGTCATCGGCTTCAAGCCGACCCGAGGCCCGCAACCCGGCCGGGCCGTACCGGGTGAACGACTGGTCGGGGCTCAGCCACGAGCACGCCATCACCCGCACCGTCGCCGGCTCCGCGTTGTTGCTGGCCGTCAGCAGCGGGTCGGCCGCTGGCGAGCCGTACCCGGTGGACGGATTCCGGTGGGCCGGTTCGACGGGCCCGGCCGGGCCCTGCGGGTCGGGCTGCTCACTGCGCCGGCTCGCCGGTGAGCTGGCTGCCGCTCTCGACGCATCGACCGGCTGCTCAGCCCGACCACCGCGCGGGCGGCACCACCGCTGGGGCAGCTGCACACCGACCGGCCAACCGGCGAGCGTTTCAGGAGATCCTCGCGATCTCGCCCTTCGTGGGGATGTTCAACGTGACCGGCGGCCGGCAATCAGTCTGCCCTGGGGGCGCGACGACGCCGGGATGCCGATCGGGATGCAGCTCGGCGCGCGGCCGGGCGGCGACCGCACCGTCCTCGCCATGGCGGCGGTGTTGGAGGCGGCCCGACCCGACCTGGTCAGGCCCGGCCCCGCCCCGGCGGGCACGGGTCACGGCCACCCGGCCTAACCCCGGCCGACCGGCGCCGCCGGTCGGACCTACCCCATTCGCTACGGCCGGCGCGGCCAGGCAGACAGCCATTTTCGGGTGGGCGACCGGCGGACGGCCGGTGGATGAGCGAGTTCCCGGTTGCGGCCGGCCTACCGGCCAAGGAGCGGCACCGCCGGTTCCGCAGGTCAGCCGAGCGGCCAAGATCCAAATTCGTTCGACGCCCCTCTTGACATCCCACAAGGTCGGGCGTAAACAAACCTGAAGCAAAACGAAACGGCGGTGAAACCACATGTACGCCGAGGAACGGCAGCAGGAGATCGTCCGACTGGCCCGGGCCGACGGGCGGGTCGACGTGACCGCGCTCGCCGAGTCGCTCAACGTGACCGCCGAGACGATCCGGCGCGATCTCACCACCCTCGAGCGGGCCGGCGTGCTGCGTCGGGTGCATGGCGGTGCGATCCCGGTCGAACGGATCGGCTTCGAGCCCGCGCTCGCCACCCGGGACGCGGTGCTGACCACCGAAAAGGAACGGATCGCCAAGGCCGCGCTGGCCGAGCTGCCTCACGAGGGCGCGATCATCCTGGACGCCGGCACCACCACCGCCCGGCTGGCCGCGATCCTGCCGGCCGACCGGGAACTCACCGTCGTGATCAACTCGCCGACGCTGGCCACCGTCCTCGGTGCCCGCAGCAACCTCAACGTCCTGCTGCTGGGCGGCCGGGTACGCGGTCGCACGATGGCCACCGTCGACGACTGGGCGCTTCGTCCGCTCGCCGACGTGTACGTCGACGTGGCCTTCATCGGCACCAACGGCTGTTCCGTCGAGCGTGGCCTGACCACACCTGACCCGGCCGAGGCGGCAGTCAAGCGGGCCATGATCGGCGCCGCCCGCCGATCCGTCGTACTGGCCGACCACACCAAGATCGGCAACGACTACCTGGCCCGGTTCGGCCGGCTCGCCGACATCGACACACTGATCACCGACAACAGCCTCAACGCGGACCTCGTCGCCGAGGTGGAGGCGGCCGGACCACGGGTGGTACGGGCATGATCCTCACCCTCACCCTCAACCCCAGTCTGGACCGCGCCGTCGAGATCGACGACCTGGTCCGCGGCGAGGTCATCCGGGCCACCGGTGCCCGCCTGGACCCCGGCGGCAAAGGCGTCAACGTTTCCCGGGCGCTGCTCGCCAACGGCGTACCGTCGGTCGCCGTGCTGCCCTGCGGCGGCGACGAGGGCGGTCAACTCGTCCGGCTGCTGGCTGCCGAGGGGGTCGAGGTGGTCGCCGTGCCGATCGCCGGGCGGACCCGGTCCAACATCACCCTCGCCGAGCCGGACGGCACCGTCACCAAGGTGAACGAGCCCGGGCCCACCCTGAGCCGGGACGAGTTCGACGCGATCACCACCCGGCTGCTGGACACCGCGCACCAGGCCGACTGGGTGGTGGTCTGCGGCAGTCTGCCACCGGGGCTGCCGGTGGACGGGTTCACCGCGCTGTGCCGGCAGTTGCTCGACGCCGGGCTCCGGCTCGCCGTCGACACCAGCGGCCCACCGCTGCGGGCCGCCGCTGAGGCCGGAGCCGATTTGGTCAAACCCAACCGGGAGGAGCTGGCCGAGGCCGTCGGGCGGCCGCTGGACGGCCTCGGCGACGTGGTCGACGCCGCCCAACAGGTCCGCGCCTGGGGTGCCGGCACCGTGCTGGCCAGCCTCGGGGCGCAGGGTGCCGTGCTGGTCGACGCCGACGGAATGCGCACCGGCGACTCCCCGGTCGACCAGCCGCGCAGCACGGTCGGCGCCGGTGACGCGCTGCTCGCCGGTTTCCTCGCCGCCGGTGCCAGCGGGCCGGACGCCCTCGCCGAAGGGCTGGCCTGGGGGGCGGCGGCGGTCAGCCTGCCGGGCAGCCGGATGCCGGGGCCGGCCGATCTGCGCCGGCACACCGTACGACTGCACCCCCGACCGGATGACCTGCAACAACTCGCCATCCAAGGATGACCCGTCACCTCGATACCCAGACCGATCGCCTACTCCCTACCCCCGCACATAGAAGGAGCAGTAGAGCATGGCCACCGACTACACACCCCAGGTGCAGGGCACCGGGGTAAAGGCCACAATCCAGAGACTCGGCGGATATCTCGCCGGCATGGTGATGCCCAACATCGGCGCGTTCATCGCCTGGGGTCTGATCACCGCGCTGTTCATCCCCACCGGATGGATCCCCAACGCGACCATGGCCGAACTGGTCGGGCCGATGATCACGATGCTGCTGCCGATCCTGATCGGCTACACCGGCGGCCGGCTCGTGCACGGTCAGCGCGGCGCGGTGGTCGGCGCGGTCGCCACGGTCGGCATCATCGTCGGCGCCGACGTACCGATGTTCCTCGGTGCGATGATCATCGGCCCGCTGACCGCGTACCTGCTGAAGCTCTTCGACGGCCTAGTCGAGGACAAGATCCCGGCCGGCTTCGAGATGTTGATCAACAACTTCTCCGCCGGCATCATCGGCGGTGGCATGGCACTGGTCGGTATCTGGGTGATCGGCCCAGTGGTGCAGGCCGTCACCGACGCCGCCGGCTCCGCGGTGGACTGGATGGTCGGTCACAGCCTGCTGCCGTTCGTGTCCATCCTGGTCGAGCCGGCCAAGGTGCTGTTTCTCAACAACGCGATCAACCACGGCGTGTTCGGTCCGCTGGGCGTCGCCGAAGCCGCCGAAGACGGCAAGTCCATCCTGTTCATGATTGAGTCGAACCCCGGGCCGGGCCTCGGCCTGCTGGTCGCCTTCCTGCTGTTCGGGCCCCGGCTGCTGCGCGCCAGCACCCCAGCGGCGATCATCATCCACTTCCTCGGCGGCATCCACGAGATCTACTTCCCGTACGTGCTGATGAAGCCGCGGCTGATCCTCGCCATGATCGCCGGCGGCGCGGCCGGTGTCTGGACCTTCATGGTCACCGGTGCCGGTCTGGTTGCCACCCCGTCTCCGGGCAGCATCTTCGCCTACCTGGCGGTCACCCCGCGAGGCGGCTGGTTCCCGGTCCTGCTCGGCGTGATCATCTCGGCGGCGGTCTCCTTCGCGGTCGCCTCGGTGCTGCTCGGCTTCGGCCGTGGCGAGGGCAAGGAACCGGTCGAGGAGAACACCGGTCCGCAGGCCGCCACCACGGACGCACCCGCCGCCGCGCACGCGTACCACGCCACCCCGACCGCCGGTACCCACCGGCCGACCGCCACGGAGGCATGACGATGGCCACCATCGACGCCCAGAGCATCCGCAAGGTCGTCGTCGCCTGCGACGCCGGCATGGGCAGCAGCGTCATGCTCGCCAGCCAGCTGCGCAAGCAGCTCAAGAAGCAGCAGGTGACCGTCGAGCACACCCCGGTCAACTCCATCCCGGCCGACGCCGACGTCGTCGTCTGCCACCAGGGGCTCGCCGACCGGGCCCGCGTCAGCGCGCCCGGCAAGGTGGTCGTCCCGGTGCAGATCTTCCTCGGCGACCCGGCCGTCGCCCGGCTGGTGGCCGTGGTGCAGCAGGGCGGCCAACTCGATGGCTGAACCACAAACGGACCCCGGCGCTCTGCTCGAGCGCCGGGCCGTCCGGTTGACCGAACAGGCCGGCGATCGGGTCGCCGCCGTGCGCCGCTGCGGCGAGGTGCTGGTCGAGCTCGGTGCGGTCACCGAGGAGTACGTCGCCGCGATGCTGCAGCGCGAGCAGTCCATCTCCACCTACGTCGGGGAAGGTGTGGCGATCCCGCACGGCACCCTGTCCGGCAAGGAGGCGGTACGCCGCGACGCGCTCGCCGTGCTGCGCTTCCCAGACGGGGTGGACTGGGCCGGATCCCCGGTCAGCGTCTGCGTGGCGATCGCGGCGCGCGGCGACGGCCACGTGGAGCTGCTCGCCGCCCTCGCCCAGATCCTGCTCGACCCGGAACAGGCCCGCGAGCTGCGTGAGGCCACCGAGATCGACGACGTGCTCCGGCTGCTCGCGCCGGTAGGAGAGGAGAGCTCCACATGAAGGTCGTCCGGTTCCACTCCCCCGGCGACGTCCGGATCGAGGAGGCACCGCCGCCGCAGCCCGGCCCCGGCGACGTGTTGATCCGCGTCCGGGCCTGTTCGACCTGCGGCACCGATGTCAAGATCCGCAACTACGGTCACCACCACATCGCGCCGCCCCGGGTGATGGGCCACGAGATCGCCGGCGAGGTCGTCGAGGTCGGCGCCGAGGTCGCCGGATGGCAGGCCGACGACCGGGTCCAGGTGATCGCAGCCATCCCGTGCGGCACCTGCGGCGAATGCCGGCGCGGCCGGATGACGGTCTGCCCCAACCAGGAGTCAATGGGCTACCACTACGACGGTGGGTTCGCCGAGCACATGGTGGTCCCAGCCAAGGTGCTCGCCGTCAACGGGCTCAACCGCATCCCGGACGGGGTCAGCTACGCCGAGGCGTCGGTGGCCGAGCCGCTCGCCTGCGTACTCAACGGGCAGAACCTGGCCCGGGTCGGCCCGGGCGACGACGTCGTCATCATGGGCTCCGGCCCGATCGGCTGCCTGCACGTCCGGCTGGCCCGCTCGCGCGGTGCCGCCCGGGTCTTCCTGGTTGACGTCAACCGTGAGCGGCTCGACCTGGCCGCCGCGCTGGTGCATCCCGACGCCACCGTCTGCGGCGCCGAAACCGACGTGATCGACGAGATCAAGAAGTTGACCGACGGACGCGGCGCCGACGTGGTGATCACCGCGACCGCTGCCGGCGTCGCTCAGGAACAGGCGCTGCAGATGACCGCCCGGCAGGGCCGGATCAGCTTCTTCGGCGGTCTACCCAAGGACAAACCGGTCATCGCCTGCGACTCCAACCTGGTGCACTACCGGGAGCTGACCATCGTCGGCGCCAACGGCTCCAGCCCGTCACACAACGCCGAGGCGCTCACTCTGATCGCCAGTGGCGCGGTCCCGGTCGCCGACCTGATCACCCACCGGCTGCCGCTGGATCAGGCCCTCGACGCCTTCGACGTGGTCGCCCGAGGCGAAGCCATCAAAGTCACCATCGAACCCTGACCCAGGAATCCATCGAGCCCTGACCCCCACCAGGGACAAAGGAGGCAGACATGCCTACCCGTACCGTCACCGTCGGCTCCGCCAGCGGCCTGCACGCCCGGCCCGCCGCGTTGTTCGTCGCCGCCGCCGCAACCGCACCGGTGCCGGTGATGATCAGCACCGCCGGTCGCCCGGCGGTGCCGGCCCGCAGCATGCTCTCGGTGCTTTCCCTCGGCGCGAAGCAGGGCACCGAGGTGACCCTGGAGGCCGACGGTGACGGCGCCGACGCCGCGCTCGACGAGCTGGTCGCGTTGCTCGCCCGCGACCTCGACGCCGAGCCCGGCGGTGACGGCGCCGGTGCCACGGCGGCCGGTCGTGGCTGAGCTGCACACCGGGCTCGGCGTCAGCACCGGGCTGGCCGCCGGCCCGGTGCACCGGGTGGCCGAGGCACCCCGGCTGCCCGCGCCGGTGCCGGTCGACGACCCGGCCGCCGAGGCGGACCGGGCGGTCGCTGCCCTGGTGGCGGTCGCCACCGAACTGGGCCGGCGGGCGGGCACCGCGACCGACCCGACGGCGGCGGAGATCCTGCGGGCGCAGGTGATGATGGCCGAGGACCCGGTGCTGCACGAGGCGGCACGAGCCCGCGTGGCCGCCGGTGCCGACGCGCCGCACGCCATCGACGCCGCGCTCGCCGAGCACCGGGCGGCGTTCGCGGCCGCCGGCGGGTACCTCGCCGAACGGGTCGCCGACCTGGACGACCTGCGCGACCGTGCGGTCGCGGTCTGCCTGGGCGAACCGATGCCCGGCGTGCCCGACCCGGGCGTGCCGTTCATCCTCAGCGCCCGGGACCTGGCCCCGGCCGACACCGCCGGGCTCGACCCGGCCCGGGTGCTCGCCCTGGTCACCGCAGCCGGCGGGCCGACCAGCCACACCACCATCGTGGCCCGGGCGCTCGGGTTGCCGGCGGTCGTGCGATGCCCGGGCATTCTCGACGTACCGGACGGCACCCTGGTCACTGTGGACGGCACAACCGGCGACGTCACCGCCGGAGTCGACGACGACACTGTCGCCGAGACCTGCCGGCGGGAACAGCACCGCCGGGCGGAACTGACGGCGACCAGCGGCCCGGGACGCACCGCCGACGGACATCCGGTGACCCTGCTGGCCAACGTCGGCTCCGCCGCCGACCTCGTCGACGATGTGGAAGGCGTCGGCCTGTTCCGCACCGAACTGCTCTACCTGGACCGCGCCGAGCCGCCCGGTCACGACGAGCAGGTCACCGCGTACGCGAAGGTGTTTACCGCCGCCGGTGACCGCAAGGTGGTGCTGCGGACCCTGGACGCCGGCGCGGACAAACCGTTGCCGTTCCTGCACACCGGCGAAGAGCCGAACCCGGCGCTCGGCGTACGCGGACTGCGGACCGCCCGGCGCCGCCCCGAGGTGCTGCGCACCCAGCTCGACGCGATCGCACAGGCCGCTGGGGCCACCGGCACCGAGGTGTGGGTGATGGCACCGATGGTGACCACGCCGGCGGAGGCGGCCCAGTTCGCCGAGCTGGCCCGCGCGGTCGGGCTACCCACGGTGGGCGTGATGGTGGAGGTGCCGGCGGCCGCGCTGCGGGCCGAGGCGCTGCTGCGGCACGTCGATTTCCTCAGCATCGGGACCAACGACCTGAGCCAGTACGCGTTCGCCGCCGACCGCCTCTGCGGCGACCTGGCCGATCTGCTCGACCCGTGGCAGCCGGTGCTGCTGGAGCTGATCGCCATCTGCGCGCAGGCCGGCGCGGCCGCCGGCAAACCGGTCGGGGTCTGCGGTGAGGCGGCCGCCGACCCGGCCCTGGCCGTGGTGTTGACCGGGCTCGGGGTGTCCAGCCTGTCGATGTCGGCCCGGTCGGTGCCGGCGGTGCGGGCCGCACTCGCCGCGCATACCCTGGCCGACTGTCAGCGGCTGGCCCGTGCCGCGCTGGCCGCGCCGGACGCAACGGCCGCCCGCGCGGCTGCCTCGGCCGGCCCGGCCGCCGGTTGACCCGGCCGCCGGCGACGGGATGGCTAGGCGCCGGCCAGTTCGTCAGCGGGTGCCGCACGGCACCGTAGATCCGGTGCCGTGCGGCACGTGCGGACGGCAGCGGCGCAGCCGGGCGGCGACAGCCAGCGCCGGTAGCCACGGATGGCGGCCTCGCCCGGTCCGGCACGGGTCCCCGGGCGGCGGTCACCGTCAGCGCGCCGACGGTCGACAGGGTCGAGAACAGTCCCAGGTCGCAGCAGTCACAGCCATCGCAGCAGCCATCGGCACCTTCCCGGCGCTGCAGGGCCGCGGTGGACTGCCGACGCTGAACGAGTCGTTCAACGCGCCGGTGCTGCGTGAGGTGGCCCAGGCGGCGTACCCCAAGGTCGCCCGGCAGGTGAACCCCGCAACACCGTAGGATCAAGCAACGCTGGATTCTGGGGAACTCGTTCAACACCGAGACGTACAAGGAGATCTTCTCCCTGGCCAGCCGGCAGTTCCGGACGTGAGGTACACGGTGGTGATGCTGCACGAGGGCCCGCACGGGCTGGGCGACAACGTCAACCCGCTGTTCGCCGACCCGGTGCGCACCGAGCAGACCGACGGTCGACGGCAACACCCTGGTCCGGTACGACTACCCGCGGCGGACAACGTGCTGGCCCGTGACGTCGCCGGCACCCATTATACCTGGAGACTTCCAACGTGGGCAACTCGTGCGGCGCGTTCCACCCGCTGTCGGGTCGGTCCCGGCCGGTCCGCCGTTGCCGTTCGTGCAGAGCAACGACTACTCGGTGTTCAGCGTCCTGGACACCGGCACCGGTGAGGTGACCAGCTACCGCTACGACGTGCGTACCCCGGATGTCACACCGGTCGTGCTGGGCCGGTTACCGCTCGGCGCCTGATCGGCGACGGTCCCGCCACCGGCGGGGCCGGTGGCGGGACCGCAGTCGGTTCAGTTGCCGGCCCACACGTAGGACCTGCCGGTGGTGGCGGCGTCGGTGGCCGTCGCGGCGGCGCGGACGAACAGTTGGTCGACCCGGGCCGCCTCGGCTGCACTCGGGTAGGCATTGCGGCAGGACACCGGCGCGCTGCTGCCGGACATCAGGTCGGAGCAGAGCCCGGTACGCCGGTCCGGCAGCCCGAGGATGTGTCCCCACTCGTGGGTGGCGATCCGGGTCCGGTCGTAGCCCTGATCCACTGCCTGGGTACCCATGTAGATCCGGCCGGCGCCCAGCCGGGTGACGTACGCCCGGGGCCAGCCGCTGTCGACGTAGATCACGACCGACGCCGGGCTGCCCGGCTGCAGCCGGACGTTGTCCACGCTGCTGTTCCAGATCTGCGCGGCCTGGGCGAAGTTGGTCGCGAACTGGCCGGCGCGGCTCGCGTCGTAGTAGATCGTGGTCACTGCGGCCGAGGCCGGCGCGGTGGCCACGACCTGGACACCGATCAGCGACAGGATGACGGTGACCGTCGCGAGGATCGCCCGGACGGTGCGTTGTCTCGGCATGGCATGGCTCCTTGGGAACGGGCCGCGATACCGGTCGGTATCGACTGGTATCGCTCACCGTAGGGCAACTTAATCGATGTACACCTATCCCATTTCGCTCATAGCGCGTCCCGCTGGCCGAGCCTCGCGGCGCACCCAGCAGGCCGGACCCAACGTGACGACTCGCACAGCACGGGCCCCCGCCAGCAGATGATGACTTGAAGAAGTCTTCAATTGCACACATGCCAGTGCCGCTCTACCAGAAGAAGGCCGAGTTTTTCCGGATGCTCGGCCACCCGGTGCGGATCCGGGTGCTCGAACTGCTCGGCGAGCGCCCCCGCCAGGTCCGCGAACTGCTCGCCGAGATCGACGTCGAGGCGTCGAACCTGTCCCAACAGCTCGCGGTGCTGCGCCGGGCCGGGATCGTGGTCTCCAGCCGGGACGGCTCCGCCGTCACCTACGCCCTGGCCGGGCCGGACGTCGCGGACCTGATGCGGGCGGCCCGGCGAATCCTCACCGAGATGCTGGTCGACCAGACCGAGTTGCTGGCCGAACTGCGGGACGCGTCGGCCCACGCCCCGTCGGGGCGCGGATGAGCACCGGGGCCGGGGCGCGCCGGCTGCTGCCGCAGACCGCAGACTGGCGGGCCGTCCGCCGGCAACCGGGCCGGGATCTGCTGGCCGGGCTCACCGTGGCGGTCGTGGCCCTGCCGCTCGCCCTCGGCTTCGGTGTCGCCTCCGGGTTGGGCGCCGCCGCCGGGCTGGTCACCGCCGTCGTCGCCGGTGCCCTCGCTGCGGTCTTCGGCGGATCGAACCTGCAGGTCTCCGGACCCACCGGCGCGATGACGGTGGTACTGGTGCCGATCGTGGCCCAGTTCGGGCCCGGCGGGGTACTCACCGTCGGGCTGCTGGCCGGGCTGATCCTGATCCTGCTGGCGCTGGTGCGGGCAGGTCAGGTCGCCCGGTACATGCCGGCCCCGGTGATCGAGGGCTTCACCGCCGGCATCGCCGGGGTGATCCTGCTGCAGCAGATCCCGACGGCGCTCGGCGTGCACGTCCAGGGCGAGCGGGTGCTTGCGCTGACCGGGCAGGCGGTGGCGGCGTTCGTCCGACAGCCGCAGTGGCCGTCGCTGCTGATCGCCACCGCCGTCGCCGCTGCGATGCTGGCCGGAGCACGGTGGCGGCCAACCGTGCCGTTCTCGCTGCTGGCTGTCGCCGCAGCGACCGTGACGACGGCGTTGTCCGGGTTGCCGGTGCCGACCATCGGCGTACTGCCGGCCAGCCTGCCGGCACCGTCGCTGGCCTTCCTGGACCTGGCGGCGGTGCCGGCGCTGGCGACCTCGGCGATCGCGGTCGCCGCCTTGGCCGCCTTGGAGAGCCTGCTCTCGGCCACGGTGGCGGACGGCATGTCGGTCGGTCAGCGACACGATCCCGACCGGGAGCTGTTCGGCCAGGGCGTGGCCAACCTGGTGACGCCGCTGTTCGGCGGGGTGCCGGCCACCGCGGCGATCGCCCGAACGGCGGTCAACGTCCGAGCAGGTGCCGGTTCCCGACTGGCCGCGCTGTCACACGCGCTGATCCTCGCGCTACTCATGGTCGTGGCGGCTCCGCTGGTCAGCCACATTCCACTGGCCGCGCTGGCCGGGGTGCTGATCGCCACCGCCATTCGGATGGTCGAGGTGAGCGCGCTGGCCGCGCTGGCCCGAGCCTCGCGTTCCGACGGGCTGGTAATGGCACTCACTGCAGCGACCACCGTACTGCTGGACCTGGTTACCGCGGTGCTGGTGGGTCTGGTCCTGGCTGGCGGGCTGGCGCTGCGCAGGATCGCCCAGGCGGTACGGCTGGACCGGGTGCCGCTGGACACCGGCGACCACCACGCCGAGGAGCAGGCGCTGCTGGCCGAGCACATCGTGGCGTACCGGCTGGACGGGCCGTTGTTCTTCGCCGCCGCGCACCGGTTCCTGCTGGAGCTTTCCGAGGTCGCCGACGTACGGGTAGTGATCCTGCGGATGTCGCGGGTGTCCACCATCGATGCCTCCGGCGCGTTGGTGCTGTGCGACGTGGTGGAGCGATTGGAGCGGCGCGGCATCGTCGTCTACCTCTCCGGGTTGCGACCCGGACATCACAAGGCGCTCACCGCGTTCGGACTGCTGCCCCGGCTGGACGGACTCGGCCGGGTCTTTCCCGACACACCGGAGGCGATCGCCGCAGCCCGAGCCGTCCTCGGCCAGTCGGACAGGACCCGGGACGACGGCGTCACCCCTTGAGGGCAGTGCGCCAGGCCCTCGATATGAAACTGCCGCTGGGCGATGACGAGGACAATCAGCACCGGGAACGCGGTCAGCGACGCCGCGGACAACGGCACGATCTACATCGGACCGCTCTACACGTGGACGAACTGGGTCAACGCCTGCGGCAGGGTGAACTTCTCCGGGGCGGACAGGAAGACGACCGGCTCCAGGTAGAGGTTCCAGCGGTGCAGGAAGGTAAAGATCGCCACCGCGCCCAACGCCGGGCGGGCCTACGGCAACGCGATCCGCCAGAAGGTGGCGAACCGGCCGAGCCCGTCGGCCCGGGCCGCCTCCTCCAACTCGGCACCGACCGCAGCCGGTGGTATCTGTGCTACGAAGCCGGCCAGCGGGACAGCACCCGGATCGCGGTGGCCCGGGCGATGTGACAGCCGTCCGGGTGGCCGCTGGCCGGTGGGGTGAGGGGCGCCCCCGTTCCGCGCCCCTCACCCCACCGGCGGCATCGAGGTCGGCCACTCCAGGTCGGCCACTCCAACGGGTTGGTCAGCCTCAGGTCGTGATCGTATACTGACTCGGCGTATGGTCGTCAACCGAAATTAACCACAGCGCCAACGTGGCTAATCTTAGCTGCAGTTCCCAATCAGATCTTAGCTGTAGTTCCCCAGATCTCAGCTGCACATCCGACGGAGGTAGCCGTGACGGGCGGCACCACCCCCCCTGCCGGATCGGGATCAAGCCTGGCCGACAAGCTCAACCTGCTCTTCGAGACGGTCCGGCCAGCCCGCCGCGCCCCGTACACCTCACGGGAGGTGGCCGACGCCATCCGGGACCGGGGCGGCTCCATCTCCGACGTGTACATCTGGCAGCTGCGCACCGGGCGGCGGACCAACCCGACCAAGGAGCATCTGGAGGCGCTCGCTGACTTCTTCGACGTGGACCCGGCGTACTTCTTCGACCGGCGCCGTTCCAGCGAGATCGAGCGGGACCTGCATTCGCTGCAGGCAATGCGCAACCTCAAGGTACGCGCGGTGGCGACCCGGCTGAGCGCGCTGCCCGAGGCACAACTCGACGCGGTCGGCGACATCCTCGACCGGGTGGTCCAGGCGCTGGAGAACCGTCACGCCGAGGGCGGACACGGCGCCGACGGACAGCAGAACCTGTGATCGTCATGCAGTGGCGACGGACGGACCAAGCTGAGGGAAGCACGGACATGAAGTCATCCCCGCTGCGCCGGACCTGCCGCGACCGGCTACGTCAGCTCGGGGAACAGGGCCTGCGGATGCCCCGGCCGTTCAACGCGCCACAACTGTGCCAGCGGGTCGGTGTGGTGCTCGGCCAGCGGATCACCCTGGTCGGCGTGCCGATGCCCGCCGGTGCGCCGTTCGGGCTGACCTTCTTCACCGACGCCGGTCACGTCGTCGCCTACGAGGAACGCACCAGCCGGGTGCACCGGGACCACATCATCGCCCACGAGATCGGCCACATCCTGCTCGGCCACCGCGCCCTTGCCCTCGACGACCAACAGGCCAGCCAGCTGCTGATGCCGGCGCTGCGCCCCACTCTGGTGCACCGGGTACTCGCCCGCACCGGGGTGTACGGCCGGGGCGAGGAGCAGGAAGCCGAGATGATGGCGACCATCCTGCTGGAGGCCGCCGCCCGCGAGACCGACCTCGGATCGGCACCCGCCCGCGACGATGCCGGGCCGGTCACCGACGCCGCGCTGGAGGCCCGGCTGCGGCACGGGCTCGAACCACCGCCCCGGTGAGCGCCGATGGACATCCCGCTGTACGCGGTCTGCGCCGCCGCCGGCTGGCTCGCCTTCGGCTACAAACTGGGTGACCTGCGGCGGGACCGCGACAACCGGGTGCTGCGAGCGATGGTGTACGCCTTCTGTTCGTTCGCCGCCGGAGTGACCGTCGCCGTCCGCCCGGTCGCCGAGGCGGTGGACCGGATCACCGGGCTGCCTAACCTCGCCAAGCTGCTGGCGCACGCCGGAGTGATGGGGGTCGCGGCCAACTCCGAGATCCTGCTGCTGTTCCTGGCCCTGCCGCCAGCGGTCGCGGCCCACCGGGTCCGGCGTCGGGTGATCGCCTCGATGACCGCGTTCGGGCTGCTCACCGTACTCTGGGCGACCACGTTGGCCGGTGCCGCACCGGTCCGGTTGGTGGTCGAGGACGCCACTCATCCGGCGGTCGCCGGCTACCTGGTCGTCTACCTGATCGTCTCTGTCTGCTATGCCGCCGACCTGGCCCGGCTCTGCTGGCGCTTCTCCCTGGTCACGCCACGTCGGTGGCTCCGTCGTGGATTGCGGATCACCGCGTTCGGCGCGGCCGCCGCGCTGCTGTACTGCGCCACCAAGGCCGGCTACCTGGTCGCCTACCTGGTCGGCCGGGAACCGGCCGGCGAGCCGCAGATCGCGGCGGTCCTGGTGACCGTCGGTGCGCTCAGCATGCTGATCGGTCTCACCCTGCCGACCTGGGGTCCCACCATGGACACCGGGCAGGCCTGGTTGCGGCGGCACCGGTCGTGGCACCGGTTGGCACCACTGTGGCGGGCGGTCAGCGCGGCGCAACCGCACCTGGTCCTCGACGACCGGGCCCACCACCGGCGGGTGGCCCTACGCGACATCGACTACGCGCTGCACCGTCGGATCACCGAGATTCGGGACAGCCGACTGGCGCTGCGCCCGTACATCGACCGCCGGATCGCGCCGACGGCCGACCGGCTGGCCGCAGCCGCCGGCCTGACCGGCCCCGACCGTGCGGCGCTGGTCGAGGCGGCGATGATCGCCGCCGGAGCGCGGCGGGCCGCAACCGGCAGGCCGGTGCGGGAGCCGGACTTCTCCGAGCCGCACGATCCGCCGAACGGCTATCCTGGCGAAGTCGCCTGGTTGAGTCGGGTGACCGAATGGTTCAGCCGCTCCCCGCTGGTCGACCAGGTGCTGGCCGCCGTCGCGTCGTCGCCCGAGCCACGGTCCGCGCCACCACCGCCACACCGATCCTGAACGGGGCCTTCGTGCAGCCGCACCGCTACGCCAACCTCCGACGTAACCGATACGCCAACCTGCGGCGGATCCGCACCCTCGATCCGCAACTCGACTACCTCGAGATCTATCAGACGATGGTGCGATACGAGTTTCCGTGGGACAGCAAACTCGGCCTGAACCTGGCGTTCAACCGGTCATTCTCGCTGCCCCGGGTCGCCGCCCTGCACGTGCGCACCGGGGAGCTGCTGCACCACACCCGCAAGCGGATCGACGACACCGGACTGCTGATGTACGAGATGATCCTGCACGGTCTCGACGCCCCGCGCGGTCGCGACGCGATCCGGCGGACCAATCAGATCCACCGCCACTACGACATCGCCGACGACGACTATCGCTACGTCCTCGGTTGTCTGGTGGTCGTCCCGATCCGCTGGCTGGAGCGGTACGGCTGGCGGCGGCCCTGCTGCCATGAACGGAACGCCACCTACCACTACTATCGCGAACTGGGTCGACGGATGGGCATCCGGGACATCCCGGGCTCCTTCCGCGAGTTCGACACCTGGTTCGACGACCACGACCGGACGCACCTGCGCTACAACGACGACGCCGCGTCAATCGAGCGGGCCACCCGGGCGCTGCTGCGCGGGAAAATCCCACGGTCACTCGCGCCGTTCGGTGACGCGTTGGTCGCCGCCATCTACGACGACCGACTGCGGGCCGCGACCGGGGTGGCCACGCCGAACCCGGCGGTACGCGCGGGTCTGCACGCCGGGCTGCTGCTACGCGCCGCGCTGCTGCGCTGGGCCGGCCGACCGCGGCGGACCCCGCTGTTCGCCGACGGTATCCGCACACCCACGTATCCGGACGGGTACGACATCACCCGGCTCGGCCCGGTCACGACGCAACCCGGCCGCCACACCCAGGAATCGTCGTAGTCGAGCAGGCACACTGAGTCGATCACGTTCGGTGGATGTGGTCACAGTCCGGGTACGAGTCCGACCATCAGTGCGACGCACCCTTAACATCCCGTGCATGACGGTGCCATCCGAGAGCCTCGACCCGGCCGCTGGATTCCCACCGGCCACGCCGGACGACTGGCGACGGCTCGCGCTCGGCGTCCTGCGCAAGTCGGGCGCCGCAGGCCCGGACACCCCGGCCGGATCCGTGGACGAACTGCTGGCCACCACCACCTACGACGGCATCCGGGTCGCCCCGCTGCACACCCGGCCGGCGGCCCCACCGGACGTCGGGGTGCCCGGGACGGCACCGTACGTGCGCGGGGCCCAGGCCCGACGCGACGGCGGCGGCGCGGGCGGCACCGACCCGGCCGAGACGGTGGCCGGCTGGGACGTCCGGCAGCGGTACGCCGACCCGGATCCGAAGGCGGTCCGCGAGGCGGTGCTGACCGACCTCGCCAACGGTTGCACCTCGGTCTGGATCGACCTGACCGCCGGTGGCCTGCACCCGTCCGACCTGCCGGAGGTGCTCGACGGGGTCCACCTCGAGCTGGCCCCAGTGGTGCTTGACGCCGGCGCGGTCAGCGTCGCCGCGGCCAAGGCGCTGCTCACGCTCGCCGACGACCGGGGCGTCGAACGCGGCGCTCTGGCCGGCTGTCTGGGCGCCGACCCGCTCGGCTGGCAGGCCCGCACCGGCCAGGCCGGTGACCTCGCGCAGCTCGGCGTCCTCGCCGGGTACGCCGCCCGGTCACCGGGCCTGCGCGCGGTCACTGTGGACGCCACCGCGTACCACGACGCGGGCGGTAGCGACGCCCAAGAGATCGGCTGTGCCCTGGCCACCGGGCTGGCCTATCTCCGGGCCCTCACCGACGCCGGGCTCGACCTGCCGGCCGCCTTCGGGCAGCTGGAGTTCCGCTTCGCCGCCACCACCGACCAGTTCGCCACCATCGCCAAGCTGCGCGCCGCCCGGCAGGCCTGGGCCCGCGTCGGGCAGCTCTGCGGCGTACCCGAGGCGGGTCGGCAGCGGCAGCACGCGGTCACCTCCGCAGCGATGATGACCGCCCGGGACCCGTGGGTGAACATGCTGCGCACCACAGTGGCCTGCTTCGCGGCCGGGGTCGGCGGGGCGGACGCGGTCACCGTCGCGCCGTTCGACGCCCGGCTGGGGCTGCCGGACGGCTTCGCCCGGCGGATCGCCCGCAACACCCAGTCGGTGCTGCTCGCCGAGACTCACCTCGGTCGGGTACTGGACCCGGCCGGCGGGTCCTGGTACGTCGAACAGATCACTTCGGATCTGGCGGCGACCGCCTGGGACTGGTTCACCGAGATCGAGCGGGTCGGCGGTGCCGCCGCCGCGCTGTCCGCCGGGCTGATCGCCGACCGGATCGACGCGACCTGGCAACGTCGGGCCGGCAATCTGGCGCACCGACGGGACCCGGTGACCGGGGTCAGCGAGTTCCCCAATCTGGACGAGCGGCTGCCCGCCCGTACCCCGGCGCCCGTAACGCCCGGCGGAGGCCTGCCGCGACGGTTCCACGCCGGGGGGTTCGAGGCTCGGCGGGACCGGGCCGACGCGTACCTGGCGGCCACCGGCGCCCGGCCGAGCGTCTTCCTGGCCACCCTGGGGCCACTCGCGGCGCACAGCGCCCGCGCCGGGTTCGCCGGCAACCTCTTCGCCGCCGGTGGGATCGCCACCACCCGGGGTGGCGACCCGGCCGACGACCCGGCGGCGATCGCCGCCGCCTTCGCCGCCGATCCGTCCACCGTGGCCTGCATCTGCGGCACCGACGCCAGCTACCCGGCGGCCGCAGCGCCGCTGGCCGCCGCGCTGACCGCCGCCGGGGCCCGGCGGGTCTGGCTGGCCGGCCGGCCAGCCGGCCACGACCACGTCGACGGCTACCTATACACCGGCTGCGACGCGATGGCCGTCCTCGACGCCACGTTCGACGACCTGGAGGTCCCCCGATGATCCCGGACTTCTCGCAGGCCACACTGCTGCCGCAGGACGGTCGGTGCGGCGACGGCGGGCCGGCCGCGGCGTCGGGTGCGCAGCCGCCCGGTCCGACCTGGCACACGCCGGAGGGGATCGAGGTCGCGCCGCTGTACACCGCGGCGGACACCGCCGACCTGACCTTCCTCGACACGGTGCCCGGCGTCCCGCCGTACCTGCGCGGACCGTACCCGACGATGTACACCACCCAGCCGTGGACGATTCGCCAGTACGCCGGGTTCTCCACCGCCGAGGAGTCCAACGCCTTCTACCGGCGCAACCTGGCCGCCGGGCAAAAGGGCCTGTCCATCGCCTTCGACCTGGCCACCCACCGGGGGTACGACTCCGACCACCCCCGGGTCGCCGGGGACGTGGGGATGGCCGGGGTCGCGGTGGACTCCATCTACGACATGCGGCAGCTGTTCGACGGCATCCCGCTGGACCGGATGAGCGTGTCGATGACCATGAACGGTGCGGTGCTGCCGGTCCTGGCGTTGTACATCGTCGCCGCCGAGGAGCAGGGCGTACCGCCGGAGAAACTCACCGGGACCATCCAGAACGACATCCTCAAGGAGTTCATGGTCCGCAACACCTACATCTACCCGCCGGGGCCGTCGATGCGGATCATCTCCGACATCTTCGCCTACACCTCGGCACGGATGCCCCGGTTCAACTCGATCTCCATCTCCGGCTACCACATCCAGGAGGCCGGGGCGACCGCCGATCTGGAGCTGGCGTACACCCTCGCCGACGGCGTCGAGTACCTGCGGGCCGGGCAGACCGCCGGGCTGGCAGTGGACACCTTCGCGCCCCGGCTGTCGTTCTTCTGGGCGATCGGGATGAACTTCTTCATGGAGGTCGCCAAGTTGCGGGCCGCCCGGCTGCTGTGGGCCCGGCTGGTCCGCGACTCCGGCGCCACCAACCCGAAGTCGTTGAGTCTGCGCACCCACTGCCAGACCTCCGGCTGGTCGCTGACCGCGCAGGACGTGTTCACCAACGTGGTCCGCACCTGCGTCGAGGCGATGGCGGCCACCCAGGGGCACACCCAGTCGCTGCACACCAACGCGTTGGACGAGGCACTGGCCCTGCCCACCGATTTCTCCGCGAGGATCGCCCGCAACACCCAGTTGCTGCTGGCCCAGGAGTCCGGGACCAACCGGGTGATCGACCCGTGGGGCGGCAGCTACTACCTGGAGCGGCTCACCCACGACCTGGCGCACCGGGCGTGGCAGCACATCCAGGAGGTGGAGGCCGCCGGTGGCATGGCACGGGCAATCGACGAAGGGCTGCCCAAGCTGCGGATCGAGGAGGCCGCCGCCCGCGCCCAGGCCCGAATCGACTCCGGTCGCCAGCCGGTGATCGGCGTCAACCGGTTCCGGCCGGACGCCGACGAGCCGATCGAGGTGCTCAAGGTCGACAACACCGCGGTACGGGCCGCGCAGCTGGACAAGCTGCGGCGGCTGCGCGCCGAGCGGGACGGGCCGGCGTGCGACGCGGCGCTGGCGGCGCTGACCCGCGCCGCCGACGCCGGACCCGACGCCGGCGGTGACGGGCTGTCCGGCAACCTGCTCGCGTTGGCGGTCGACGCCGCGCGGGCCGGTGCCACCGTCGGGGAGATCTCCACCGCGCTGGAGCAGGTGTACGGCCGGCACGCCGCGCAGATCCGTACCATCAGCGGGGTGTACCGACAGGAGGCGGGCGCGGTGGCCGGGATCGACCGTGCCCGGGCCGCAACCGACGCGTTCGCCGTCGCCGAGGGACGCCGGCCCCGGATCCTGGTCGCGAAGATGGGCCAGGACGGGCACGACCGGGGGCAGAAGGTGGTCGCCACCGCCTTCGCCGACCTGGGCTTCGACGTCGACGTGGGTCCGCTGTTCCAGACCCCGGCCGAGGTCGCCCGGCAGGCCGTCGAGGCCGACGTGCACCTGGTCGGCGTCAACTCCCTCGCCGCCGGTCACCTGACCCTGGTGCCGGCGCTGCGCGATGAACTGGCTGCCCTCGACCGGGACGACATCATGGTGATCGTCGGCGGGGTGGTGCCGCCGCAGGACTTCGACGCGCTGCGCGCCGCCGGTGCGGCGGCGATTTTCCCACCCGGCACGGTGCTGGCCGACGCCGCGGTGGACCTGCTCGCCGAGCTGTCCCATCGGCTGGGGCACGACACCGCCGAGGCCGGATGACCGGCGTACGGCGCGGGCTGCCCCCGGTGGCCGACTATGTCGCCGGGGTACGGGCGGCGGCACCCGCATGGCTGGCCCGGGCGATCACCCTGGTCGAGTCGACCCGGCCCGACCACCGGACGCACGCCCAGCACTTGCTGGTCGCGCTGACACCGTACGCCGGGCTGGCCCGGCGGGTCGGGGTGACCGGCGTCCCCGGGGTCGGCAAGTCCACCTTCATCGACGCGCTCGGGTCCCGGCTGACCGGCGACGGGCACCGGGTCGCGGTGCTGGCCGTCGACCCGTCGTCGGCCCGCAGCGGCGGCAGCATCCTCGGTGACAAGACCCGGATGGCTCGGCTGGCCGCCGACCCGGCCGCGTTCGTCCGCCCCTCGCCGACCGCCGGCACGCTCGGCGGGGTGGCCCGCGCCACCCGGGAAGCGATGGTGGTGGTGGAGGCCGCTGGCTACGACGTGGTGCTGGTGGAGACCGTCGGGGTGGGACAGTCCGAGACCACCGTTGCCGAGATGGTCGACACGTTCCTGCTGCTTACCCTGGCCCGCACCGGTGACCAGTTGCAGGGCATCAAGAAGGGTGTGCTGGAGCTCGCCGACGTCGTGGTGGTCAACAAGGCCGACGGCGCGCACGCGGCGGAGGCCCGTTCCGCCGCACGTGAGCTGGCCGGGGCGTTACGGATGCTACGCGGCGGGCACGACGACTGGGCCGTCCCGGTGCTCACCGCCAGCGGCCGGGACGGGACCGGGCTGGCCGAGGTGTGGCAGCAGGTGACCGCCCACCAGGACCGGCGGCGGGCCAGCGGTGAGCTGGACCGGCACCGCCGGCAGCAGCAGCTGCGCTGGGTCTGGGCGATGGTGCGCGACGGGTTGCTGGACCAGTTGCGCGGGCATCCGGCGGTGGTCGCGCTGACCCCGCAGACCGAGAAACGGGTGCTCGCCGGGGAAATCACCCCCGCGCAGGCTGCGGCGCAGTTGCTGGCGGCGTTCACCGGCCCGGCCGACGGCGGCACCGACCGGTCGAGCGGCCAAGGCTGACCGGCAGCTGACCAGCCCGGGCGACCGGACGCTGATCAGCCCGGCTGCGGGCCGGGCAGGATCCGGCGCAGCTGGCCGGGCACCGCCAGGCGGCGACGCCACTCCCGGGGGTAGCCGACCGACACCTCCTCGAAGCGCACGCCGTCGTAGACGGTGGTGCGCGGGATGTGCAGGTGGCCGTAGACCATCACCGCCGCCCGGTACCGCAGGTGCCAGTCGGCGGTCCGGTCGGTGCCGCACCACATGGCGAACTCCGGGTAGCGCAGCACGTCCATCGGTGTCCGGACCAGCGGGTAGTGGTTGATCAGGACGGTGGGCAGTTGCGGTCCCAACTCGGCGAGACGCTCTTCGGTCTCCGCCAGCCGTCGCCAGCACCACTGCTCCCGGGTCGGGAACGGGTCCGGATGCAGCATCGCCTCGTCGGTGCAGACGATGCCGGTGCGGTGTGCGTACGCGAGCCCTTCCGCCTTGGTGCTGGTGCCCGGCGGCAGGAAGCTGTAGTCGTACAGGGTGAACAACGGTGCCACCGCCGCCGGTCCGCCGGCACCGGACCAGATCAGGTACGGGTCCTCCGGGGTCCGCACGTCGAGCGACCGGCAGAGGTCCACCAGGTGCGCGTAGCGCTCCACGCCGCGCAGCTGTACCGGGTCGTGCGCGGTGGTCCACAGTTCGTGGTTGCCCGGCGACCAGATCACCTCGGCGAACCGCTCGCGCAGCGTGGCCAGCGCCCACCGCACGTCGGCGATCGTCTCGGCGACGTCGCCGGCGACGATCAGCCAGTCCTGCGGCGCCGGCGCCGCCAGGTCGGCGACGATCTGGCGGTTCTCCGGGTACGCGATGTGCAGATCGCTGATCGCCCACAGCGTCGGGGCCGTCCCCGTGGCCTCCCCGTCGCCGCCGGTCTGCCGTACCGTCACCGTGGCCGCCCTCCCGTCCGCGTTCCGTGTCCGGTCCACCGGTGTCGATCATCCGGTACGCGGCCGCCGAGCGGTAGCCCGCCTGCCGATCGATGTCGGCGGGGGTCACCCCGGCCCGGGGCCGCCACCACGACCGGCGACACCCGCGCTGGCCGCCACCACCCGGTTCTCGCCGCGCAGCCGGACGTCAGGCGCCGGCTCGCCGGCCCGGGCCGCCCCGGACCGTTCGGGTGTCTCGTCGCCGTCGGTCCGGCGGTCACCGCGGCCGACCAGATGCAGCCGGCCGTCCTCGTCGAAGCGGCCCAGGTCCCCGCTGCGGTATAGCAGGTCACCCGGGATCTCCGGAAACGGGTTGGCAACGTACCCAGCGGCGGCGCGCCACGGCGTGCCGTGCCGGCCGGCGCCGACACCCGCCCCGCCGATCAGGATGGCGCCGGTGGCACCGGGCGGTAGCAGCCGCAGCCGGTCGTCGGCGACGAGCAGGTGGCAGTTGTCGACCGGCTGGCCGACCGGGATGGCGTCGCCGTCGGTCTCACCCACCCGGTGGTAGGCGACGGCGACCGTCCCGACCGGGCCGTACCCGGTGCTGACCTCGACCTGCGGCAGCAGGCGTCGCAGTCGGCGGGCACTGGCCGGCCGCAGCCCCGGACCCGGCACCACGACATGGCGCAGACTGGCGAGACGCCCGGCGACCGCGGCGTCCCGCTCGATCGCCGCCACCATCGTGTCGAACGTGTCCGGCTCCGTGTCGATCATCGTCACCTGCTCGGCCGCGATGACGGCGACCATGGTGGACAGATCCGGCCGGCCGGAGCCGGGGGACGCCAGCACCAGCCGCCCGCCGGTGGTCAACGGCCAGATGAGGTTGCCGACCGACGGAGCGGGCCCGGGGCCGCCCGGCAGCACGACCTCACCGCCGGTGGCGGCGAAGAAGCGGGTCATGAAGTGCACCCGGTCCGTCAGGGCGACATGCCGACTGACGGTGCAGCGCGGTACCCCGTCCGCGTCGGCGGTGACCAGCGCGTGCGCCAGGTCGTCGGGCGTCGCCGCCGGTTCCGGGCGCCGGCGGGATGAGGGGACCTGACCCGGCCGTACGTCGATCACGCGGGCGCCGGACAGCGCTGGGTCCCCGGACGGCGCGGCGGCGAGCACAGGCGCACCGGGTACCGATGCCAGCACAGGCCGCAGCCTGGCCGGTGACCAGCGTGGATCGATGGTGACATGGACGGCCCCGATCTTGAGCAGCGCGAGACTGGCCACCGGCAGCGCCGGGCCGGCGGCGAGCAGTACCGGCACCGGGTCGCCGGGCCGGACGCCGACGTCGGCCAGGGTCGCAGCCAGTCCGTTGGCGGCGTCGTCCAGTTCACGGTAGGTGAGGCGGCCTCCCGCGCCACTGACCGCGACCCGCTGGGGATGCCGGTCCACCGCCTGCTCGACCAGCAGGTGCAGCGGACGGAACGGCCCGCGGTCCACCCGACGACCGGCGTACCGGTCGAGCAACAGGTCACGCGAGGTACCGCTGACGCCGGCGGTACGCCAGCTGGCCTGGCCGGGTTCGTCGACCAGCTCGCGCAGCACCTCCGCGTACAGCTCGGCGACCGCCGGCAGGCAGCGCCGCCACGGGTCCCCGCCGGGGCAGCTGGCGTGGATGGTCAGGTGGTTCGCGGTGACCCGCCAGTCGATGCGGGCCGTGGGTGGGCCGGGCGGAGCCGCCACCCCGGTGGTCGCCCGCACCAGCAGGGCGTCCCGCCGCTCCGGCAGCAGATCCACCGGGCGCAGCCGCCGGGACAGCCAGGAGCGGACCGCCGGTCCAGCCAGATGGCGCAGCTGCTCAGGGGGGTCGATCAGGTCGAGGCCGAGCGTCGCCGTGGTCGACCGGATCGGCACCGGCCGGTCCAACCGGGCCGCGGTCTCCAGCGCGGCGAGCGCTCCGAAGACGACCGCCTGGGCTTCGTCGATCGACGTCCGGGCGCCGACACAGGACGTGCGGTAGGTCGCCACGGTCGGGGCCACCCGGGTGGATGCCGCCGTCCCGTCGCCGGCCTGGACACGTTCGGATGCCATTCCGCTGTCCTCCCCTGGCGACGGCGCGCCGCCGATCGACACGACCACAAACTCACCGCGATCGGACCATCACCCAGAGAGGCTATGTCAAATAGGCAGAGGTGGAAACATCTAACTTTGCGTGACGACTATTTCCGACAACAGGTACTCCCGCTCCCCTACGCCGCATAGTTCCTATGCGGCACATGCCGGAAAGGCGGTGGGGCACCGTGCCGACCTTCCGGTTCGGCCTCACGGCACCCCACCGACCGACGCGAATACTCCCGCTCGGTGGCTAATGCCGGCTTTCAGTGGGTCGGGAAGTCGTCCGCACTGCGAATCCGTTCCCGAATCCAGACACCTGCCTCCTTGAGCGGGGCGGTACCGGCGTAGGAGCCGCTGCCGCACACCCCGGTTCGGAAGACCGCCCCGGACCGGAAGTCGTCGGAATAGTTCCAGTTCACCCAGCTGATTTTGCGCGATTCCAGCAGGTCGATCCACAACTGGGCGTTGACCAGATCGTTGGCCCCGTCTCCGGTGTAGGTCTGGACGCCGAATTCGGTGACGAACATCGGTAGCTGATCCGCCGCCCGCGACAGCGCCGAGCGGTACGCGTCGTGATGCGAGCCGGCGTAGAAGTGGAAGGTGTACATGATGTTGGTCGCGTTCACCGGATTGGCGATGACCTCGGCCTCGCTGCCGCCTTCCGACACACCCAGCGACGACCAGGCCCGTGTGCCGACCAGCACGACGCCGTCCGGGTCGGCCGCCCTGATCACCGGGATGACCTGCTCGGCGTAGATCTTGATACCGGCCCAGTCGACCCCGTTCGGCTCATTGGCGATCTCGTAGAGCACGTTTGGCTTGCCGGCGTGCCGCTGGGCGATCTCAGCGAAGAAGGTCCTGGCCCGGTCCAGGTTGTAGTTTGGGTCACCCGGGGTCAGCAGGTGCCAGTCGACAATGGCGTACATGCCGCGGGCGGTCGCCTCGTCGATCAGTCCGTGCACCCGGTCGGTGAAGCCGCGCGGATCGGTCTCGTAGCCGTCCTCCTGGATGTACATCGAGATCCGCAGGACGTCGGCCCGCCAGTCGGTGGCGAGCGTGTCCAGCGAGGTGTCGTCGAGGCAGTGGGCGTACCACTGCAGTCCGTGCGTGCTCATGCCGCGCAACTGGATCGGGCGGCCGTGCTGGTTGCACAGGTTGACTCCGCAGACCCGCAACTGACCGTTGATCGCGACCGGCGTGGTGCCGGTCGGCGGAGCCGTCGTCGGCGGCGGGGTGGTCGGCGGTGGCGTGGTCGGAGCCACAGTGGTCGGCGGTGGGGTGGTCGGAGCCGGTCCACCCGCGCAGTCGGCCCCGTTGACCGTACAGTTGCCGGGTGTGCCGCTGCCGACGACGATGAACCCGAACGTCGTGCTGCCGCCGGCCGCGATGGTGCCGTTCCAGCTGGCGTTGTCGAACGTGTACCGGTTGCCGACGGCGGCCGACCGCGCGTTCCACGACGAACTGATCCGGCTGCCGGTCGGCAGGTCGAAGCCCACCTGCCAGGAGGTGATGGTGCCGGCCGTGTCGTTGGTGACGGTGAACCGGCCCTCGTAGCCGCTGCCCCAGTCGTTGACCTTCACGAAGGCCGCGGTGGCGGCACTGGCCGACGGTGCGAGCAGGGCCACCGCCCCGACGACGGCCGCCGCGAGCCCTCCGGCCGCGACGACGAAACTCCAACGGCGCACGACGCCCTCCCTCAGGTCAGCGGGCACAACACATCGACGTGCGACGTTAAACAAGATTCTCAGTAGGGTCAACCGACAAGGTGGGACCACCGGTCCAGCTGTCCCACAGCCGCCGGTAGTCGCTGCCGGCGGCGATCAGCTCGTCGTGCGTACCCGAGGCCACGACCCGGCCGGCGTCGAGCACCACGATCCGGTCGGCCCGCCGGGCCTGGGTGAGCCGGTGCGCGACGATCAGAGTCGTCCGACCGGCGGTCGCGGCGAACGCGGCCCGTTCCAGGTCCCGCGCGCCGGCGCTGCCCGCCTCCGCCGTCGCCTCGTCGAGGATCGCCACGTCCGGATCGGCCAGCACCAACCGGGCCAGAGCGAGCTGCTGCGCCTGAGCGGCGGTCGGCTGGTGACCGCCCTCACCGACTACGCTGTCGACGCCGTCGGGCAATGCCCGGACCCAACCGAGCGCGCCCACCGTGGCCAGCGCATCGGTGATCTCGTCGGTGGTGGCGTCGGCGCGGGCCAGCCGCAGATCCTCGGTCAACGGACCGGCGAACACGTGCACGTCCTGACTGACCAGCGCGATCCGACCGGCGAGCCCCGGGTGACCGGCACGATCCGGCCCGGCGACCGGCACCCCGCCGAGCCGGACCGTGCCCGCGGTCGGCCGGAGCAGCCCGGCGACCACGCCGGCCAGGGTGCTCTTGCCCGCGCCGCTGACCCCGACCAGCGCCACCCGTTGCCCCGGCTCGACCCGCAGCGTCACGTCGCACAGCACCAACGGGCCGTCGTCGTACCGGTGGCTGACGCCGTCGATCTCGAGCCCGGTGTCGGCTGACACGACCGGCCCGGTCACGGCCGGTGCCGGGGGCAGATCGGCCACCCCCACCAGGCGCGCCAGGCTGGCCCCGGCCTGCTGGACCTGGTCGAACTCGGCGACCAGCGCGCCGAGAGGATTGAACAGCCGGTGGAAGTACAGCGCAGCGGCCGTGGTAGCCCCGACCGTCACCAGGTCCGCCCGCACCAACAGGAAGCCGACCACCAGCACCGAGGTCAGACCGACGCACTCGGCCCGGTTGAGCCGGGAGCCGAACCGGGTGAACATCCGCAGCACGGACACCGACAGGTCGCGCGACGCCGCCGAGCGCTGCTCGATCGCGGCGAGGTGTGCCGCCTCCAGCCGGTACGCGCGGACCGTCGCCGCGCCGCGCAACGCGCCGATCATCGCCTCGGACCGTTCCCCGGTGACCACCCGTTCCCGCGCGTAGTTCGGCCCGGAGCGGGGCAGGTACCAGCGCAACGCGAGCAGGTACATCGGCACCGCGGTCAACCCGGCCAGGCCAAGCCGCCAGTCCAGCGCGAACAGTCCGGCGATGGTGAGCCCGACGGTCAGCAGCGCGGACACCAGCACCGGCGCGGTGTCGGTGATGACCCGGGTCACCACCGACACGTCGTCACCGACCCGGGCCAGCAGGTCGCCGGTGCCGGTGCGGTCCAGCGTCCGGCCGGGCAGGTGCAGGGCCCGGTCGAGCACCCGTTCGCGCAACCGGGCCAGCACGGTCTCGCCGGTCCGGGCGACCAGCGCGGCGCCTAGACCGGTCAGTACGGCGCCGACCGTGGCCGCGAGCACGATCAGCACCACCGAACGGACCACCTGCCCGGTGCCGGTGCCGGCCCGGATGTCGTCGACCATGACGCCGAGCACCCAGGGCGCGACCAGCCCAGAGGCGCTGGCCGCCAGGACGGTCACCAGCGCGGATCCGCTCAGCGCACCGGCGCGGCGCAGCTGCCCGCCGAGCACCGCCCAGGTGCGCCCGCCGGTGGCGGTCGGCAGCCGGTCGCGGGCGCGGCCGGTCATCGCAGCACCGCCGCGCGGTAGGTCGGATCGGTCCGAACGAGATCGTGGTGCGGCGCGGTGCCCACCACCCGACCAGCGGCCAGGACGCAGACCCGGTCGGCCCGGCTGAGCAGCGCCGGGCTGCTGGTCACCACCAGGGTGGCCGGGGCCTCGGCCGGGACGGTCGGATCCACCGTACGACCGCCGTGGCGGGCCGCTCGCAGACCGGCCGCCAGCCGTTCCTCGGTGGTCGCGTCGACCGCCGTCGTCGGGTCGTGCAGCACCAGGATCGGCGGGTCGGCGGCCAGCGCCCGGGCCAGCCCGATCCGCTGTCGCTGGCCGCCGGAGAGACTGGCGCCCCGGTCGGTGACCGGATGGTCGAGCCCGGCGTGATGCGCCGCGACGATGTCGTCCGCGCACGCCGCGCCGATCGCAGCAGGCAACGGATCCGCTGCCTGGCCGGGTCGGATCAGCAGGTTACTGCGTAGCGTGCCGGCGAACAGCGCCGTGTCGTGCGGTTCGACCAGGACCCGTTCGCGCAGGCCGTCGAGGGTCAGCTCAGCGACCGGTACGCCGTCCACCGCCACCGATCCCCGATGGTCGTCGGCGGCGACGGCGCCGCGCAGCAGGTCGAGCAGCGCTTCGGCGTCGCGCGGCTCGTACGCCACCACTGCGAGCAGCTCCCCCGCTGCCAGCCGCAGATCGACGTCGCGCAGCGAGCGGTAGCTGACCGCGGTCAGAGCCAGGCGCGCCGGCTGCGGCCGGGGCGCCGGACGCTGACCGGGCAGCACGGCGGGCGGCGCGGCGAGCACCCGGGCGACCCGTTCGGCCGAGGCCCGCGCGGCGGCGGCGAGCTGGCCACAGAAGCCGAGTACACGGACCGGCTCGGCGATGAACTGAGCCAGACCAACCACGGTGATGAACTCACCGACGCCGATCCGGCCCCGGACCGCCATCACGCCGGCCGCGCCAGCGACGCCGGCCAGGAGCAGCCCGCTGGCGCCAGCGGTGACTCCCTGGTAGACGCCGGCCATGGTGGTCGCCCGCAGGGTCACCTGGAGGGTGTGCCGGCTCGACTCGCGGTAGCGCCGGGCCGCGTTGCGCTGCGCGCCGAACCCGCGCAGCGCGCGTAGCCCGTCGACCAGGTCGGTGGCGAGCGCGGTGGTCGCCCCGGCGGCGGCCTGCTGCGCGCCGGTACGTCGGGTGACCACTGGGGCGAGCGCCTGCAGGGCCAGCACCAGCGCCGGCACGCCGAGCAGGACACCAAGGCCGAGCGGCACGTCGATGGTGAGCAGGACCACGGACGAGACCGCCAGCGCCGCCACGGCGGCGACGGCGACCGTGGCGGCCCGGATGATCAACGCGGTCCGTTCGGCGTCGGCGGCGGCGATGGCGAGCAGCTCGCCGGAGCGAAGCCCGGTGCGGTGCCCGCGTGGGTCGAGTGCCCGCCCGGCGACCTCCACCCGGAGCCGGTGGGTCTCCCGGTGGATCGCGGTCTCGGTCAGCCGGGCACCGAACCGCCAGGCGAAGGTAAGGACGGTGAACAGAGCGGCCAGTCCGGCCACCGAGACCGCGAGCGCGGTCCAGTCGCCGGTCGCGACGGCCTGCTCGACGATCAGTCCGATGGCCAGCGGTACCGCCGCTTCGGCCGCCTGGTGCAGACTGAGCAGTACGACGCCGGCGGTGAGCCGGCCGCGGTGCCGGCGCAGGGTGCGCCGCAGCAGCCGGGCCGCGGTCAGCGGGGCGGGACGGGGTACGGGCACGGCGGGTCTCTCTCCGGCGGGGTCGGTGACGGGCCGGCTCACCGACCGGCTACCGGTGAGCCGAGGCTAACCTAAGCCGCGACCGGGCTCCATCGTCGATCACCGGCACCGGACATGACAGTCGCCACGTTGGGGTGACATCCGGTCCACCATGAGATAGGTTACTCTCAGATTGAGTAGTTCTTGATCAGAGACTTTCTAGTAACGAGAAGGACCGCGATGTCGGAGGCCGAGTTCCTCGCCAGCTACGACCCCCGGGCGTTCCCGCCGGTCGCCGTGACCGTCGACGTGGTGGCGCTGACCATCCGCGACGCACAGCTGCACGTGCTGCTCGTGCGGCGGGGCGCGCCGCCGCACGAAGGGGCCTGGGCGCTACCCGGCGGCTTCGTCCAGCCCAACGAGGACCTGCCCACCGCCGCCGCCCGGGAGCTGGCCGAGGAGACCGGGCTGGACACCCGGCCCGGCCGGGCCGCCGCGATGGACCGGGTGCATCTGGAGCAGCTGGCCAGCTACGGCGCACCCGAGCGGGACCCACGGATGCGGGTGGTCTCCGTGGCGTACCTCGCCTTCGCGCCCGAGCTGCCCCACCCGGCGGCCGGCAGCGACGCCGCCGCCGCGGCCTGGGTGCCGGTGGACGCGCTCGGCCTACCCGAACGGGCCGACCCCGACCGGCCGGTGCGGCAACGACCCGGCACCAGCCGGCGACTCGCCTTCGACCACGCCCGGATCGTCGTCGACGGCCTGGACCGGGCCCGCGCCAAGCTCGAGTACACCCCACTGGCCACCCGGTTCGTCGGCGACGAGTTCACCGTCAGCGAGCTGCGCAGCGTCTACCAGACCGTCTGGGGTGTCGAACTGCACGCCGGCAACTTCCACCGCAAGGTGCTCTCCGTACCCGGCTTCCTGGAAAGCGTCGGCGCCACCACCGAACGCGGTGGCCCGCGCGGCGGACCCCGCTCGCGCATCTACCGGGCCGGCGACGCCCGGCTGCTGCACCCGGCGCTGCTGCGACCCGCCCGGGAGGAGGAGGTCAGATGACCGTGACCGAGGCGATCAAACTCGTCCTGACCGCGCACCACCCGGCCGAGGTCTTCGGCACCGACCAGACGACTCGGCGCTACCACCAGCTGGCCCGGCTGCTGCACCCGGACACCGCCGGGGCGGCCACACCCGACCCGCGCGCCACCGCCGCGTTCATGCAGCTGACCGAGCTGTGGCGGGAGCACCTCGCCGACGGCCGGGACACCGTCACCATCGACACCGGTCGGCACCGGTACGTCGTGGACCGGACTGCCCGCTACACCGGCGACCTCGCCGACCTGTACCGGCACGGCGACGACCAACTGGTGAAGGTGCCCCGGGATCCGGCCAACAACGACCTGATCGCCCGGGAGGCGACCGCGCTGACCCGGCTCGCCGAGCGGGGCGACGCCCGCTACCTGCCGTACGTGCCCCGGGTGGTGGACGAGTTCCGGCACCGCGACACCGGCACCGGCGCCGTCCGGCAGGTCACCGCGCTGGGCACCGCCGCCGGGCTGCGCAGCCTCGCCGAGGTCCGTCGGGCGTACCCCGACGGGGTCGACGCCCGGGACGCGGCCTGGATGTGGCGGCGGCTGCTGGTCGCGCTCGGCTTCGCCCACCGCGCCGGGCTGGTCCACGGCGCGGTGCTACCCGACCACGTCCTCATCGAGCCCGACCAGCACGGCGTGGTGCTGGTCGACTGGTGCTACGCCAGCATCGACGGCACGCCGGTGCCGGCGCTGGTCCCGGCGTACGCCGACTGGTACCCCGACGAAATCCGCCGACGCCGCAGCCCCGGCCCCGGAACCGACCTCGCGATGGCCGCCCGCTGCCTCGACTGGCTGACCGGCGATCAGGCACCGGAGCCGATGCGCCGGTTCACCGACGGCTGCCAGCTGGCCGCGCTACGGCAGCGGCCCGACGACGCGTGGCGGCTGCTCGCCGAATTCGACGACCTGCTCGAACGGCTTTGGGGCCGCCGCCGGTTCCGGCCATTCACCATCCCCGACCCCAACCACCGTTAAGAATCACCCGCTTCGAAGGAGGCCCGACATGGGCAGTGGAGCCTGGTCGACCGACGTCTACCGCGCAGCCAGCGCCTACCGCAAGGCCACCGGCGCCAGCGCGTTCGCCTACAGCGACGGCGGTGCCCGCACCGTCCACCCGACCCTCGACCCGTGCGGCGTCGCCGCCCGGGAGAGCCGCGACTCGACCGAACACCCTCAGTCGCTGGCCGTCGCCGTCCTGTTCGACGTCACCGGATCGATGGGCGGCGTGCCCCGGACGCTGCAGCAGAAGCTGCCGCAACTGCTCGGCCTGCTGCTGCGCAAGGGCTACGTCACCGATCCGCAGATCCTGTTCGGTGCGATCGGCGACGCCACCTGCGACCGGGTGCCGCTGCAGATCGGCCAGTTCGAGTCGGACAACCGGATGGACGAGCACCTGGGCAACATCGTGCTCGAAGGCGGTGGCGGCGGGCAGATGATGGAGTCGTACGAGCTCGCCATGTACTTCATGGCCCGGCACACGTCGATCGACTGCCACGAGCGGCGCGGCAAGCGCGGCTACCTGTTCGTCATCGGCGACGAGATGGCGTACCCGAAGGTCAAGGCCCGCGAGGTCCGGAAATTCATCGGGGACGACCTCGACGAGGACGTCCCGCTGCGCGCCGTCGTCGACGAGGTCCGCCGCCGGTGGGACACCTACTACCTGATGCCGGCCGGCAGCCACTACGCCGGCAACCGCCGCATCCTCGACTTCTGGCGGACCCTGCTCGGGCAGAACGCGGTCGAACTCGACGACCTGGACGCGGTCTGCGAGACCATCGCCACCACCGTGGCGCTCGGCGAAGAGGCCTGCGACCTCGACACCGCCCTGGCCGACCTGCGCGACGTCGGTGCCGGCGACGCCGCCGGCACCGTGTCGCGGGCCCTCGCCCGGATCGGCACCGACCGCACCCCGGCGGTACGCGGCACCCTGCCGGCCACCTCGGGCCACGCCGACCGGGTGATCCGGCTGTGAATTGGGTGGCCAGCAGCGTGGCCGGGGACGCAACCGGCCGGCACGTCGCCGTGGTCGACCTCGGCTACGGCGACGCCGGCAAGGGCACCGTCGTCGACTGGCTGTGCGCGAGCCGGCCGGTCGACGCGATCATCCGGTTCAACGGGGGCGGGCAGGCGGCACACAACGTCGTCCTGCCCGACGGCCGGAGCCACACCTTCGCCCAGTTCGGCGCCGGCACCTTCCACGGCGTACCGACACACCTGTCCCGGTTCGTGGTCGTCGACCCGCTGGCGTTGGCCGGCGAGGCGACGCACCTGGCCGGGATCGGGGTGCCCGACGCGCTGGACCAGGTGACCGTCGACCGGGAGGCGCTGCTGGCCACCCCGTACCACCGGGCCGCGAACCAGGCCCGGGAGATCGCCCGGGGGGCCGACCGGCACGGCTCCTGCGGGATGGGGGTGGGCGAGAGCATGTCGTACGCTCTCGCCCACCCCGACACCGCGCCCCGGGTCGGCGACTGCCTCGACGAAGGCCTGCTGCGGCACCGGCTGAGGCTGCTGCGCGACCGGCTCACCGCCGAACTGGGGCCGCTGTACGCCCCACCGGTGGCGGACACTGTCACCGCGTTCACCGCCTTCGCGCGGCGGGTGTCGATCGTCGACCGGTCATGGACGACCCGCCTGCTGCGCGCCGGAACCGTCGTCTTCGAAGGCGCCCAGGGGGTGCTTCTCGACGAGTGGCACGGGTTTTACCCGTACACCACGTGGAGCACCACGACGTACGGCAACGTCGACACGCTGCTGGCCGAGGCCGGGATGCCCGGTACGGCGACCCGGCTCGGGGTGCTGCGGGTGGTCACCCCCCGGCACGGGCCCGGCCCGCTGGTCACCGAGGACCCGACGCTGCGGCCGCCGGAGCGGCACAACGGCACCAACGCCTGGCAGGGGCGGTTCCGGTTCGGCCACTTCGACGCCGTCGCCCACCGGTACGCCCTCGACGTCACCGGCGACCTCGAGGCCCTCGCGCTGACCCACCTGGACCTGGTCGGCGCGCACCGGCTGCGGCTGTGCGACGGCTACGACTGGGCCGACCGGCTGCCGGTCGGCCCGCCCGGCGACCTGGACCGGCAGGCAGCGCTGACCGCGAAGCTGCTGGCCAGCCGACCCCGGTACGCCGCCGACCCGGAGCCCGACCCGGACTCCTGGGTGGCGGCGGTCGAGGCGGCGCTCGGTGTGCCGGTCTGGCTGACCTCGCACGGCCCCACCGCCACCGATAAGGCCGTCCTGTCGCGTTACCGCAGGTCGACCGAGACGGAGCCGAAGTACGGCACGGCCACCGGGGTGGCGCTGTCGAAGTCGGTGCCGCCGTACCAGCGGGTCCCTTCGGGGCACTGACATTCGATCTTGATCTGCTGACCGCCGGTGATGTACTCCTGCACCACCCACTTCCATCTGCCTTGGCCGAAGTCGTCGAAGCCCATCACGTCCCTGGTGACCGCGTTGTAGAAGATCACCCGACCCGGCAGACCCGGCCCTTCGTCGCGGACCACCACCCGCACGAAACCCCGCGTCTGACTCGTGGGCCAGAACTGGTACGGCTCGGCCGGGCCACCGATCACCGCCGGCACGGTCTCGGCCCGCAGCCGGTTGCCGACCTTTCCGCTCCACTGTGCTGGTTCGCGGTCCAACCGGAACAACACCGGCCACTCGTACGGACCGACCCAGTCGATGTCGAAGGTGCCGTCGGCACCGACCGGCACGGACCACATCTTCGTGGCGCGGGGATCCAGCAGGATCTGATTCACCCGCTTGGTCTCACCTGCGGCGAGGGTGACCCGACGTGCCTCTTGCTGGCGACCGGTGCCGCCGCCCGGGCCGACCCACTGGGCACCGTACGGGCTGTCCGGTTTGGGCAGCGCGAACAGGTTGTACTGCCCGGGTTCCGGCACCTCGACCGTCACCCGTCCGCCGCCGCCGCTGCGCATCGAGCAGGCGTTGGGCAGGCGGAACGTGAGCACCGGCAGCGCCAGCACACAGACGCCCTTGACCGGTTCCCCGGTGGTCCGGTCGAACACCCGGGTGGTGATGGCACTGCCGCTGCCGGTGCCGGCCCCGGAGGCCGGCGCGGCCGCCGCGCCACTGGCCATCACCGCTGCCAGTGCCATCCCGGCCGCAGCCGACACCAGCCACCGAGTGTTGCCGGAGGAGATGCTCGACCCAGTGGCCGGACACCACTGCGCACTGCTTGTCATTGCTCACCTGCCGATCTTTCCGGAACACAAAGTAATGACATGCCTACTATTCGCCTGCGTGATAGTCGGGGAAGCTGGGCAGGACGGCCGGTGTGTCGACGAGTGTCCGTCACCCAGGTGTCACCCACCGGCATGTGGGTAGGTCCGGAGAGGTCCGGTTCTCCGCACAAAGACCGCTCAGGGAATCTCACCATGCCGACCGCCTTCCGTCTGCGCCAACAGCCCACCCCCGTCCCGGCCGGCCGTGACCGGCCCCGCTGGTACGGACCCGGCCTGCTGTGGATGGTGTCGTCAGTGGGTTCCGGCTCGGTGCTGTTCACCCCCCGGATCGGCGCGCGGTACGGCTACGAACTGCTGTGGCTGGCGCTGATCGTGACCGTCTTCATGTGGATCATGATCCGGGAGGCCGGCCGGTACAGCGTTGCCACCGGCCGCACCCTGCTCGACGGCTTCCGCGACGTACCGGGGCCGGCCAACTGGGCGATCTGGGTGATCTTCGTGCCGCAGATCGTCGCCGGGGTGGTCACCATCGCCGGTATCGCCGCCCTGGTCGGCAGCGCGCTCATGGTGGCGCTGCCCGGCGGACAGGCGGTCTACGCCAGCGCCGTCATCCTCGGCTCCGGGGCACTGGTGCTGGCCGGCCGCTACCAGGGCGTGGAACGGATCACCGCCGTGATGGCCCTGGTCCTGGTCGGCGCAGCCATCACCGCGGCGGCCAGCACGGTCAGCGGCGACATCGTGACGGGCCTGGTGCCGGGCGTGCCGGACGACCTCGACCTGTACTTCGTGCTGCCCTGGGTCGGATTCATCCTGGCCGGCGCCGTCGGCATCATGTGGTTCTCCTACTGGGTGGCGGCGCGTGGCTTCGGCGGGCCGACGGGCCCGTCCTCGTCAACGGATCAGACTGATGCCGGGGCCCGCGACGATGTGCCTTCAAACGGGCAGGTCGGCGGCGACGAGCGGATCGAGCGGGTACGCGGCTGGACCCGGACGATGAGCCGGACCGCCGCGCTCGGCGTCGCCGGCGGTGGACTGGTCATCGTCTCCTTCCTGGTGCTGGGCGCCGAACTGCTCGCCCCGCAGGGGCGGGTACCCGACGGGGTCGACGTCGCCCGCGACCTGACCGCGCTGCTCGGCGACCTGTGGGGCACCTTCGGTGAGGTGCTGCTGCTGACCTGTGTGGTGGTTGCTCTCTGGGGCACCATCTTCGCCAACCAGGACGGCTGGGCGCGCACGTACGCCGACGCCACCAGACTGATCACCGCCGGCCGATCCGACGACGAACCGGCTGATGACGGCGAACAGACCGGCAGGCTGGCCCGCCTGAGCCGCCACCCACGGGCGGTCTACCTGACCTATGTCGCGGTCGCCATGACTCTCGCCCCGCTGGTGCTGTTCCTGCTGGTCCGCAACCCGGTCGAGATCCTGTCGGTCGGCGGTATCATCGCCGCCGCGCACACCCCCGTCGTGGTCGGCCTCACCATGTACGTCAACCGCCGGCTCCCCGCACCGGTACGGCCGTCGTGGACCAGCCAGGTGGCGCTCGGCACCGCCGGGGTGTTCTTCGGCGCCTTCGCCGTCGTCTACCTGCTGAGCCTGGTCGGAGTCCGGATCGGTTGACCCGGTCCGGCACCGACTCACAGGATCAGGTTCAACCAGTCCCGGTGACGGACCCGCACCGAGGCGGCCATGGCGAAGTCCGAACCGCCGTACCAGCGGTCGCCACCCGTACAGCGGCACCGGATCTTGACGTGCTGCCCGCCGCTGACCCGCAAAAATCCCCAGGTGGCGCCGTCGCCGATCGCCACCGACCCGACATGCTCGCCGGATCCGGAGTTGTACAGGACCAGTTGCCGGCCGGCGCTCGTCGGCTCGTCGAGGATGTGAACGGTCAACTCGCCGCCGTGCCGCAGCCGGTAGGTCGCCGGGTCCGGGGTGCCGACGACCGCCGGGACGAGGTCGACCTGGGCACGACCGGCGACACCGACCACACCGCCGACGATCTCCCCCCTTTCTGTGCACCATGTACCCGGTGATGGTGGCCCGCAGGTCGAGCATGACCGCCGGCACGGACTTGGTCTCGCCGGCCGCCACAGTGATCCGGCGGGCCCCGGACTGGACCCGGGTGCCGCCGTCCGGTCCAACCCACTGCGCGCCGTACGGGCTGCCCGGAGCCGGCAACGCGAAGAGGTGGTAGGAGCCGGGCCCTGGTACATCGATGGACACCCGACCGGTACGGCCGCTGTTCGGCCGGCACTGCGCTGGAATGCTGAACACCCGGACCGGGGTCGCGAACACGCATACGCCAGCCACCCGGGCACCAGTGTTGCGGTCGCGCACCCACGTATCGATCCTGGCGGTCTCGGCACTGGCCGGGGCGGCTGCCGTCATGGACACCTGTCAACCTCATCGACCTGCCAGGGGCGGCTCCGCTCGTTATATCGCCACTACGCTTAGACTTCGGTCATGCGCCGTTCGTGTCGTCCTCGCTCCGGAGATGGGCCCCGATCTCGGGCTCATGGTCGCCCCCAGCTCCGCAAGGCCATCCCACCGGCTGCTGCCGAAACATGATCGCTTTCCGCCCGAGAGCGACGGAATGCGCATCGACCACGCGGACCGCTTCCGCCCACCGGGCAGCCCAGCAATCACCATCAGCTATGGATCTATGACGCCCAGCTCATCCTTGACGGAGGTACGCGGCGGCGAGGCCGGCCAGCGCGGCGACGATCCCGCCGATCGCGCTCACCGCAGCCGATCGCCCGGGACCACCCGCCACGAGCATGATGACGACGATCGCCATGACGCCGAACAGGCCCATACCAAGTGTCCGATTGACGACAGCGACCCGGCGAAGGCCAGGTCGACCTTGATCCGATTGATCCATTGTCTTCGCTCCTCACCCACCGTCCGGCGCCATCACCGCCGCCCTTCCAGGACAGCAGCGACCAGGTAGCGCCGACACGCCCCGTTACCGGATACGCAAGCGCTTTGCACGCGCTGGCACGTCCGTTGCACAGTGGAGGCAATACCGAGCGTGACCATGGGTGGGAGACTGCGATGAGCGGCGACCGCCGGTGGGCTGGCCTTCCCGAGACGCGTCGGGCGGCGGCAGCCGGCGACTACGGCAACCTGATCCGGCTGGCCCGCACGGCCGCCCGGCTGACCCTCGCGGAGGCCGGACGACGCTGCGGCTACTCCGCGGCGAGCCTGTCGCGGATAGAACGCGGCCGCCAGCGCCTGACCGACGTGTCCGCCCTACGACGGCTCGCCGACGTGTTCGACATTCCACCGGAGCTGTTCGGCTTGACCAACTCTGGCACATCGGCCAGCCACCACGGGTCCACTTCGATCGTTAGGCTTCCCGGTAGCCGATCCTGGCCTGAGACGGGAGAGGACGTGATCCGACGGCGCGCGGTACTGAGCGGTCTGGCGGGGCTCGCCGGTGCGGCGATCCCCACGGGCCCAGGCTCTGCCGGCCACGCCACTGCCCGCCCGCCGCAGCTGGCGGCCGGACTGTCGGGCCTGCTCCTCGGCGCGGAGCCGAGCACCACCCCACCTGTCGGCCCGGTCGAGCTGCGCGCCACGCTGGCCGCCGCGTCGGCGGACCTTCAGGCGTGTCGGTACGCGCGACTCGCCACCCGCCTACCGCAGCTGGTCACCGGCGCGGCGACGGTCACCGCGAACGCCGCCGATGACCGACGATGTGCGGCCACCGCCCTGGCGACCCGGGCGTACCACCTCACCGCACAGGTGCTGATCAAGCTGCACGAGGACGGCATGTCCTGGTCGATCATGGACCGGGCTGGTCAGACGGCGCGAGCCTGCGGGGACCCGCTGCTGCAGGCCGAACATGCCCGGATCACCGCGATCGTGCTCCGCCGGACCCTACACCGCGACACCGCCCAGAAGGTCGTGCTCACCGGCGCGGCGACGCTCGACACCGCCACCGAGCTGCGGCAACGCGATGACGTCACCGCGTACGGGCGGCTGCTCGCCACCGCCGCCTACACGGCCGCACTCGGCGACCGGCGGGACACCGCACTGGATCTGCTCGCCGAGGCGGACGAGGCCGCCCGGCGAGCGGATCTGAAGCCCGCCTTCGGCAGCGTCGACGTCGCGTTGTACCGGATCGGAGTCTGCCGAGCGCTGGGTGACTTCGGCGCGGCGGTCGAATGCGCCCGCACCATCACCCCGCAGCAGTTGGGCACCGTGGAGCGTCGGGCCCGCTACTGGCAGGACACCGCGCTGGCGTTGCACGGCCGAGGCGCGAACATCGAGGCGTACCGGGCGTTGCTCGCCGCCGAGCAGACCGCGCCGCAGGAGGTCCGCTACCGGCCGTGGGCTCAGCGGTTGACCGTCGACCTGCTGGCGAGCGACCGCCACCGGTCCCTTCCGGACCTGCGCGCCTTCGCCACCCGCATCGGGGCTGACGCATAATCCGATCCGCCCGAGCAAACGTCCCACCGTAGTGTCGCGTCGATGACGCGCAGTGGATCAACAACAGCTGTTGCCGTAACCCAGCGGTCGACGCGGCACCATCCAGGTCGAACCGGTAGTGCAGGTCCGCTGAGCCATCCGGGAAGTTCCCCGCCAGATGCTGCACCACGTCGACACGGGCGTCTCCAATGCGGTGAGCGCTGACAAAATCCGTGGTGTAGGTGTACTCGCGAACCCCATTGATCAGCCATGACGCCGGCGCCGCTGGTGAACAGTTCGTTGGCGTACCGGCCACCGGGTAGCCCGGTGCGTTCCGTGGGCGGGAAGGCCGCGTGCAGCTCGTCCATGGCCAGGCTGGACCAGTCGACGGAGTCCTCGACCCGGACCTGTGCACTGCTGGCGGCCACGGTCCGGGCGGAAACGGAACGCAGTTCGACGTCGAGTGTCACGGCGTCGGGTCGCAGCAGCTGGCGCAGCGACACCACCGCTGCCCGCATACGGTCGTGTGCGGCCTCGATCCGGTGCAGGTGACTCGCCAGGAGCTCGGCGCGTTGATACGGATCGTCGGTCGCGATGAAGTCGGTGCCGGCACCGCGCCGGCCGCGCCGGCTTCTCACTGCTACGGGTCGGTCCCGTTGCCGGCGCGCGGGGCTTCCCGCACCCCGGGGTGGGTCAACGACCGCTTGTAGACGGCGATCGCCACCATCCGGCCGTCGCGTCCACCGCCGACGATCCCAGGTGCAGCGTCTCACCGACCCGCAGCGGCTGGTCAGACATCGTCGTCGTCCTTCCCGTGCGGGTAGCCGTCCGGCATCAGCCCGGACAGCTGCAGCACCGCCCGCACCCGGCGGGCCTTGCCCGGGTCCTACCGGTCGAGGATGACCAGCGACCGCAGCAACGGCCGGCACGGCGCGGCGACGTCACAGGTGCGGCATTCGCCGAGCCGCGCCGACGGCAGATGCTCGGCGATGTCCAGCCGCGCCTGGCGCACCGCCTGCGCCACGACGGTGTCACCGGGGTCAAGCGCGGCGTCGATCGCACTGGCCGGGGCGGGGTCGACCGCGCGGGCGGAGGTCAGCCGGCACGTCCCGCCGATCCCGTCATTCCTGTGCATCACCAGGATCCTCCTTGGATAGCCGAACGAGTTGCGACATCCCACCCTGGACTCCGATTCGCAGTTGGCGGAACCCGACCGGTGACCCCGTGCACGCCGGGAGTCCCATGACGCGAACCTCGACCACCACGAGGGAATCCGAGGGATGCGAAAGCCTTGCAGCGGCAAGAGTTAATCTGATAGAAGCCCGAAGATCAATTCCTCAGCCTGATCTGGCAGTTATCCACAGGACCAAGATCCATGCTGGACGCCTCTGCATTCGTCAAGGAAGATAGTTGGCGACTTCAATCAACGGGGACGCCTTTCGGCGATGCCTCCGCCGCGTGGGCACGAGGGAATCCGAGGGATGCGAGGGGCTTGTGAGCGGCAGCGAGTATCTGATATCGGAGTTACGGCGGGTGCGCGAGTCGATGGGCCTCACCCAGGAGTCCTGGGGTGAGCGCGTCCACTTCTCGGCAAAGCACGTCGGCTCGATCGAGCGCGGCGAACGCCCCGCCCTGCCCAACTACCTGGGCATGGTCGACAAGGTGTTCGGCACCGCCTTCATGAAATTCTACCGCGAGTTCGTCATCGGCGAACACGCCCCGATCTGGTTCAAGCCCTTCATCGAGTACGAGCAGCGGGCGAGCCTGCTCCGAGCCTTCCAACCCTTGGTCGTACCCAGTCTGTTGCAAACTGAGCCATATGCACGAGCGGTGCTCACCACCTACGGCATCCACGGCGAGAAACTGGAGACAGCGATCTCCACTCGAATCGAACGACAGGAAATCCTGAGACGCGAGTCGAACCCGTGTCATCTTGCTGCGGTGATCGATGAGGCGTTGCTTCATCGTGGCGTCGGCGGGCCGGAGGTGATGCACCAGCAGCTCACCGCGCTCGCCGAGGCCGCCGAACGCCCCAACGTCCAGATTCACCTGGTCCCGCTGTCGACCGGTGCCTACCCCGGCGTCGATGGCGGATTCATTTTTGCCACCGTGGACGGTCGAGCGGTCGGCTACGTGGAAGGCCACCTACGCGGCAAGGTGGTCGAAGCCCCAGACGACACCGCAGAGCTTGAGCAGACCTGGGAAGCGATCCGGGGGTACGCTCTGCCGAGCCATCAGAGCCTAGAACTGATCATGAGGACGGCTGAAAAATGGACATGACCGGCGCGCGCTGGCACAAGAGCACGCACAGCGACACTCAGGGCTGTGTCGAGGTGGCCGAGAATCTTCCTGGTCGGGTGTTCGTCCGGGACACCAAGGACCGCGATGGCGGCACCCTCGACTTCGCCCCGGCTGCCTGGCGGTCGTTCATCGCCAACATCACCGTCACCCGCTGATCACCGGCCAGCCGGAAGCTGACCGGCCCGGCTGCCACGCACCGCAGCCTCGGTCCGGTCCGGTCCGTGATGAGGACCGGACCGAGGGCTGATCCGTACCCGCCAGCGGGTCTCACACGTTCATCAGCAGCAGCATCGTCGCCATGCCTGCGCTCATGACGCCGTAGCTGAGCAGATGCAGCCGATGGCCGGACGTCGTCACGGCGCGGTAGAGCCACCACAGCGCCCCGGCCGTGCTCAGGGCCACGAAGACGACGTTCGTCATGTCCGCCCACGCCGGAGTCGGCGTGGGCGTCGCCCCGGCGGCGGCCACCCCGTGCGCGTGCCCGGAGCCGCCGCCGATCCCCATCTCCGACATCAGGGTCGGCATCGCGGTGAGCATCCAGATCATCGCCAGGTTCTGCGTGACGTGGCCCAGCACGTCGACGCGCTCCGGCCTGCCACGCGCCCGCCCGTACCCGGGCAGCAACGCGAGCACCAGGATGCCGAAGATCGCGACCTGCGCCCAGGCGACCGGGCCGTGCACCATCAGCCAGGCCATCAGGATCATCGCGGCGCTCATCACACAGTGATTGATGTCTATCAGCTCCGCGTCGGAGAACGCCTGGTCGCGTGGCACGCCACGGCGACGGATGACCAGGTCACCGACACAGACGAGCCCTGTCAGCAGGAAAACGATCGTCAGGACGGGAACCCAGGGTGTCTCCAGCACGACTCTAGCTAGTACCACAGGTTCCACCGACGAACAACGTGACGATCAGGAAGGGCCAGCCGATGACCACCGTAGAAGCCGAGACACCGCCTCCCGGGGAGACGCCGCCCGAGGATGCGCCCTCGTCCCCGGCCCGGCCGCGGAAGACGAACTGGTTCGCCGCGTTCTGGCGCTGGCACTTCTACGGGTCAGTCCTCGTCATACCCGTACTCTTCTGCCTCGCCGTCAGTGGTATGACCTACATGTTCCGGGCAGAGGTGGACTCCCTCGCCCACCCCGGGGTACTGCAGGTGCCGGTGGCCGACGGCGCGCAACGGGCCGAGCTGTCCGCCCAGGAAGCGGCCGTCCGCGCGGATTTCCCGGACCGTCCCATCCTGTCCGTGCAGGACGGCACCGGCGACCGGGCGACCCTGTTCGTCGTCGGGCTCGACGACGGCAGCAGCACCAACATCTACGTCGACCCCTACACCGCCACCGTCACCGGCGAACTCAGCCAGGACCAGCTCATCTCCACCTGGGCCGAACGCGTCCACGGCGACCTGCTCATCGGCGACGGTGGCTTCGGCGACCGCATCGTCGAACTCGGTGCCTCCTGGGCGATCGTGCTGACGATCACCGGGTTCATCATCTTCTTCCTCGGCCGCCGTGCGCGCAGTGGCGCCGAAGCCAAGGGCAACCGCGGTGCCCGGCTCCGCAGCTACCACGCCCTCGTCGGGCTCCCCGTCGGCCTCGGCATCCTGCTGCTGGTCGTCTCCGGGCTGCCCTGGACCGGTGTGTGGGGTGCTCAGGCCCAGCAGATCGCCGTCAACTCCGGCTCCGGGCTGTGGGGCGCGGACCCCGGTGCCGAGTCCACCATCCGACAGCAGATCGAGGACAGCGATGGTCAGTCCGCACCCGCCGGGTGGGCCTCCGGCAACGCCCCGCAGGGCAGCAGCACCGGCGGCGGCACCCCGATCTCGATCGACCGGGCGGTCGACGCGGCCCAGACGCTGGGTGCCCCCGGGCCGTACCTCATCCTGTACCCGGAGGGCGAGACCGGGGTGTTCAGCGTGATGAGCAGCCAGTGGTACGACGTCGGTAACCCCGCCGAGTCCGACGTGACCCAGGAGACGACGATCCACGTCGACCAGTACAGCGGCGACGTGGTAGGCCAGTACGGCTACGACGACTACAGCGCGATGGCGAAGGTGGTCTCGCAGGGCATCGCCCTGCACGAAGGGCGCCGCCTCGGCACCTTCAACACGATCATGTCCACGCTGTTCTGCCTCGCCGTGATCTTCATGTGCGTCACCGGACCAATGATGTGGTGGACCCGTCGGGCCACGGCCTCCGGCCTCGCCGCACCGCGTGCGAAACTCCCCGTCTGGGGCAGCTGGGTACTGCTCGCCTCCATGGTCGTACTCGGCGTCTTCCTGCCCCTGTTCGGCCTGTCCCTGCTGGTCGTCCTGGCGCTGGACCAGTTCCTCATCCGCCGGGTGCCCGCGCTGAAGTCCTTCTTCGGCACGGTCTGAGCCGAACCGGCACCCCTCAGATCGATCCGGCGCCCCAGCTGGTGCGGCTCCGGTGGCCGTGACCCGGGTACGGGTCACGGCCACCGGGGCCTGGGGAGTGAGAAAACGCTAGTCGGCGGCGACCAGCCGGTAGGCGTTGATCACCGTCTGGGTGAACGTGTTGCCCTTGCGGTCCTCGGCACCGAACCGCAGCGACACGTAACCTTCGCTGTCCGGATGCTGGACCGTGGCCACCCAGCTGCGGCCGTCGGCACGCACCGGAGCCGGCAGCCAGGTGGTGCCGTCGTCGTAGGAGACCTCGACCGACAACGCGTCCAGGTTGACCGTGACCCCGGTCTGCCGGCGCACCGTCACCGGAATGTCGACCTGGTCGCCGGCCGGGGCGGCGCCGGCCTCGTCGACCGGCGGCGCCGGCCGGGCCACCATGACGGGCAGCCGCCGCCACTGGTCACCGTTGACCCGCCCAGACTGGAACGTCCAGACCAGGCTCACCTCGGTGGCCAGGTCACCGACGTCACGGGTTGCCGACGTCTCCAGCCGGTAGTCGGCCTGTGCAGGCGGTACGACGAAATAGCCGAAGCCGCCGGTCTCCCACTCCTCGACCAACTCGCCCGCACGGTAGAGCGCGGTGCGCTCAGTCAGTGCGACCGAACCGCCGGCGTGCCCGGCGGCGTCACCGAACAGTGGCACCTCCACCAGGATCTCGTCGCCGAGTCGGCTGGCCCAACCGGTCGGCGACGACGTCGCCGGCATCGCCGGGCCGAACGGCGGCAGGTTCCAGATGTCGGTGCGTCGGCCACCGGCGGGGTAGGCGCGCGCCGGTGCGTAGAGGAACGACACCGGTTCCAGCCAGTCGTCCTCCACCGAGTAGTTGGAGAAGTACAGGTCGGAGAACCAGGCCACCCGGTCGGTGCTGAACCACTCGATCCGTTCGCCTGGAACGCGCACCTCGGTCAGCTCGGTGAACGCGCCCAGTTTCGGGTCGTCGAACTCGGCGACGAGCAGCCGGTCGGAGACGTCACCGGTCGGGATGCCCCGGAAGTCCTGCCGCACCCTGGCCAGGTCACCCGCGGCGTAGTCGCGCTGGTACCCGGTGGGCAGCCGGCCGTCGAAGACCTCACTCAGCGCGTAGGCGAACGGGCTGTTCGCGTACCCGCCGTCGGGGTCCGGCTTGAACCACTGGTGGGAGATGGATGAGCCGAACGCAGGCGCCGGGTCGTCGCCGCCGAGCTGCTTCGACGACACCCCGTCGAATCCGGGGTACGCGGCACCGACGCCCGCCGGACCGCCGACGGTGTCGAAGCCGACGGTCACGTCGACGATCGCGGCGCGGGCGGCCGGTTGCGGCACGGTGGCCCGCACCGGTGCGGCCTGCCGGGCGTCCAGGGTGACAGTGGCCTCCGCAGCGACGGTGAGGCGCGGCTGGGCGAGGACGGCACTGCTGGTCGGCTCGCCCTCCTCGTCGAATTCATCGATCGTGGCGAACAGACCGTACTCGCCCTTGGGTAGTCGGGTCACCACGGTGCCGTCCTCGTGGTACGGGAAGTCGAAGTACGAGTTGTTCAGACCGACCAGTGCGGTCCAGTACGACTGGGCTGGTCCGCCGTCGACGTCGATGTGCGACACGGTCACGTCGTAGCTCTCGACCTCGCGGTGCACCCCGACGGGGGTGACGACGCGGATCTGCCCGCCGGTGGCGACCAGTTGGCCGCTGTAGTAGCCGTCGGCGGCGGCGACACTGGTGTCGGCGGTGGCGTCGACGCTGGCCGTACCGCCGGCGGGCACCTCGACCTGCGCGGCGCTGGTGGTGAACATGCCGGCCGGCACCGACGCGCCCGCGGGTCCGGTGATCTCCCAGGCCAGGTCGAGGGTGACCGGCTCGGTGCCGTTGTTGCGGTAGGTCACGGTCCGGCTGATCGGCTCGTCGTCCTGGTGCGGCCAGAGGGCGCGGCCGTAGGAGATGCTGGCCGGTGCGGCGGTCACTGTCTGGGTGACGGCGCGGGCCACGTCGACCAGGCCGGCGCCCTGCTGGTACGCACCGGTGCCGGGGTGCGGCGCGGCGGACCCCATCAGGGCGGACTTGAACTGCTGCGCGGTCCACCCCTGCTGCTGTTGGGCGAGCAGCGCGACGGCGCCGGTGACGTGCGGCGCCGACATCGAGGTGCCCGGCGCGGAGACATAGTGCTCGTCGATCGGGACGTCGAGGGTGGTGCCCTCGGCGCGGGCGGCGACGATGTCGACACCGGGTGCGGTGATGTCGGGTTTGACGGCGTCGTCGCCGACCCGCGGGCCTCGGCTGGAGAAGTCGGCCAGCGAGCCGTCGCGGTCGACCGCGCCGACGGTCAGTGCCGCGTCGGCGCTGCCGGGTGACCCGACGGTACGGTCGGCGCCGGCGTTGCCGGCGGAGATGACGAACAGGGTGCCGGTCTGCTCGGTGAGGGTGTTGACCGCCTCCTCGAGGGGGTCGATCTCGGGTCCGTCGCCGCCGCCGATGCTGATGTTGACCACCGGGACCTGTTTGTCCACGGCGAACCAGTGCATCGCGTCGATCATCGCCGAGTCGTCGCACCAGGCCGCCGGGCAGACCTTCGCGGAGATGATCTTCGCGGCTGGGGCGACACCTTGGTACTTGCCGCCGGAGGCGGTGCCGCTGCCGGCGATGATCGAAGCGACGTGGGTGCCGTGGCCGGTAGTGTCGCCCTCCTCCGGCCCGTCGGTGAAGTTACGCGTCTCGATGACGACGTCGGCCAGGTCGGGGTGTCCGGTGTCGACGCCGCTGTCCATGACGCCGACGGTGACGCCGGCGCCGGTGAACCCGGCCCGGTGAGCGGCGGGTGCGCCGATCTGTGCGACGCTGCGGTCCAGCAGCATCTGCCGTTTGCCGTCCAGCCAGATCCGCTGGATACCGGTGTCGGTGCCACGGGCGGCCGGGCCGCCGGACACCATGGACCACAGATCGCCGATAGTGGCTTTGTCGGCGGTCACCGCCGCACCGTCGATCGCCGGCAGGTCACGCTGCACGTCGAGGCCATCGACGGCGAGCACGGCGGTGCCACGGGCGGCGACGTCGCCCCGCGCGGTGGTGACGATCAGCGGCAGGGTGTCCCGCGCGGCGTCGTGGTAGCCCCACTCGATCAACTTGGTGACGTTGAACAGTCGGCTGTCCAGTGTGCCGCGTTGGACCAGCTCGGCGGCGTCGCGTGGGACGACGTGCAGCTCCCCGTCGATCCGGTAGGTGCGGAACTGCATGCCGTCGCGACCCTCGCCCGGGCGCAGTGCAGCGGCGCCGGTACCGGTGACGGTGACCTGGTCGCCGGTGAGCAGGGTGACCGTGGCGCGCTGACCGGCCGGCGCCTGTCCGGCAGAGGTCCGACTGGCGCTGTCTCCGTCCGTCGGCGTGGCCCGGCCAGGTTGCCCCGGCCCGATCACGAGTACGGCGGCCAGTCCGGCCGCCACGAGTCTTCTCGAACGTGTCACCAATACCTCCCCATTGGACGTCTGTCAGGACGTCGGGCAGATGCGAAACGTCAGCGTTACACACCAGACCTTCAGGGCAACAGGCCTAAGGATGGCTTTCTGGGTCAATCCCGGGCAATCAGCCCGTTGGGCAACGGATCTGCGGTCACCCGGTCTGCCCGGCACCGGTTCCGGTGCGATCTGCGTTCCGGCACGACCTGCGTTCCGGCACGGACCCCGCCACAGCCGCTGAGGCTGACGTCAGCGACAACGAACCCTGGTTCTCGCAGGTCCGGCCGGGCTTGCGCGGGGTCACCGAAGCGACGATGATCGGCGGACCAGATCCGGCCCGACAAGTGACGGGCGGGTTCGACAGCCCACGTCCTGATTTGAGATCATCGATTCTCGTGGAGACCGCTCAAGACCGCCTGTCCGCCCCCCGGCCCCCGCTGTGGCGGTTCCTGCGGCACGAATGGACCTTGGCCGTGCTCGGCGGACTGCTCCTCGCGGTGGTGCTGACCTGGCCCACCCTGCGACATCCCGCCAGCACCATCCCCGGCGACATCGCCGACCCCACCCTGCAGGCCTGGCAGGTGGCCTGGGGCGGGCACGCGCTGTCGACCGACCCGACCGGGCTCTGGCACTCCAACACGTTCTTCCCCGAGCGCTACACCTACGCGTACAGCGACACACTCCTCGGCTACGCACCGGCCGGGATGATCGGCTCCGGCTTCGAAGCCGCGCTGATCCGCTACAACATCCTGTACGTGCTGCTGTACGCGTTGGCGTTCATCGGCGCGTACGCCCTGATCCGACAGCTCGGCGCGGGCCGGATCGGCGCGGCGGTGGCCGGGGTCGCGTGGGCCTTCGCCCCCTGGCGGCTGGCCCACTCCGGGCACATGAACATCCTCTCCACCGGTGGAATCGCGCTGTGTCTGGCGATGCTCGCCCGTGGCCACGGCTGGTCGTTGCGGCACGGCTACCGCCCCGAACGGCGCAGACCGGGCTGGGCCCTCGCCGGCTGGCTGGTCGCCGCCTGGCAGATCAGCCTCGGCTTCGGCATCGGACTGCCGCTGGTCTACTTCCTGCTCGCCGCCGGGATCGTCGCCGCCGGCGGCTACGGGATCTCCTGGTGGCGACACCGCCGCCGCCCGCCGTTCGGCCGACGGCTACTCGTCGCCGACGCCGTCGGCGGGGTGATCTTCGGCGCGGTCACCCTCGCGATCGCGGCGGCCTACTTCCACGTCGTCGAGCTCAACCCGCAGGCGGAGCGGAGCCTGGCCTGGACCGAGATGTTCTCCCCGCCGGTGGTCGGCCTGATCACCGCACCCGCCGAGTCCTGGCTGTGGGGAGAACGGCACGCCGGCACCCGGGAGCAGATCTTCTGGCCGCCGGAGATGACGCTGCTGCCCGGGGTGACGCTGATCGCCCTGGCCGCCGCCGGCCTGGTCGTCTCGTCGTTTCGGATTCGGCACCGGGTGGCGCTCACCGCCGGAGTCATCGGCACGGCGCTGCTCGCTCTCGGCGCCACGCTCGGCGGCGACGGCGACCCCGGCTACCTGACACTGTCCAAGCACCTGCCGGGCTGGGACGCGCTGCGTACCCCGGGGCGGATGATGATCTGGACCAGCCTGCTCCTCGCGGTGCTGGCCGCCGGGGCGCTCACCGCCGCGGCCACGGCGCTGCGCCGGGCCGCCGCCGGATGGCCGCGGTGGTCCCGGCAGGCCGCCGGTGCCGTCCTGGCGATCCCGCTGGCGCTGGTGGTGGTCGAGGGAATGAACCGCACCGCCCATCCGCAGGTGCCCACCCCACCGGCCGCCTGGGGCCAGCTCACCGGGCCGGTACTGGTGCTGCCCAGCGACGCCGGCGCGTTCGAGTTGAACGTGATGCTGTGGACCACCGAGGGAGACTTCCCGCAGGTCGCCAACGGTCTGGCCGGTTTCGTCCCGGCCGGCCAGGAGCAGACCCGGGCGGTCACCGCGTTCTTCCCCGACCCGGCGAGCGTCGGATACCTGCGCGACCTGGGGGTGCGTACGGTGCTGGTGATGCCGGACCGGCTGATCGGCACACCGTGGGACGGGGTCGCCCAACGTCCGGTCGACGGGTTGGGCATCACCCGTGAGGAGATCGACGGTGCCCTCGTCTACCGACTCAACTGACCCTTCCGGTCCGGCCGGCCCGCCGGCCGAACCACCCGCGCCGGCCAGTCGGCCGCTGCGACTGTCGGTCGTGGTGCCCTGCTTCAACGAGGACGCCTCGCTGACCCGGCTGCACACGGCGGTGACCGCCGCGGTGACCGCGCTCGACGACGTCGAGATCGAGTACGTCTTCGTCGACGACGGCAGCACCGACGGCACCTTGGCCGAGCTGCGCCGGCTGGCGGCGGCCGACCCGGCCGTCCGGTATCTCGCGCTGAGCCGCAACTTCGGCAAGGAGTCGGCGATGCTCGCCGGGTTGGACCGGGCCAGCGGGGACGCCGTCATCGTGATGGACGCCGACCTGCAACACCCTCCACGCCTGCTGCCCGATATGGTCGCCCTGTACCGGCAGGGGTACGACCAGGTCATCGCGTGCCGCGACCGACGGGGTGACCGGTTCGTCCGTACCGTCGCGTCGCGGACGTTCTACCGGCTGATGAACCGCTGGGTGGACGTGCAACTGCTCGACGGTGCGGGCGACTTCCGGCTGCTGTCCCGCCGGGCGGTCGACGCGCTGCGGGCCATGCCCGAGTACAACAGGTTCTCCAAAGGCCTCTACTCGTGGATCGGGTTCAACACGGTGGTGTTCGCGTACCCGAACGAGGCCCGCGCCGACGGTGGCAGCCGCTGGAGTTTCCGGTCCCTGTTGAACTACGCGTTCGACGGGCTGCTGTCGTTCAACGACCGGCCGCTGCGGTCGGCGATCTACGCCGGCATGGGGCTCACGTTCATCGCCGTGGCGTATGCGGCCTGGGTGGTCGCGGCGGCGCTGATCCGGGGGATCGACGCCCCCGGCTACACCACGATCATCGTCAGCGTCATCGGTCTCGGCGGTATCCAGATGATGATCCTCGGCGTGATCGGCGAGTACATCGGCCGGATCTACTACGAGACGAAGCGCCGACCCCGTTACCTGGTCATGGAGTCCGACGGGGCCGGTGGTACGCCGCAGGTGCCGACACCTCGGCGGGAGACGGCTGTCCCCGGCCCGGCGGCCGACCCGGAATGATCCGGCGGGCGGGGTCGTTGTGCATGGTCGCGCCACGCAATCCGGCCCGCGGCAGCCCGGCTCAGGCCGCCGGCCACCAGGCCCAGGCCCGTAGCCGGTAGGCACCGGCCGGGCGGCCCGGCGGGTGGGCCC
>NZ_JBHMIO010000027.1:0-75810 GCF_048060275.1 Micromonospora sp. LOL_015
ACCCGCACCCAGCCCAAAACCAGCAGTATTGCCAACAAAACGACCAAAGTTTAGGTCAGTGACCCCTGGGCGCGAAGTTCCTCGGCCTCCTGTTGGTAGCTGCGTGCGGTCCTGGGCACCAGCGGCTCCTTGCCGTCGTCTGTCCTTAGTACCTGAACATACGGCGTGGTAGACCTCTGTGGAAGTCCTACCATGTCTCGCTCCCCGCATCGCGGGGAGTATCGCGCGAACGGATATCCCATCCTTCGTGGTCGACTAATCGAGTGAGTGGAGGCACGGTTAGTCGTGACCGCCGAGCTCCTCGATGGATGGGACGTTTGGGCTGTGATTCCGCCACTATCAAAAACCGATCTTGATGACGCGGGGCGTCGGCCTGCGTCCCAGCTACGCAGCTGGGGCAACTCCCTGCCCTGCCCTGGTGAGCCGGTGCGCCTGCAAACTGGTGCCCAGTGACCGTCTACCGCTCCGGTGCCGGTCGGCGGTGGGTGTTGTCGTTGCCGGTGGATCGTCGGTTGTTGGCGGATGAGTTCTTCCTGATGGCGCATCACGACGTGTCGGGTCAGTTGCGGGTGACGGCGCGAATCGCCGGGTTCGGGGCGACGGCCGCGGTGTTGGCGGACCTGGTCGTTGCGGGGGTGTTGGAGGTGACGGCGTCGGGGCATCTGGCGTGTCCGGAACCGGGGGTGCGGCTGGGCGGGTTGGAGCGGCAGATCGTGGCCTGGGTGGCGGCCGAGCCGGGTCAGCCGGTTCCGGTGTGGCTGGACGTTCTCGCCGATGTGTCGGTGCCGGCGATCGGTCAGCGGTTGGCCGACGCGGGGGTGGTGCGTCCGGTGCGGGTGCGGCGGCTGGTGACGGTCCGGACGGTGTGGGAGCCGACGGACATGAATGTGGCGGCGTGGCCGTGGGCGCGGTTGTCGACCCGGATCGGTCGTGGTGACCGGTTGGACCAGTTCGACAGCGTTCTGGCGCGGTTGTGTGTCGCCGCTGGTGTCGAGGGCCGGTTCCTCGGCGGTGAGCCGCGGGCTCGGCGGCGTCTGGACCGGTTGTTGAGTCCGGTGCCGGCGCAGGTCGACGCCCTGCTGGTCGAGCTGGAGGCGGCGGTCGGCCGGGCTGTGCTGGGTAGCCGGACCTGACCACCGTCTGCCCTGCTCAGGCGTCTGCTCAGGCGCCCTGCCCGCTCTTTTCTCTGACCTGCCTCCGTCTCGTCTGGTTCTTGTCTTTTCTTGGGGGATTGTTGTGTCTGTTTCTCATGGTGTGCCGCGTCCGCGTCGGGGTGGTGTCGCCGCCGCGTTGGCCCGGTCGCGGCTGGGTGTGCCGCAGGTGGTGTTCTTTGTCCTGGCGGCTGCGGCGCCGATGACGGTGGTCGCGTCGGCGGTGCCGACCGCGTACGCGGTGACCGGCCTGTCCGGGGTGCCGGTCGCGTACGCGGCGACCGCCGCCGTGATGGTCGTGTTTGCGGTCGGCTACGTCGCGATGTCGCGGCATGTCGTCAACGCCGGGTCGATGTACTCGTACGTCGCGCACGCTCTCGGCCCCGCCTGTGGGGTGGCGGCGGCGTTCGTGGCGGTGGTGGCCTACAACCTGATGCAGGTCGGCCTGTACGGGGCGTTCGGTGTCGTCACCGCCGCGACCGTGTCGGCGGTGGCCGGTGTCAACCTGCCGTGGTGGGTGTGGGCGCTCGCCGGCTGGCTGCTGGTCGCGGTGCTGGGGTTGGCGCGGGTCGACCTCAACGGCCGGGTCCTGGGTGTGCTGCTGGTCGCGGAGATCACCGTGGTGGTGGTCTTCGACACGATCATGGCCACCCACCCCGCCGCCGCCGGGGGACTAGCGGTGCACGGGTTGGCGCCGGGGCATCTGGCGGTGCCGGGGATGGCGGCGATCCTCGTCGGTGGGATCGCCGGCTACGTCGGTGTCGAGGCCACCACGGTGCTCGCGGAGGAGACCCGTGACCCCCGGCGTACGGTCGCGCACGCCACCTACACCGCGATCGCCGTCACCGCGTTCCTGTACGCGGGGTCGGCGTGGGCGATGCAGACCGCCGCCGGCCCCACCCAGATCATCGACGCCGCCGCACGCCATGGGCCGGAGTTGATGTTCGTGCTGGTCGACGGCCACCTCCCACGCCTGTTCGTCGACGTGGGCCGGCTGCTGCTGGTGACCAGCCTGTTCGCCGCCCTGCTGGCCTTCCACAACATGGTCGCCCGCTACCTGTTCGCGTTGGGCCGCGAACAGGTCCTTCCCGCCGCGCTGGGGCGTACCCACGGGCGGACCGGGGCGCCGAGACTCGGCTCGCTGGCCCAGACCGGTGTGGCCGGCCTGACCATCGCCGGCTACGCGCTGGCCGGCCTGGATCCGGTCGTTCATCTGTTCTTCTGGCTGACCGTCACCGGCGGGCTGGGTGTGTTGATCCTGATGACCGCGACCAGCCTCGCCGTCCTCGCATACTTTCGCCACGACCGCCGGGGTGAGTCCCGCTGGTCGACCGCGGTCGCTCCCGGCGTCGCGCTCAACCTGCTGGTGTTCATCCTCGGCGGCACTCTCATCGGTTTCGGTGACCTTCTCAACACCCCGCCCGGCTCGCCGGCCCGGTGGGCGCTGCCCGGCCTCTACGCCGCCGCCGTCACCGCCGGTCTGGTCTGGGCGACCGTCCTGCACCGCACACGCCGCCACGTCTACGCCACGGTCGGCGCGGGCGCCGACGCCGCCACCCGCTCCACCACCCAGTCGACCCCCGCCGCACGTAAGGAGATCCGTCGGTGACCACCACCCCCACCACGACCGTGATCCGTGTCGCCGACCGCCACGACATCCCCGCACTCACCGCGACCCTGGTCGACGCGTTCGTCGACACTCCGGACGCCGTCTGGCTCATCCCCGACCCCGGCGAACGCCGACACGTCTACCAGCGACTTTGCCCGGCGATCCTCACCCACGCCATGACCTCGGGCACCGTGTACACCAGCGACGACCACGCCGGCGCCGCCGTCTGGCTGCCCCACACCGCCGCCGGCAACCCCGACCCCCACCACACCGCACTCGTGGACAGGGTCGCGGGCCCGCACGCGGGCAGGTTTACCCACCTCGCCGCGCTCCTGCACGACCACGCCCCACACCGCCCGCACACCTACCTCGCCTACTTCGGCGTCGCCCCCGACCGGCAGCGCCACGGCCTCGGCACCGCCCTGCTCACCCACCGGCACACCACCTGCGACACCGCCGGCACCCCCGTCCACCTCGTCGCCACCACCACCGACGCCCGACGCCTCTACCAACGACACGGCTACTACGACACCACCCCCGCCCCGGTGCACCTGCCCGACGGCGGACCACCCCTGTGGCCCATGTGGCGCCAACCCCACACGCGCAGCCGTGGCACCGCCCCTGGCCGGGGGCGGCCGTGACCACCGGCATCCACCCCGCGCGTCCGCCCGCCGCACCGGCGGACACCGTCCCTGCCGGGCTGTTGCGTCGCCCGGCGTCCGCCGGGCTCGACACCGGCCGGCCCGCGCTCGCCCGACTCGTCAACTACTGGGCCGGCGGCAAGGACCACTTCGCCGTCGACCGGACCCTCGCAGACCAGACCACCCGCATCCACCCCGGTATGCCCCACAGCTGTCGGGCCGCCCGACAAGCGGCCGGCCGCGCCGTCGCCCGCCTCACCGCCAACGGTATCCGCCAGTTCGTCGACCTCAACCCCGGACTGCCCGCCCCGGACCACACCGACACGCACCTCATCGCTCAACACATCGCTCCGACCAGTCACATCGTGTACACCGACACGGACCCGCTGGCCCTCGCCCACTGCCGCGCCCTGCACACCAGCGACCCCGCCGGAACCGTGACCGTCATCGCCGCCGACCCCACCCAACCCGCGCACCTGGTCGCCGCCGTCACCGACCATTTCGACCGCACCACACCGGTCGCGGTCCTGGCCACAAACCTCGCCCACCACCTCGACGATCACCACCTCCACAACCTGGCCACCCAACTCGCCCGGCACCTGCCCACCGGCAGCCTGCTCATCGTCACCACCCACACCACCCCCGCCGACGACCGGCTCCACGCCGCCCAGCAACACCTCACCCAAGCCGGAATCCGCTACTACCACCGCAACCCAGACCGCACCGCGTCCCTGCTCCGCAGCTGCGGCCTAACGGCGTCCACTGGGTCGCCAACAACCGCATCCACCAGGCCGACTATCGATGATTCTCGACGAGTTCCCATTGGCGTCCAAATTGCCCAGATCGGCATCCTGCCCTGACCCCGATCTCCACCAAGCTCGTTTTCTCCATCAACCCGGTGCGGGACAGCCTGCTCCGCTACCGACAACCAGCCCGTCAACCACCTAGAACCAGGAACCATGGCTCCCTACCTGCAGATCACTCGCACCGACCGTCACCACCGGTCGGTCGTCCAAACCCCGATCACGCCCTTCTGCCACCTCGACACCGGCCGGTGGATCGTCGTCGTCTCCACGGCCCATTTCGGCGAGGGTGGCTACTACCAGGCTCTGCTCGGTGCCATCACCGCGTCAATGAACCAGGGCTTCACCGTCCACTACGAGAACGCCGACCATCAGCGACCCGACGACCAGCCCTCCACCGAAGAACAAACCGTTCTCGCCGATCTCGCCACCATGCGCGACCTGGAAGCACTACGGATGTCGGCACTCGGATGGACTCACCAACTCACCGTGCTGCATCACCCCAACTGGCAACGCCACGACCTCACTGACCTCGAGATCGTGCGACAAGTCGGAACCGAGGCAATGCGCCGCTACATCATCCGCCGGACACGATCACTCACCTGGCCCGATCACGAAACCTGGCGACTCGCCTGGCACCAAGCCATCTTCGCGGTCGGTAACCGGGGCAGCATCCGAGTCCCACCACCGGAAGCCGCCCGTACTGCCCACATCAACCCGTTCACCCGCGTCCTGCTCCACACCCGTACCCAGATCGCCGTCACAGCGGCCACCGCCACCACCGACGATCTCATAATGATCTGGGGAGCCCGACACCTTCCCGGCATTACCACCGCCCTCAGCGCAGCTGGCTACCGGCCCGACTACGACCACCAGCGGTGGCCCATCGTCGGATACCTCCCACCCATCCGCGCCAACACCGCCCGCTACCTGCTACGTCGACCGCCCACACCCCATCCCTGCTACTACACGAACGACCGCAACCACCCCCAGCCGTGTTGAGGCAGTCTGCGGCCAGCCGGCAGCACGAACCGAGTCAGCGCCAGGCCGGGTCGCGGCGCAGCAGCAGGGCGCTGTTGAAGCCGTCGAAGCCACGGGCGGCGACCAGCGCGGCGTGCCCCGTGCACTCCCGTGCCGTACGGACGAAGTCCAGGTCGCAGCCGGGGGCCGGGCGGCGCGGTGCGGCGGTCGGCGGCAGCAGCCGGTGCCGCAGCGCCAGCAGCGCCGTCGCCACGTCCAGCGCCGCACTGCCCTGGTGTGCCCGCCCGGTCAACGGCTTCGGCGTGGTCACCGGCGGCGGCGTCGGGCCGAAGACCGCCCGCACCGCCCGCGCCTCGGCCCGGTCGAAACGCGGTACGCCGAGCGCGTCCGGCAGACAGACGTCCACCTGGGCCGGAGCCACCCCGGCGGTCGCCAACGCCCGGCGCATCGCCCGGGCGTACTGGTCGGCGTCCCCGCCGGTGTGCCGGTCGGTGTGCCGGGCGTCGTGGCTGGCCCCCCAGCCGGCGACCTCGCCGTAGATCACCGGCGCACCCCGGGCCAGCGCGTGCCCCAGCTCCTCGACGACCAGCACCGCACCGCCCTCACCCGGCAGGTAGCCGGCGGCGTCGACGTCGAACGGCAGGTACGCCGACTCCGGGTCGGTGCCGGTGCTGAGCAGCCCGCTCCGCAGCTGGCAGGCCAGCGCGTACGGGCTCAGCGCGCATTCGGTGGCACCGGCCAGCACCACGTCGGCGCCCCGCCGGATGGTCCGGGCGGCGTGCGCCAGGCTGTCCAGCCCGCCGGCCGCCTCGGCGACCAGCACCCCGCAGGCACCCTTGAACTGGTGGGCGATGGAGAGCTGGCCGACACTGGCGGCGTAGAACCAGGCGATCGACTGGTACGCCCCGACGGTACGGCCGGGCCGGCTCCACAGCCGCTGCAGCTCCCGCTGGCCGAACAGGTTGCCCCCGGACGAGCTGGCCAGTGCCACCGCGTACCGGTCGGGGTCGTCGGCGGTGTCCGGCAGCCCGGCGTCGGCCAGCGCCAGCCGGGTGCCGGCGAAACCGAGATGGGTCCACCGGTCGGTCTGCACCGCCCGCCGGTTGTCGGTCCACTGCAGCGCGTCGAAGTCGGTCACCTCGCCGGCCAGGGTGACCGGGTACGGCGCCGGGTCGAACAGGGTGATCCGCCCGGTGCGGACCTGCCCGGCCAGGGTCGCCTTCCAGTGCGCGTCGGCACCGAGTCCGGTCGGCGCCACCACGCCGATCCCGGTGACCACCGACCGGCGGCCGGGCACCGCGGCCCGCTGACCGGGCAGCGCGGCCGGGGGGCCGTCGGCGCTCACCGTACTGTCCTGTCCGGTCGGGCGAAGACCATCGCCGACTGGAATCCGCCGAATCCGCTGCCGACCGACAACGCGACGTCGACCGGTAGCTCACGAGCGGTGTTCGGGACGTAGTCCAGGTCGCATTCCGGGTCGCGGGTGCGCCAGTTCGCGGTTGGCGGGACCATCCCGTGCGCCATGGCGAGCGCGCAGGCCGCCATCTCGATCGAGCCGATCGCGCCGAGCGAATGCCCGATCATCGATTTGATCGAGCTGACCGGCACCCGGTACGCCGCGTCCCCGAGCGCCCGTTTGAACGCGGCTGTCTCGTGCCGGTCGTTCTGCCGGGTGCCGGAGCCGTGTGCGCTGACGTACGACACGTCGTCCGGGTTGAGCCGGGCCTGGTCCATCGCGTCCACGATGGCCAGCGCCATCTCCGCGCCGTCCGGGCGCAGCCCGGTCATGTGGTAGCCGTTGCTGCGGGTGGCGTACCCGCCGATCTCGCAGTAGATCCGCGCGCCGCGTCGCCGCGCGTGGCCCAGCTCCTCCAGCACCAGCACGGCGGCCCCCTCGGCGAGGACGAAGCCGTGCCGGTCGTTGTCGAACGGCCGGCTGGCGTGCGCCGGGTCGTCGTTGTCCGGGCTGGTCGCCCCGATCGCGTCGAACGACGCGACGGTGACCGGGGAGATCGGCGAGTCGGCGGCGCCGGCGAGCATCACGTCCGCGTCCCCGTCGACGATCAACTGGTGGGCGTAGCCGATCGCGTCGATGCCGGAGGTGCAGCCGGTGGAGATCACCTGCGCCGGCCCGTGCAGCCCGTGCCGGCAGGCCACGTCGGCGGCCAGGCTGCTGGGCACCAGCGCCTGATAGAGGTACGGCATGGTGCAGTCCGGGTCGACCAGCCAGTGGCTGCCCGCGTCGCTGGCCACCACGTACTCCTGCTCCAAAGCCACGGTGCCGCCGACCGCCGAGCCGAGCGCCACCCCGGCCCGCAGCCGGCCGGCGTCGTCGAGGCACAGCCCGGCGTCGGCGACCGCCTCGATCGAGCAGGCGAGGGCGAACTGGACGTACCGGTCGGCCCGTCGCCGCTCGCGCGGGCCGAGCCCGGCGCCCGTCGGGTCGAAGTCGCATTCGGCGGCGATCTGGGACCGGAACGGGGACGGGTCGAAGACGGTGATCCGGCGGGTCGCGGTACGCCCGGCGGTGATCGTCGCCCAGAACGCCTCCCGGGTGGCGCCGCCCGGGGCGACCACCCCGACACCGGTCACGACCGTACGCCGGGACGACCCGGCCGCGGTCACGGCCGGTGCCCGTTGGGTGTGGTGGTCCGGGTGCGCGGCTTCGGACGGGGGCCGGACCTGGCGGAGTCCCGACCCGCCCCGGCGGTGTCCGGACCGGGGCCGAGCACCGCCGGTCCCTCGGTGTCGACGTGGCCGAGTTCGGGACGCGGCGCCAGCGGGCTGAGGTGGAAGACCACTTCGGCCGGCCCTCTGCTGACGTTGCGCAGCCGGTGCCGGGTGTTCATCGGCACGAACAGCCCTTCGGCGCGGTGCACCGCCACCGGCAGGTCGTCCAGGTCGACGACAATCTCACCGCGCGCGACGTAGAGGAACTCCTCGCTGTACGGGTGGTAGTGCTCGGCGATGCGTTCGCCGGGGCGCAGCACCGCCAGGCCGAGGAAGCCGGAGGTGCTGCCGACCGTCCGTGGACCGAGCAGGACGCGCAGTTCGCCGCCGCGTCGCCGGTCGGCGGCGAGGTCGCGGGCGGCGACGAGCCGTGGATCGTTCATCGGGTGCCTCCGGCGGGGTCTGCGGTGCGGGCGAGGGTTTCGATCCGGTCGCGGATGATGTCCAGCTGGATCCGGCTGTTGGTGTTGATCCGTTCGGTCATGCCGGCGTTGTCGAGCGGCGCGGTCGGTCGCATGGCGAAGTCCTGCACCCAGGTCATCCGGGTGCCGCCGGGGACCTCGGCGTAGTCCCAGCGGATCCGCATGTACTCGAACGGTCCGGTCTCCACCCGGTGCGCAAGCACCCGGCGGCGGCTCCGGTCGGCGGTGCGTTCGCTGACCCAGCTCCAGACCGTTCCGTTCTCGTCCGGGTGCATGGTCAACCGGAACCGCACGGTGTCCCCTTGCCGGTGCACGATCTGCACCGACGCGTACTCGGTGAACAGGTCGGGCCACCGGTCGACGTCGTTGGTGACCGCCCAGACGAGATCCACCGGGGCGGCGATCACCACGCTGTTCTCGGTGTGTCCGGGGGGCGGCCCGGTGGTGGTCGCGCCGACCCCGGCGGCCGCATCGGCGTCGGTAGCCGAGTTGGCTTCGCCGGTGATTTCGTCGGCGACCAGTTCGGCGATCTCGACGATGGTCAGGTCCGCGCTCTCCGGCGGGATCCGCACCTGGTACCGGTCGGCCACCACGGCCTGAAGTTCCAGCAACGCCAGCGAGTCCAGGCCGAGTTCGGCCAGGGACGCCGCCGGCGCGTCGGCGGCGCCGGCCGGGTCGAGCCCGCAGTTGCGTACCAGGATCGCGGTGATGTCCGCGGCGGTGACCTTCTGCTGATCATCGGTGATGCTCATCCGCTCCTCCTCGGGTGTGTGGTCAGGCCGTACGGGTCTGCGACGGCTCGTCGAGCAGCCGGCCGACCAGGCCGGTCGAGAGCCGTCCCTTGCGGAACATGGCGTCGTCCAGCACGCGGCGCAGGAACGGGACGGTGGTGTGGACGCCGGGGCCGCGTACGTCGAACTCGCTCAGCGCGCGCTCCATTCGGTTGAGCGCCAGTTCCCGGTCCGGTGCCCAGACGACGACCTTGGCCAGCAGCGGGTCGTAGTGCGGTCCGACGACGTACCCGGTGTGGCCGTGGGTGTCGACCCGGGTGAACGGGCCGCCGGGTATCTCGAAGCGGTCCAGCCGGCCAGGTGTCGGGGTGAATCCGCGCTGCGGGTCCTCGGCGTTGACCCGGCATTCGACCGCGACGCCCCGGGGCCGGATGTCCGGCTGGCGCAGCCGCAGCGGCGTACCGCAGGCGATGTGGATCTGTTCCTGCACCAGGTCCACCCCGCTGATCATCTCGGTGACCGGGTGTTCCACCTGGATCCGGCAGTTGATCTCGATGAAGTGGAACTGGTCGTGCTCGTCGACCAGGAACTCGAAGGTGCCGGCGCCGACGTAGCCGACCGCGAGCGCGCCGCGCAGCGCCACCTGGGCCATCTCGTCGAGCATCGCCGCCGGCAGCGTAGGTGCCGGACCCTCCTCAATGAGCTTCTGATGCCGGCGCTGCACCGAGCAGTCCCGGGTGCCCAGGTGCACCCCGTTGCCGTGGCCGTCGCAGAGCACCTGCACCTCGACGTGCCGGGCCTGGGTGAGGAACCGTTCCAGGTAGACCCGGTCGTCGCCGAAGACCGCCCGGGCGGTCTGCCGGGTCCGGTGGTACGCCGGCGTCAGATCCGCCTCGTCGGTGACCACCGTCATTCCCCGCCCACCGCCGCCTGCCGCCGCCTTGATGATCACCGGATAGCCGATCTCGGCGGCGACCGTGGCGGCGTGGGCGCTGCTGGGCACCGGCTCCCGGCTACCCGGCGGCAGCGGCAGGCCGGCCGTCCCAAGCACGTCCCGGGCCTTGGCCTTGTCCCCGAGGGCCAGCATGACCTGCGGCGGTGGGCCGATGAAGACCAGTCCGTTCTCCGCGCAGATGTCGGCGAAGTCGACGTCCTCGGAGAGGAAGCCGTATCCGGGGTGGACGGCCTGGGCACCGGTGCGCCGGGCCGCTTCGACGATCGCCGCCGCGTTGAGGTAGCTGGCCCGGCTCGGCGGCGGGCCGATCTGCACCGCCTCGTCGGCGAACCGGACCACCGCCGAGTCGCGGTCCGCGGTGGAGTGCACCGCTACGGTCCGTACGCCGAGCTCCCGGCAGGCCCGGGCGACCCGCAGCGCGATCTCTCCCCGGTTGGCGATCAGAATCTTCTCGAACACGGTCACCGCCTCCTCAGCCCGGTGCCACGGCGATCAGCGGCTGGTCGAATTCGACCGGTTCGCCGTCGCCGGCCAGGATCTCCACGACGACCCCTGGCCGGTCGGTGGTGATCTCGTTCATCAGCTTCATCGCCTCGACGATCCCGATCACCTGACCCGGCTCGATCGAGTCGCCTACATCGACGAATGGCGCTCCGCCGGGCTCTGCGGCCCGGTAGAACGTGCCGACGATCGGTGACCCGATCCGGTGCCCGGACGCTGGCGTGGCCTGGTCCGCCGGCGGTGCGGTCAGTCCGGCCGCCGGCGTGTCGGCCGGGGACGACGGTGGGGCCGGGACCGGCGTCGTCCGGTCATGCCACTCGATGTCGATCACCGTGTCGCCGTGCCGGACCTGGACCCGGCGCAGTGGACCGGTGAGTTCACCGACCAGCGCCCGGGTCTGCTCGGCGAGTCGACGTAGCTGACCGCCCGGCTCCGACCCGGCCGGGGTTCCGTTGGCGGCGGCACTGGTCATCGCGGACTCACCTGGATCGTCGGGTCGCTGTCGGGCTGCGGTACGCCGGCGTCGACGGTGCCCGCCCCGTACCGGCGGAACCGTCGGGATCGTCGACACAGCAGGTCGGTGATGGGTACGGCGAGCAGGTCGGACAGCGCGGCGGTCAGCGCCGCCCGTACCCGGTCGGCGGCGCTGGCCGGATCGCGCTGCGCGCCGCCCGGTGGTTCGCCGACGATGCCGTCGGCGACGCCGAGGCGTGCCAGGTCGGGCGCGGTGAGCTGGAGCGCGGCGGCGGCCCGGGGCGCGGCGGCCCGGTCGTGGAACAGGATGGCGGCGCAACCCTCGGGACTGATCACCGAGTAGACGGCGTTCTGCAGCATCAGCACCCGGTCGGCGACGGCCAGCGCGAGCGCTCCGCCGCTGCCGCCCTCACCGGTGACGACGGCGACCACCGGGGTGGGCAGTCGGGCCAGGGTGCGCAGGCAGGTGGCGATCGCGGCGGCCTGGCCTTGTTCCTCGGCGTCGACCCCCGGATGTGCGCCCGGGGTGTCGATCAGGGTGACCACCGGCAGTCCGAGCCGGGCGGCGAGCCCCATCACCCGCAACGCCTTGCGGTAGCCGGCCGGGCTGGCCATGCCGAAGTTGCGGGCCAGCATCTCCCGGGCGTCGTGGCCCTTCTGCTGCCCGATGACGGCGACCGGCTGGTCGCCGAGCCGGGCCAGCCCGGCGACGATCGCCGGGCAGTCCGCGCCGAGCCGGTCGCCGTGCAACTCGACGAAGCCGTCGAACGCCGTTCGCAGGTAGTCCAGAGTGGTCGGCCGGGCCAGGTCCCGGGCGGTACGCACCGACTGCCAGGCGGTCGGCGTCGCGTCGGTCCGATGCGTCGGCCTGGGGCGCGGAATCGGCCCCGTTCCCGCCGTCGTCGATCCGGCCACCGGCACCGGCCCGTCGTCGGGCCGGGCGGCCCGCCCGGCGGACGCGGCCAGCGGACCTGCTCCGGCCCGGCCACCCGCGGCCAGCGCGAGCAGGGCGCGCAGCCGGGGGCGTAGGTCGTGGCGTTCGACGACCATGTCGACCTGGCCGTGCCGGAGCAGGAACTCCGCGGTCTGGAAACCGGGGGGCAACGCCTGGCGGATCGTCTCCCGGATCACCCGGGGGCCGGCGAACCCCATCCGGGCGCCGCGTTCGGCGATCACCAGGTCGGTGTTGGTGGCGAACGAGGCTGCGACGCCGCCGTACGTCGGATCGGTGACGACGCTGACGGTGAGCAGTCCGGCGGCGCGCAGTTCGGCGATCGCGCAGCTGACCGTCGCCATCTGCATCAGCGCCAGGACGCCCTCCTGCATCCGCGCCCCGCCGGAGGCGGTGACCAGCACCAGCGGATCCCGGGCGGCGAGCGCCTCCTCGGCGGCGCGGGTGATCAACTCGCCGGTGGCGCAGCCGAGGCTGCCACCGAGGAACCGGAAGTCCATCACCGCCAGGACGGCCCGCTGCCCGCCGATCCGGGCGGCGCCGCACACCACCGCCTCCGCCAGGCCGGTCGCCGCCCGCGCCTGGGCCAGCCGTCGCCGGTACGGCATCGAGTCGACGAACCTCAACGGGTCCACCTCGGCGGCGCGGTCGGCGAGCCTGGTGAAGCTGTCCGGGTCGACCAGCTGTCCGATCCGATCCGCCGCGGTCAACCGCTGATGGTGTCCACACTCGGGGCAGACCTCCAGGTTGCGGCGCATCCGTCGCCGGTAGACCAGTGCGTGACAGGCGCGGCAGCGCAGCCAGCGGTTGCGGCCCGGGGCCGCCACGGTGGTCATCGGGGCCGCCCGGTCGGTGCGTCCCAGTGGTAGAACCGGTGCGCCATCGCGTCCCGAGGTGACCGCCAGCTCGCCAGGTACGGGCTGATGTAGCTGGCGAGTCGGCGGCTGACCTCGTCGAACTCCGGGTGTCGCCGGGCGGCGGCCACCGCGTCCGGTCCGGTCTCGTCGGTCTCGATCAGATGCACGTACAGGTCGTGCAGCCGGTAGAGCGACCGGTGCCGTACCCCGGCCAGGTGGGGCAGGTCGGTCAGGTCCGATTCAGCGAAGATCTCCGCGACCTGCTGCTCCGCGTCGGGGACGACCTTGGCGATGATCAGCGAGCGATCCATGGTTCCTCCCAGCGGCGTCGGGCCCGGTCCTGACCAACCTTGCCGCCGTCGGCGTCACCGACGCGTTGTCCCTACCGCCCGGGTCATCGCCCGTCGGTGACGTCGACGTGACGGACTATGAGTACAGTGCGTGATCGTTCTCGATGTGCACCGGAATCATCGGCGGTCGTCGAGTCTCGACAAAACCCCAGGTCAGACGGGATTGAATCGGTGGGTCGAGTGAATCGGGTAGCCGACTGCATGTTGACTGAGAGTAATTGTGATTGATAATCTTCGTGACGCGATGACGTGATCCAAGGGCGGCGACCGGTGACTGACGTGTGCAGGGGGTTCGGCCGTGACGTCAGAGGCAGGCAACGCGGGGGCATCATTCCGACTACTGCTCCTCGGCGGCTTCCGTTTGATCCACCAGCACGAGACCGTGTCGATCCCCCGTGGACTGCAGCGGATCGTCGCGGTGATCGGGCTGCGACCCGGCGCCACCCGTGCCCACCTGGCCGGTCTGCTCTGGCCGGAAGCCGCCGAGGACCGCGCACTGTCCTCGCTGCGTACCGCGCTGTGGCGGCTGCGTCAGGAGCCGAACTGCCCGCTGCGGACCGCCGGCGACACCGTCCGGCTCGACCAGCAGGTCCAGGTCGACGTCGACGACCTGGTCCGGACCGCCGCGCGGGTGCGCGACGGTGGGGACCCGCGGCTGGCCGACGCGGTGCTCACCGCCGCCCGGCACGACCTGCTGCCCGGCTGGTACGACGACTGGGTGCTGCTGGAACGGGAACGGCTGCGGCAGTTGCGGCTGCACCTGCTCGAGCACATCGCCCGCTCCCATCTGGACGCCGGTCGGCACGACGAGGCGCTGCAGGCCGCACTGGAAGCGGTCGGTGCCGAACCGTTGCGGGAAACCCCGCACCGGCTGATCGTGCAGATCCATCTCGCCGAGGGCAACGCCTACGAGGCGCTGCACGCCTTCTACGCGTACCGCGATCTGGCCCTGCGGGAGCTGCAGCTGGAACCGTCCCCGGCGATGGCCGCGCTGATCGGCGACATCCTCACCCCGATCCGTGACGCGCCGGCCCGGCGCACACTCGACCGGCGTCGGCCGGGTGAGTCGGCGTCCGGCCCGGTCAGCCCTCGCCCGGCCCGCTGACCCGTCAGGCGTCACCGCCGAGCGAGACCCGGACCAGGGCAGCGGCGAACCGGGGCAGGTCGCGTTCACCCACCAGGGCGATACCCGCCTCGGCGCTGAACGTGCGGCCCTGCCGGTCGAGCAGCGCATTGACCGCGCGTACCTGCCGATCCGCCATCGTGGCAACCCCCGCTTCCGGCCGACGAGGTACCCCCGGCCGCGCGGACCAAACGGGAGCAGTACGCCGTGCCCCCCCTACGGCGTCGTCGGTCGGTTTCGGCGTCGGGTCAGCCCACGTCGCTCGGCACCAGCTCCCCGGTGCCGGCGCGGTCACCGTCCGCTGGCCCGCCGGCGCGGTCACCGTCCGCCGCTCCGCCGGACTGGGCGATCCGCAGCGCCTCCACCAGATCGCGGTACAGCTCGTCGGTGGCCAACAGCGTCTGGTGGTCGCCGTACGCGCGGATCCGCCCGCTGTCCACCACCACGATGGTGTCGGCGTCGATGACGGTGGAGAGCCGGTGCGCGATGGTGACCACCGCGCCGTTGCCGGCCTGCTCCCGGATGCAGTCGTGGATGGCCGCCTCGGTGAGTCCATCGACCTGGGCTGTCGCCTCGTCGAGCAGCAGGACGTCCGGCCGCCGCAGGATCGCCCGGGCCAGTGCGATCCGCTGCCGCTGTCCGCCGGACATCGACGACGGAGTGAGCAGGGTGTCCAGCCCGTCGCCGAGCGAGTCGATCTTCTCAGTCAGCCGGACCGCGTGCAGCGCGCGGCGAATCTCCCCGTCGGTGGCGTCCGGGTGGGTGAACAGCAGGTTCTCCCGGATGGTGCCGGGGATCACCGGGGTGTCCTGCTCGACGTACGCCAGCCGGCTCCGGACCTGCTCGTGCCTCAGCGACGGGTACGGTCGACCGTCGAGCAGCAGCTCGCCCCGCTGCGGTACGAGGAACCGCAGGATCAGCGAGAAGAGGGTGGTCTTGCCGGCGCCGGACGGGCCGACGATGGCCAGGTGCCCACGGCGTGGCACGGCGAGGTCGATGTCGTGTACCGCGGCCGGTAGGTCGGGCCCGTAGCCGGCGGTGACCTGCCGCAGTTCCAGCACCGGTCGGTCGGTGTCGGCGGTTGCCCGACCAGCCCGGCCGGCCGCCGGCTCCGGGCTTGTCCCCGGCGCCGGTGTGGCGGTCGGGTCGCCCTCGGCCGGCATCGCCTCGACCTGCCGGATCCGACCGGCGGCCGCGATCCCGGACTGCAGCGCGGTGAGGTGCCGGCTCAGCGTGGTGACCGGCTCCATCAGTCCGAACGCGTACAGCAGGAACGCGATCAGGCTGGAGACCGGCAGCGCGCCGGTGCCGACCCGCCAGGCACCGAGACCGAGGATCGTGATGATGGCCAACTGGATGCCGGCCCAGGCGGCGGTCCAGGCCAGGGCCTCGCGGCGGATGGCCGCGATGCTCTGCCGGGCCGACTCGCGGGCCTCGTCGACGATCCGCTCCGACTGGCGCTGCTCGGCCCGGCTCACCTTGACCGTGCGGATCGCCCGCAGGGTGCCCTCCAACGCCGAGCCCAACCTGCCGACGTGCTCCTGGGCGCGTTCGCGCGCCTTGGCGATGCCCGGCAGCAACAGGCTGAACAGGACGGTCATCCCGGCGACCGAGGCGACGGTGGCGCCGAGCAGTACCAGGTCGAGCACAGCCATCAGCACCAGCGTGCCGACGAGCCGTACCGAGCCGTTGATCAGGCCGATCACGCTCGACGAGGCGGCTTCGCGCAGCAGCACCGTGTCCGAGGTGACCCGGGTGACGAACTCGCCGGTGGGCCGGGCGGTGACGGCCGGCACGGTGGCCCGGAACAGCCGGCGCACCATCGACTGGCGGGCGTCGAGGATCACCCGTTCGCCGACGGTGCCGAGCAGGATCCACTGCCACAGCCAGATCACCACACCGACGACGAGCAGCCCGAGCAGCGCGAGCACCGGGCCGCGCAGCGACGCCGCCCCGGTCAGGGTGTCCAGCACCCATTTGGTGACCATCGGCGTGGTGAGGCCGGCGGCGGAGCCGACCAGGGCGAGGAACAGGCCGAGGCCCAGCGCGCGGCGGTGCGGCCGGGCGAACGACCAGAGCAGGCGGAGCCGGGGCAACCGGCGGTCGGCGATGGGAGATTCGGCGGTCTGCGCGACGGTCACACCATCAAGTGGACCACGGGCCGTGCCAGCTGGACCCCGGTGGTTGGTGGCGGGGCGCTGCCCGACCTGCGTTCAGGTACCGACCGTGGCTTGCACCTGCGAGCGGAAATGACCTTTTGTATCGCAGGTGCGAGAGGATAACGTCTGGCTTGTGACGACCTACCGGATCGGCGACGCCGCCGAACTGCTCGGCGTGAGCGTCGACACCGTGCGGCGCTGGGTGGACGCCGGCAAACTCGCCGCTGCCCGGGACGGCAACGGTCACCGGATGATCGCCGGCGTCGATCTGGCGGCGTTCGCCCGCGCCCTCGCCGACGACCCCGATGAGGGCGTCGGTCGGTCGTCGGCCCGTAACCGGATGCGCGGCATCGTCACCGCGGTCACCCGGGACACCGTGATGGCCCAGGTCGACATCCAGGCCGGCCCGTTCCGGATCGTCTCGCTGATGAGCAGCGAAGCCGCCGACGAACTCGGCCTGACCGTCGGCACCACCGCCACCGCCGTCGTCAAGTCCACCAACGTCGTCGTCGAACGGGGCAACTGATGCGCCGCCGCGCGAACTCCCTCGCCCTGGTGGCCGCCACCGCGTTGCTGGCCGCCAGCTGCGCCACCGGCACCGGCACCGGATCGGATTCCGACGGTGCCCGGGGCGACGCCGTACCCGGCGTCACCGGCACACTCACCGTGCTGGCCGCCGCCTCGCTCACCGACGCGTTCACCCGGATCGGGGCCGACTTCGAGGCGGCCAACCCCGATGTGTCCGTCACCTTCAGCTTCGCCGGCAGCTCCCAGCTCGCCCAGCAGATCACCGCCGGGGCACCCGCCGACGTGTTCGCCGCCGCCAGCCCGGCCACCATGGCAACGGTCGTCTCCGCCGGTGAGGCAGCTGGCGAACCGGCTGTCTTCGCCCGCAACCAGCTGGTCATCGCGGTGCCGGACGGCAACCCGGCCGGCGTCACCGTGCTGGCCGACCTCACCAGGTCCGGCGTCAAGGTCGCCCTCTGCGCCGAGCAGGTGCCATGCGGGGCGGCCGCCCGTACCGCGCTCGACGCCGCCGGCAGCGACCTCGTCCCGGTCACCTTCGAACGGGACGTCCGCGCCGCCCTGTCCAAGGTCCGCCTCGGCGAGGTGGACGCCGCCGTCGTCTACCGCACCGACGCGGCCGCCGCCGCCGACGAGGTCGACGCCGTCGAGTTCGTCGAGGCCGCCCGGGCGATCAACGACTACCCGATCGTCACCCTGGCGGCTGCCACCAACCCGCAGGCCGGGGAGGCATTCGTCGGGTACGTCCGCGCCGCCGCCGGCCAGGCCGTCCTGACCGACGCCGGCTTCCATGGTCCGTGACCACGCCCGCGCCGCCCGCCGTCAGCCGGCGACGTCGCCGTACCGACCGGCGGCTGCCGGTCTTCCTCGCCCTGCCCGCCCTGGCCGGACTGGCCTTCCTGACGCTACCGCTGGCCGGCCTGCTGCTGCGTACCCCGTGGGCGCAGCTGCCGGCCCGGCTCACCGCGCCCGGCGTATTCGACGCGCTGCGGCTGTCGCTGCTGACCGCCACTGCCGCCACCGTGCTGTGCCTGCTGCTCGGCGTACCGCTGGCCTGGCTGCTGGCCCGCACCCGGTTTCCCGGCCGGGGCCTGATCCGCGCCCTGGTCACCGTGCCTCTGGTGCTGCCGCCGGTGGTCGGCGGCGTCGCGTTGCTGCTCGTCTACGGCCGGCGTGGCCTGGTCGGCGGCTGGCTGGACAGCGCATTCGGGGTGACCCTGCCGTTCACCACCGCCGCCGTCGTGCTCGCCGAAGCGTTCGTCGCCATGCCGTTCCTGATCATCGCGGTTGAGGGCGCGCTGCGTGGTGCCGACCCCCGATACGAGGAGGCCGCCACCACCCTCGGGGCCAGCAGGTGGACCACGTTTCGCCGGGTCACCCTGCCGATCGTCGCCCCCGGGATCGCCGCCGGTTCGGTGCTGTGCTGGGCGCGGGCGCTCGGCGAGTTCGGCGCCACCATCACCTTCGCCGGCAACTTCCCCGGCCGTACGCAGACCATGCCGCTCGCCGTCTACCTTGCCCTGGAGCAGGATTTCGACGCCGCGATCGTGCTGAGCCTGCTGCTGCTGACCGTCTCCGTGGTGATTCTCGCCGGGCTGCGGGACCGCTGGGTCGGTGGCCTGCGGTGACCACGCAGCGACGGGCCGTCCCCGATCCCGTCCCCGACCCAGGGCCGGCGGCGGCGCTCGACGCGCATCTGGTGGTCCGCCGCGCCGGGTTCACCCTCGACCTGCGGCTGACCGTCGCCGCCGGGGAGGTGGTCGCGTTGCTCGGGCCCAACGGAGCCGGCAAGACCACCGCGTTGCGGGCCCTCGCCGGGCTGCAGCCGCTGCACGCCGGTTACCTGCGCCTCGGTGACCGGACGCTGGACCAGCCGGACAAGGGGGTGCTGGTGGCACCGGAGCATCGGCCGATCGGCGTGGTCTTCCAGGACTATCTGCTGTTCCCGCACCTGACCGCGCTGGACAACGTGGCGTTCGGGCCGCGTAGCCACGGCGTGCCGCGTCGCGTCGCGCGGGACGCGGCGGCTGGTTGGCTGGACCGGGTCGGGCTGACCGGACATGCCCGACGCCGGCCCCGTGGGCTGTCCGGCGGGCAGGCGCAGCGGGTCGCGTTGGCCCGGGCGCTCGCCGTACGCCCGCAACTGCTGCTGCTCGACGAGCCGCTCGCCGCGCTCGACGCCCGGACCCGGGCGGAGACCCGCGCCCACCTGCGGCAGCACCTCGCCGCGCACACCGGCGTCGCCGTGCTGGTCAGCCACGACCCGTTGGACGCGATGATGCTCGCCGACCGGCTGGTGATCGTCGAGGACGGCCGGCTGGTGCAGTCGGGGGACGCGGCCACCGTGACCGCCCGCCCGCGTAGCGACTACGTGGCCCGGCTGGTCGGACTCAACCTCTACCGGGGCAGCGGGGACGGGACCAGCGTCACGCTGCCCGGCGGCTTCCGGCTGGTCGCCGCCGAGCCGCAGCGCGGCGACGTGTTCGTGGCGTTCCCGCCGTCGGCGGTGGCGCTCTACCGGCGGCGTCCGGACGGCAGCCCGCGCAACTCGTGGCCGGCCACCGTCAGCAGTGTCGCCCGCAACGGCGACCGGCTGCGGGTCGAGCTGGCCGGGCCGTTACCAGTCGGAGCGGACATCACCGCGGCGGCGGCCGCGCACCTCGACCTGCGTCGCGGCGAGCGGGTGTGGGCGACCCTCAAAGCGACCGAGGTGGCCGGATATCCGGCGGACCCGGACCGTACGATTCTCGGTGGAAGCCAGGCTTCCGACAGCAATTCGTCTCCAGGAGGGAATCCAGGTGAGCACCGGGATCGAGACGCGTGAGTTCCAGGCCGAGGCGCGCCAGCTCTTGCAGCTGATGGTTCATTCGATCTACTCGAACAAGGACATCTTCCTACGCGAGTTGATCTCGAACGCCTCCGACGCGTTGGACAAACTGCGCTTGCAGGCGCTGGTCGACAAGGATCTCGACGTCGACACGTCGGACCTGCACATCGAGGTCGAGGCCGACCGCGAACAGCGCACCCTCACCGTGCGGGACAACGGCATCGGCATGTCGCGGGACGAGGTGGTCAGCCTGATCGGCACCATCGCCAAGTCCGGCACCGCCGAGCTGCTGCGCAAGATGAAGGAATCCAAGGAAGCCGCCGCCCAGGAGCTGATCGGGCAGTTCGGCGTCGGCTTCTACGCCACCTTCATGGTCGCCGACCGGGTCGTCCTGACCACCCGGCGGGCCGGGGAGACCGAGGCGACCCGCTGGGAGTCGTCCGGCGAGGGCACCTACACCATCGAGACGCTCGACGAGGCGCCCCAGGGCACCACGGTCACCCTGCACCTCAAGCCCGAGGACAAGGACGACCAACTGCATGACTACACCGAAGAGTGGAAGATCCGGGAGATCGTCAAGCGGTACTCGGACTTCATCGCCTGGCCGATCCGCTCCACCACCGAGCGTCCCGGTGAATCCGACGGTGAGACCACCAGCGAGGTGGTCACCCTCAACTCGATGAAGGCGCTGTGGGCGCGGCCCCGTTCCGAGGTCACCGACGACGAGTACAAGGAGTTCTACAAGCACGTCAGTCACGACTGGAACGATCCGCTCGACATCATCCACATGAAGGCCGAAGGCACCTTCGAGTACGAGGCGTTGCTGTTCGTGCCGGCGCAGGCGCCGTTCGACCTGTTCATGCGGGACGCCCGGCGCGGCGTGCAGCTGTACGTCAAGCGCGTGTTCATCATGGACGACTGCGAGGCGCTGATCCCGGAGTACCTGCGGTTCATCAAGGGTGTCGTCGACGCGCAGGACCTTTCGTTGAACATCAGCCGGGAGATCCTGCAGCAGGACCGGCAGATCCAATTGATCCGGCGCCGGCTGGTGAAGAAGGTGCTCTCCTCGCTGAAGGAGTTGATGGACAACGACGCCGACCGGTACCGCACGTTCTGGACCCAGCTCGGCCGGGCGGTGAAGGAAGGCCTGCTCAACGACTACGAGAACCAGCGGGCGATCCTGGACATCTCGTCGTTCGCCTCGACTCACGATCCGGAGCAGCTGACCACTCTGGCCGGGTACATCGAGCGGATGAAGGACGGTCAGGAGGACATCTACTACATGACCGGCGAGTCCCGCACAATGATCGAGAACTCCCCGCACATGGAGGCGTTCAAGGCCAAGGGGTACGAGGTCCTGCTGCTCACCGACCCGGTCGACGAGATGTGGGTCGAGTCGGTCGCCGACTACGATGGCAAGAAGCTGCGGTCGATCGCCAAGGGCCAGGTCGACCTGGCTGGAGACGACGACACCGCCAAGTCCGACCCGGATCGGGAACAGCAGAAGGAGACGTACGCCGCGCTGCTGTCCTGGCTCGGCAAGACGCTCGACGAGCAGGTCAAGGAAGTACGGCTGTCCACCCGGCTGACCACCTCGCCGGCCTGCCTGGTCGGTGACGCCGCGGACATGACCCCGGCGCTGGAACGGATGTACCGGGCGATGGGCCAGGACGGGCCGAAGATCAAGCGAATCCTGGAGCTGAACCCGACCCACCCACTGGTCACCGGGCTGCGGGAGGCGTATGGAGCCCGCTCCGACGATCCGGCGCTGGCCGAGACCGCCGAGCTGCTGTACGGCACCGCGCTGCTCGCCGAGGGCGGTGAACTCGACGACCCGGCCCGGTTCGCCAAGCTGCTCGCCGACCGACTGGCCCGTACCGTCTGAACCGCTGGACGTCGGGGTCCCCCGGCGGGTCGATGCCCGCCGGGGGACGCCCCGCCGAACGGACCTGCGACGGCTCAGACGGTGATCGCCGCCGCCTCGGCGGCGATCGCCTGCTCGACGGCGGCGGCGACGTGCAGCCGGCTGGTCGGGAAGAGCAGCAGCGGGGTGTCCTCCTGACGGACCAGCAGCTCGATCTCGGTGCAGCCGAGCACCACGCCCTGCGCGCCGGCGGCGATCAGCCGCTCGATGACCTTCAGATACCTGGCCCGGGACGACTCGCTGACCACCCCGAGACACAGCTCGTCGTAGATGACCGAGTGGACCATCTCGCGGTCTGCGGCGTCAGGCACCAGGACGGTCAGCCCGTGTCCGGCCAACCGGTCCCGTAGGAAGTCCTGCTCCATGGTGAACGCGGTGCCGAGCAGACCGACCGTGTGCAACCCGTGGCTGCGAACCGCGTCAGCGGTGACGTCAGCGATGTGTAGCAACGGGATGTCGACTGCGGCGGCGACCAGGTCGGCGACCTTGTGCATGGTGTTGGTGCACAGCAGCAGCAGGTCGGCGCCGGCCGCCTCGACCCGCCGGGCCGCGTCGGCGAGCAGGTCGGCGGCCTCGTCCCATTGGCCGGCCGCCTGCCGTCGTTCGACGTCGGCGAAGTCGACCGAGTAGAGCACGCACCGTGCCGAGTGGTGGCCACCCAGCCGGTCGCGGACCAGCTCATTGGCGAGCCGGTAGTAGTGTGCGCTGCTTTCCCAGCTCATGCCGCCGAGCATGCCGATCGTCACCATGCCGCCCATCGTGCCACCGGGCTGCCCGCCGCCGAACCGATATCCAGGTAGCCATTCGGCGGGGTCCGCTGGTCAGGCCGATCAGGGTCAGGAAGTTGCTCCGGACGGTGGTATGTGCCGGCGGCATCATCGTGGTCGAGGCCACCGACCTGATCTTCGCCATCGACTCGATCGCGGCGATCCTGGCCATCAGCACCAGCACGTTCATCGTCTGGACGGCGAACGACTTCGCCATTCTCGGACTTCGGAGTCTCTACTTCCGCCTGGCCGACCTGCTGCGCCGCTTCGTCCACCTGCACTACGGCCTGGCCGTGCTGCTCGCGTTCGCCGGCGTCAAGCTCATCCGCTCCGAGACCCAGGTCGGCAAACTGCCCATCCCGCTCGCTCTCGGGGTCATCGTCGTCACCATCGCGGTGTCGATCATCTGGATCCTGCGCAGCACCAGCGGGCCGGACACCGGTGTCTCCGGTGCCCGACCCGCTGAACCAGCTGATCAACCCGACCGTTCAGTTGTCAGGTGATGGTCCGGCCCGTCGTCAGACGACGGTGCAGGGCGTTCCATTCAGGGTGAACGCGGTCGGCTCCGCGGTCCCGGAACCGTTGCCGTTGAACCCGATGCTCGCCGTGCCCTGCGGCAGCAGCGTCGAGTTCCACGTCAACGAGGTCGCTGTGACGTCCTGGCCGCTCGTACCGTAGGTGGCGGACCATCCGCTGCCGAACGAGTGCCCACTGGGCAGGGTGAAGGCCAGGGTCCAGCCGTTGATCGTGCTGGTGCCGGTGTTCGTGATGGCGATGTTGCTGGTGAACGTGGAGCCACTGCTGTTGATCGCGTAGGAGACCTGGCAGGTGCCCGCCCCTGCCGGTGTGTTGACGGCTACCGCCGACGAGAACTGCGACAGGTTGCCGGCGGCGTCCTCAGCCCGTACCCGGAACTGGTAGCTGGTCCCCGGGGTCAGCCCGGTCGCCGCGAACGAGTTCGTCGTCGAGGTGCCGGCCGGCGCGAACGGGCCACCGCCGGTGGCCCGCTCGATCTCGTAGCCGACCACCCCGACGTTGTCGGTCGACGCGGTCCAGGTGAGCGTGGCCGAGGTCGAGGTCACGCCCGACGCCACCGGGGTGCCCGGGGTCGTGGGCGCGACAGTGTCGGTCGACGTGCCGCCCGGGTCCGCGTACAGCAGCAGGTTCGGCGACCCCGTGCCGATGCCGGTCAGCACGTTGCTGGTCGCGGCGCTCAGCAGCGCCGCCTTGGCCTGGGCCATCGTCGCGCTCGGGTTGGACTCCAGGTAGCGGGCCACCCAGCCGGTCACGTGCGGAGCGGCCATCGAGGTGCCCGACCAGCCGGAGGCGACGGCGCTGTCGCTGCTGTTGCCGGCCGAGGTGATGCTGTTGCCCGGAGCGAAGACGTCGATGCAGGAGCCATGGTTGGAGCTGGACCACCGGCTGTCGGTGATGGTGGTCGCGCCCACCACGATGCCGTCCGGCGACCGCGGGTTGTTGTTGCAGGCATCGCTGTTGTTGTTGCCCGCCGCGAACACCGCCAGCACCCCGGCGTCGATCATGTTCTGGGCGGCCGTGTTCACCACGACGCCGTAGTTCTGCAGGCTGAGATTCGCCACCGAGCGCGGCGGTGCGTTCGTCGCCACCCAGTCCATGCCCTCGATCAGGTCCGCGTTGGTGCCGCCGTTGCTGCAGTTCAGCACCCGCACGTCGCGGATCTGCACGTCCTTGGCGACGCCGTACGTCGTGCCGCCGATGGTGCCGGAGACGTGCGTGCCGTGGCCGTGGCAGTCGCCCGGGCTGTTGCCGTCGTTGACGGCGTCGTAGGCCCACTGCGCCCGGGTGCCGAAATCGTCGTGCGTGGTGCGGATCCCGCTGTCCAGGACGAACACGGTGGTCCCGGTGCCGTCGGTGTCGTAGCTGAACTCCTGATCGAGCGGAAGATTCCGCTGGTCAACGCGGTCCAGACCCCATGACGGGGGGTTGGGCTGGGTGGTCGCGCCACCACCGGTCACAGTTGGCTCGACGGCCTGAATCACCGCGTCGGCCTGGACGTACTCGACGTTCGGGTTGGCGCGCACCGCCTCAAGGGCGTCGGCGTCAAGCTTCGCGGAGAAGCCGTGCAGCACCGTCGCGTACGGGTGGACCTCCCGGCCACCGGCTCGCTCGGCGACCACCACCGGGTCGTTCGCCGCGCCGCCGGTTAGCGGCTGGTCCTTGAGAACGACAATGTAGCCGCCATTCGACGTGCCATTCTCGGCCGGTAGCAGGGGAGCAAGAGAAGTCGTCGGCTGTGCCATCGCTGGAGTGGCACCGAAAACTACCAGAAGTGCGGACGTCGCGGCTGTCGCGATTGCCACGCGACGGTATCGATGCGATCTGGACATAAGAGTAACTGGCCTCCTGGGCGCGGTGACGCATGGACTACCGGTGATTGGACGGACCGCCCGGCTCGTCAGCTGCCGGGATCACCGGATGCTGTTGCCGGACAGAGCGCTCGAGCCCCGTCTGCTGCAATCAGAACACGGGAGTAGGCGTCCGCCAATGCCCAGTATTCTTGAAACCTGAATGAACTATGTTAAGAAGACGGGGTGGCCAGGGAGTGTTCACAGGACCGAAAAAAGCGACTGCCTACGTGATTGCTCTCACGTTGCCAAACGGTGCACGGGTCGATCTTTACCAGTCGTGCGTCCTCTCGGGACTGCCGGGCCACGGCGCCGCCGGGGTTGTCGGCGAGAGCGGGGTGGGCCGCCGGCTGCGGGCACCAGCAGCTCAGCAGGATAGGTGATCCGTCGATCCCGCGACCACCGGTGCTGTCGCAAGCCCGAGAACATCGGCCCAGCCCGGTCGCAGACATAGGTGTCACCGGTACCTTCGGCGCAGTCCGGGGCGGGGCGCCATGCCCGTTCACAGCGCGAGTGGTGTCGGGAGTCGGCAATGAGTGGCGAGCAGGTGCTGGTGACAGGAGGCTCCGGCTTCGTCGGGGCGCACTGTGTCGTACGGCTGCTGCTGCAGGGGTACCGGGTCCGTACCACGGTGCGTTCGGCGGGTCGTGCCGCCGACCTACGCACGATGCTGCAGGTGGGGGGAACGGAACCGGGTGACGCGCTCAGCTACGCCGTGGCCGACCTCACTACCGACGACGGCTGGGCCGAGGCGGTGGCCGGATGCGACTACGTACTCCACGTCGCCTCTCCGGTGCCGCTGGCCGAGCCCCGCGACGAGAACGAACTCATCGGGCCGGCACGCGACGGGGTGCTGCGGGTGCTGGGCGCGGCACGTACGGCCGGGGTCAAACGTACGGTGCTGACGTCGTCGATCGTGACGGTGAAGTACGGCCACCCGGCAGACAAGTGGCTGTTCACCGAACAGGACTGGACCGATCCGGAACAGGGGCAGGTCTCCGCGTACGCGAAGTCGAAGCTGCTCGCCGAACGCGCCGCCTGGGACTTCGTGCGTAAGGACGGCCAAGGCATGGAGCTGGCGGTGGTGAACCCGGTCGGAATCTTCGGTCCGGCCCTCGGGCCGGACCGGTCCCTGTGGTCAGATCAGATCGACCGGATGCTGACCGGCCGCCAGCCCGTCCTGGCCCGGATCCACATCGGTGTGGTCGACGTACGGGACGTCGCGGACCTGCACGTACGGGCGATGACCGATCCGGCGGCGGCCGGGGAGCGGTTCCTGGCCAGCGCCGGCACCATGTCGATGCGGGACACCGCGGTGTTGCTGCGTACCCGGCTCGGTGAACGGGCTGACCGGGTCTCGACGCGGGTACTGCCGGACTGGGCGGTGCGTCTCGCCGCCAGGTTCAGCCCGCGGATCGCCTTCGTGTTGCCTGAGCTCGGTGTGGTACGCGAGGCATCGAGCGAGAAGGCTCGTCGGATGTTGGGCTGGCAGCCCCGGCCGGCTGAGGAAGCCGTCATCGACATGGCGAACAGCTTGATCCGACGCTGAGCTGAGGAGCCCCTGCCTGCGACCGAGGACTACTACTCCACAGGATGGCTCTCGTGGAGTAGCGCCGGCCGAAACAGCGCGGAGCTGATTCTGCAGAACGACAATGGCCGGACAGAGCGCTCGGGCCCCGTCTGCTGAAATGAGAGCACGGGTGTCGTTGTTCGCCAATGCCCAGACAGTTCAAAACCTTCAAAGACGGGGCGTGGCCAGGGTCTGTTCACGGGATCAAAAGGCGATCGCCTGGGTGATTGCTCTCCCGTTGCCAAACGACACGCTCCTACGGTTGGGCTGGCGGCGGAGTGACGAAGGGGGCCGCTGATGAACGGGCCTGACCCGACAGTGCCGTTCGTCCGTCGGGTGCGGGTGCGGGGCTTCCGGTCGATCGCCGGCTGCGACGTGGCGCTCGGGCCGCTGACCGTACTGCTGGGATTCAACGCGTCTGGAAAGTCGAACTTCCTCGACGTACTGCGGTTTGTGGCGGATCCGTTGACCGGCTCGGGTGCCGCAGGCGGTGGCCGACCGGGGCGGGCTCGGCGCGCTGCTGCACCGGGGACCGGGCGGCACCATGGAGTCGTTCGAGGTACGGCTCGACCTGGCGTTGCCGCCCCGGCAGGCCGGGCAGGCGCCGATCCCGGCGACGTACGGCTTCGAGGTCGCGTAGGACCCGTTGGGTGAGTTGCCTCTGCTCGTGCGGGGTGAGGCAGCGACGATCAGGCTTGCGGACGGCGAGCTGCGGTTGCCGCTGGACCCGGGTACGGCCCGCACCATGTGGTTGCGGCTGCCGGCGTCGGTGATCCGCGAGGGCGATCCTGGAGATCAGGCTGCGGGCGATGGCCTTCTACGAACTGGACTCGACCGCGTTGCGGGCGTTGGGCAAACAGCTGCTGCCCGGTGGGCAGCTCGGCACGACCGGCCACTTCCTCGGATCGGTGCTGGGTGAGCTGGGTCGGGAGGACCCAGTCGGTAAGGAACGGCTGGACAGCTACCTCGGGGCGCTGGTGCCGAACGCGCTCGGGGTCGACGAGCGGGTCGAGGGGCGCTACTCGACGGTGCAGGTTCGCTTCCGGGCCGGGACGGCCGGTGACGGCGAGGAGGTGTTCCTGCGGGAGTCGCTGTCCGAGGGGACGCTGCTCGCAGCCGGGGTGCTGACGGCGTTGTTCCAGCCGGCGGCGTTCGCCGGACGGATCCCGTTGATCGGCATCGAGGAGCCGGAGACCGCGTTGCACCCGGCCGGGGTGGGGGCGATGTACGAGGCGTTGGACGATGCCGCGCAGCGCACCCAGGTGATCGTCACCAGCCAGAGTTCTGAGTTGCTGGACAACGAATACGTGAAGCTGGAACACGTTCGTGCGGTCGCCAACGTGGACGGCGTAACGTACGTCGGAGAGATCGACGCCGCTGGCCGCACCATCGTGGACAAAGAGCTGATGACCCTTAGCGAATTGCACCGCAGCGGGCAAATGTTGCCCGCTCAGGTGGGCTATCCAGCGCCGGAACATTGACGAAGGAGCGAGGCGCATGACCCTGGTCCGCATCGCCACCGTGGTCGAGGGTCAGGGTGAGGTCGCTGCGATGCCGGTGCTGCTGCGCCGGTTGGCGCAACAGATCGACCCCCAGCTGTACGTCGACTCGCCGCGCTCGCATCGGGTGCCTCGGGGCACGCTCCTACGCGCCGGGGGAGTGGAGACCGCGGCCGCCACCCTGGTCGAGCAGGTCGGAACATCCGCCGGCATCCTGATGGTGGTCGACGCCGACGATGACTGCCCCGAGAAGCTCGGCCCGGCGCTCGTCGAGCGGGCACGCCGGAGCAGGTCGGACGTGAACACCGCCGCCGTGATCGCCAACCGGGAGTTCGAGGCGTGGTTCCTTGCTGCAGCGCCGTCGCTGGCCGGCCAGCGTGGGCTGGCGGATCCGCTGCACCGGCCGGCCGACCCGGAGGTGCCTCGGGACTGCAAGGGCTGGCTGAGCGCCAACCGGGTCGACGGCCGCGCCTACAAGCCGGCGAGCGACCAGGCGGCGCTGGCCGCCGTCTTCGACCTTGCGATGGCCCGTGAGCACTCCCCGTCGTTCGACAAGCTCTGGCGCGACCTGACCGGGCTGCTCGGCTGACCGCGCTTGCGACGGGCGAGCCGGGTCAGCCGTCAGACTGATGAACGAGCTGCTCGGCCCTCCAGGAGCAGACTGTCGAGATGCTCATCGGTCAGCTCAGCGTCCAGCACCAGCTTGACGAGCAACTGCCCCTGGATCTTGGCGATGATGCCGACATCGAGTCCGTCAACGATTTTCTGCGGCGGGCCGCCCGCGAGTTGAAGCGCCTGCAGCAGGCACTGTCTCGCAAGCAGAAGGGGTCGAACCGGCGCAGGAAGGCCGTCGTCAGGGTTGCTCGGGCGCACTCCCGGGTGGCCGATACCCGCCGGGACTGGCAGCACAAGCTGTCCACGACGTTGATCCGTGACAACCAAGCGGTGTACGTCGAGGACCTCGCTGTTGCCGGGTTGGGTCGTACAAGGCTGGCCAGGTCGGTGCACGACGCCGGCTGGGCGCGGTTCACGACCATGTTGGAGTACGAGGCCGCGCGGTACGGGCGCAGGTTCGGCCGGGTGGAGCGGTGGTTTCCGTCGACCCGGATGTGCTCGGTGTGTGGCCGGGTCAACGACAGGATGGCGCTCGACGTCAGGTCGTGGTTCTGTCCCTGCGGGGCCGTTCACGACCGGGACGTCAACGCCGCACGCAACATCAAGGCCGCCGGACGGGCGGACTTCAACGACCGTGGAGCGCAGGTAAGACCGGCACCCGTGCCGGCACCGCGCCGAGAAGCGGTAACCCACCGGGAGTTCACCCCTTCGGGGGTGTAGCAGACCGGAATCCACTTCCTCCAGGAAGAGGAGGACGTCAACTGCACCCCAGCCCGGACGCGGCGACCGGCGAGCGGGTCGTCGGGCAGAGCCACGCCTGGGTGGAGTGGTGGGCCGGCCGGTGGACGGCGTTCGACCCGACCAACGGGATCCCGTTCGGCGAACGGCACGTGGCGGTCGGCCGGGGCCGGGAGTACGGCGACGTGCCACCACTCAAAGGGGTGTACGCCGGCCCGGCGAACACCGGCCAGGGCGTCGAGGTGGCGATCACCCGGCTGCGCTGAACCGCGACCTTGCGCACCGACCGACTGGACTTCGCGCACCGACCGGGCTTCGCTCACCAGCTGCCGGCCACCGGCAAGCCTTCGGTGTAGCCGGCGGTGCTCTGCACCCCGACGACCGCCCGGTCGTGGAACTCGGCCAGGGTCGCGGCCCCGACGTAGGTGCAGGCACTGCGTACCCCGGCGACGATCTCGTCGATCAGGTCCTCGACGCCGGGTCGGGCCGGGTCGAGGAACATCCGCGCCGACGAGATCCCTTCTTCGAAGACCGCCTTGCGGGCCCGCTCGAACGGGCTGTCGTCGGCGGTGCGGGCGCTGACCGCCCGGGCGGACGCCATGCCGAAGCTTTCCTTGTAGCGTCGGCCGTCCGGGTCGGTGTAGATGTCGCCGGGCGACTCGTAGGTGCCGGCGAACCAGGACCCGATCATCACGTTGGCCGCTCCGGCGGCTAGGGCGAGCGCCACGTCGCGGGGGTGGCGCACCCCGCCGTCGGCCCAGACGTGCCGCCCGCGTCGGCGGGCCGCCGACGCGCATTCCAGCACGGCGGAAAATTGCGGACGGCCGACCCCGGTCATCATCCGGGTGGTGCACATCGCGCCCGGCCCGACACCGACCTTGACGATGTCGGCACCGGCGTCGATCAGGTCGTCGACCCCGGTGGCGGTGACCACGTTGCCGGCCACCACCGGCACTGTCGGGTCCAGTTTGCGCACCGCGCGGACCGCGGCCAGCATCCGTTCCTGATGGCCGTGCGCGGTGTCCACCACGATGGTGTCCACTCCGGCGGCGAGCAGCGCGGTGGCCTTGCCGGTGACGTCGCCGTTGATGCCGACGGCGGCGGCCACCCGCAGCCGGCCGCCGGCGTCGACCGCCGGCCGGTACAGGGTGGCGCGCAGCGCGCCGGCCCGGGTCAGCACCCCGATCAGCCGGCCGGCGTCGTCGACCACCGGCGCGGCCCGCCGCCGACCCTGCGCCATCAGGTCGAATCCGGTACGCGGGTCGGTGGTCTCCGGCACGGTCAGCGGCTCGCGTGACATCACGTCGCGCAGCTGGGCGAAGCGGTCGACGCCGGCGCAGTCGGACTCGGTGACGATGCCGACCGGACGCCCGGCCTCGACGACGATCACCGCGCCGTGGGACCGCTTGGGCAGCAGGTGGATGGCGTCGCCGACGGTGTCGGTGGGAGCCAGGGTCAGCGCCGTGTCGTGCACCAGGTGCCGTCGCTTGACCCAGGCGACCACCTCGGCGATCACCTCGATCGGGATGTCCTGCGGGATCACCGCCAGGCCGCCCCGCCGGGCGACGGTCTCGGCCATCCGCCGGCCGGCCACCGCGGTCATGTTGGCGGCGACGATCGGGACGGTGGTGCCGGTGCCGTCGGTGGTGGCCAGGTCGACGTCGAGGCGGGACGCCACGTCGGAGCGGTTGGGCACCAGGAAGACGTCGTTGTAGGTGAGCTCGTGCGCGCCGGGCACGTCGGAAGTGAACCGCACCCGGCCATCATGCCCGCCCGGCGGGCCGACATGCGTCTGTCAGCTGATCGAGCAGATCGTGGCACCGGCGCTGACCACGGCACCGACCTCGGCGGACAGGCCGCTGACCGTACCGGCCTTGGGCGCGTTGATCGGCTGTTCCATCTTCATCGCCTCCAGCACCACGATCAGGTCGCCCTCGGCGACCTGATCGCCGTCGGTGATCGCGATCTTGATGATGGTGCCCTGCATCGGCGACACCAGGGCGTCACCGCTGGCCGCCGCCGTGCTGGCGCCGCCCCGGCGGCGGGCCGACTTTCGGGCCAAGACCGGCGCGGTCGGCGTACCGCTGCCGAAGCCGGCGGGCAGGCTGACCTCCAGCCGCTTGCCGCCGACCTCGACCACGACGGTCTCGCGGGGTTCGGGGGCGTCGGGGGCCGCCGCCGGTGCGGTGAAGGCCGGCACGGTGTTGTCGAACTCAGTTTCGATCCACCGGGTGTGCACGGTGAACGGTTCGCTGGTGAAGGCCGGGTCGCGGACCACCAGGCGGTGGAACGGCAGGGCGGTGGCCATCCCGTCGGCAACCATCTCGTCCAGTGCCCGCCGGGCGCGGTCCAGCGCCTCGGCGCGGGTCTCGCCGGTGACGATCAGCTTGGCCAGCAGCGAGTCGAAGTTGCCGCTGACCACGTCGCCGGCGGTGACGCCGGCGTCCACCCGTACGCCGGGGCCGGTGGGCAGCCGCAACGCGGTGATGACACCGGGCGCGGGCAGGAAGTTGCGGCCCGGGTCCTCGCCGTTGATCCGGAACTCGATGGAGTGCCCGCGCGGCGTCGGGTCGTCGGTGAACCGCAGCCGCTCGCCGGCGGCGATCCGGAACTGTTCGCGGACCAGGTCGATGCCGGCGGTCTCCTCGGTGACCGGGTGTTCGACCTGCAGCCGGGTGTTGACCTCCAGGAAGGAGATGGTGCCGTCGACGCCGACCAGGTACTCGACGGTGCCGGCACCGTGGTAGCCGGCCTCCCGGCAGATCGCCTTTGCGCTGGTGTGGATCTCGGCGCGCTGGGCGTCGGTGAGGAACGGCGCCGGTGCCTCCTCGACGAGTTTCTGGTGGCGGCGCTGCAGCGAGCAGTCCCGGGTGCCGACCACGATCACGTTGCCGTGCTGGTCGGCGAGCACCTGCGCCTCGACGTGCCGGGGCCGGTCCAGGTAGCGCTCGACGAAGCACTCGCCGCGACCGAACGCGGCGACCGCCTCACGGGTCGCCGACTCGAACAGGTCGGCGATCTCGGCCATCTCGCGGGCAACCTTCAGCCCGCGCCCGCCGCCGCCGAACGCGGCCTTGATCGCGACCGGCAGGCCGTACTGCTCGGCAAAGGCGGTCACCTCGTCCGGGCTGGCGACCGGGTCGGCGGTGCCGGGCACCAGCGGCGCGCCGGCGCGCTGGGCGATGTGCCGGGCGGTGACCTTGTCGCCGAGGTCGCGGATCGCCTGCGGGCTCGGCCCGATCCAGGTCAGGCCGGCGCCGATGACCGCGGCGGCGAAGTCGGCGTTCTCGGAGAGGAACCCGTAGCCGGGGTGGACGGCGTCGGCGCCGGACCGGGTGGCGACGTCGAGCAGCTTGTCGATCCGCAGGTACGTGTCGGCGGCGGTCTCCCCGCCGAGGGCGTACGCCTCGTCGGCCAGCCCGGCGTGCACCGCCGAGCGGTCCGGGCCGGCGTACACGGCGACGCTGTCCAGCCCGGCGTCCCGGCAGGCGCGGATCACCCGGACCGCGATTTCGCCCCGGTTTGCGACGAGAACTTTGCGCACGCCCTGTTCTCCTTTGCTCACGGATCAAGCCGGAGTCTAACGGCCGGCTTGATCAACTGAACCGGCGCTCAGTGTGGGATGACACACTGGCGATTAGGCTCCCGGATGTGTCTGCCACCCGAATGATGATTCTCGGTCTGGTCAAATGGATGCAACCGGTGCACGGCTACGACGTGCGACGTGAGCTGCTCAGTTGGCGGGCGGACAGCTGGGCCAACATCGCACCGGGGTCGATATATCACGCGTTGCGCAAGCTCGCCGAGGAAGGGCTGCTCCGCCAGGTAGGCACCGCCCAGGTGGGTGCCCGGCCGGCCCGGACCAGTTACGAGATCACCCCCACCGGGGTCGACGAGTTCGACTCGTTGCTGCGGCAGCACTGGCGCGACTGTCGGCCGTCGGCCGATCCGTTCCTCAGCGCATTCGCCTTTCTGCCGGCGCTGTCCCGCGCGGAGGCGGTCGCGGCGTTGCGGGGTCGAGCCGCGATGCTGCGGGCCGGCAACGCGGTGGCCCGTGACGACTTGGCCGCAGGATGGTTGCGGCAGAAACCGTCGTATGTCGGCTGGATGCTGGAGCTGACCGTCGCCCGGGTCGACGGGGAGATCGCGTGGTGTGACCGGATCGCCGGGCTGATTGAGTCCGGGGCGTCGTATCACCCGGCGGAGGAGCCAGCTGACGGCACCTGGGCGGGGTGGCAGGCTGACCTGGACGCCGCCGACCGGGAGTCGGCCAGATCACCCAGCAATAATCAACGTTGACTATCCCGATCGCCGGGGTCTAGCGTGCCAGACGCAGCGTGGGGAGCTGGGCGGCCCGGCATGCCCACGGGGGAGAGCGGCCGGCGGCCGGCCGGCCCGGCGAGCCGAGCAGGAGAAAGCTTCATGATCGAGACCAAGGGGCTGCGGAAGTCGTTCCGCTCCCGACAGGGGCGCGGCGCCAAAACCGTTGACGCGGTCCGTGGCGTCGACATGCTGGTCGAGGAGGGGGAGATCTTTGGCTTCCTCGGACCGAACGGTGCCGGTAAGACGACCACGCTGCGGATGCTCGCCACGCTGATCGAGCCCGACGGCGGGGAGGCCGTCATCGCCGGCGCCGACCTGCTGCGCGACCCAGGCGAGGTGCGCCGACGGATCGGCTACGTCGCCCAGGGCGGCAGTACCTGGGACGAGGTCACCGGCCGCGAGGAGTTGGTGATGCACGCCCGGATGTACGGCATCGGCAAGTCCGAGGCGCAACGTCGGGCCACCCGGGCGCTCGCCGCCTTTCAGCTGACCGAGTACGCCGACCGCAAGTGCAAGACCTACTCCGGTGGTCAGCGACGGCGGGTCGAGATCGCGCTGGGCATCATCCACGAACCGAAGGTGGTCTTCCTCGACGAGCCGACCACCGGGCTGGACCCGCAGAGCCGGGCACACATGTGGGACGAGATCCGCCGGTTGCGTGCCGAAGGCATGACCGTCTTCATCACCACCCACTACCTCGACGAGGCGGACGCGCTCTGCGACCGGATAGCGATCATGGACCACGGCGAGATCGTCACCGAGGGCACCCCGGCCGCGCTCAAGCGCGAGGTCGCCGGCGAAGTGGTGACCGTCGGGATGCGCCCGGACGAGTCGGCCGCCGCCGCGCAACTGCTCGACAGCCAGCCGTACGTCAGCAAGCTGGAGACCCCCGACGACGGCGGCGTACGGCTCTTCGTCGACGACGGCGCCACCGCCATCCCGCAGATCCTGCGCACCCTGGACGGCGCCGGCCTGGAGCTGGGCTCGATCGAGCTGCACCGGCCCAGCCTGGACGACGTGTTCCTCACCAAGACCGGCCGCTCGCTGCGCGAGTCCTGAGCCGGCCGCCTCGATGACGGAGACCGTACGATGAAATTCGCCCGCGACACCTGGCTGATCTTCCAGCGGCAGGCGTTGCTGCTGATCCGCAACCCCGTCTGGATCTTCGTCGGGGTGTTTCAGCCGATCATGTATCTGGTGCTGTTCGCCCCGCTGCTCAAGCCGGCGCTGGCCCCGATGGGGGCGAGTAGCGACGCGGAGATCTACCGAATCTTCGTACCCGGCCTGCTGGTGCTGCTGGCCATCTTCGGCGGTCTGTTCCAGGGCTTCGGCCTGATCGCCGAGCTGCGCGCCGGGGTGATCGAGCGGTCCCGGGTCACCCCGGTCAGCCGGCTCGCCCTGCTGCTCGGCCGCAGCCTGCGGGACGTGATCTCGCTGCTGATGCAGGCGGTGATCATCACGGTGCTGGCGATCCCGTTCGGGCTCACCGTGCAGCTGGGTAACCTGCTGCTGGCGTACCTGCTGCTCGCCCTGATCGCGCTGATGACCTCGGCGGTGTCGTACGGCGTGGCGTTGCTGGTCCGCAGCGAGGACGCGCTCGCCCCGCTGATGAACACGGTGGCCCAGCCGGTGCTGCTGCTCTCCGGCATCCTGCTGCCGCTGGCCTTCGCGCCGCTGTGGCTGCAGCGGGTGGCGCAGTGGAACCCGTTCTCCTGGGCGGTCGACGGCACCCGGGCGCTGTTCGCCGGCAATCTCGGCGACGACGCGGTCTGGCAGGGTCTGCTGATCACCTCGGCGTTGGCCAGCCTCGCGGTCACCTGGGCGGCCCGCGCCTTCGCCCGCAGCGTCCGGTAGTCCCCGATCTTCGGTAGCCGGGCACGGGGCTGCCCTCTGCACACGGCAACGGCACAGAGGGCAGCCGCTCCAGGCTATCGTCGGACCGGCCGGCCCGCTGTCACCTGCGCCGGGCCAGGGTCAGCCCGTCGGCGATCGCCAGCATCACCACGTCCACCCGGTCGTCGGCGGTGACCTGCTTGTTGAAGGCGACCATCGCCTCGTCCTCTTCGCTCTGCGGGGCCAGCACCCGACCGTGCCGCAGCACGTTGTCGATCACGATCAGCCCGCCGGGCCGCATCCGGGGCACCAGCTCACCCCAGTAGACCGGGTAGCTGATCTTGTCGGCGTCGATGAATGCCAGGTCGAGGTGGGGCTCGCCCGGCAACGCCCGCAGCGAGTCGGCCGCCGGACCGATCCGCAGGTCGATCCGGCCGTCGACCCCGGCCCGCTGCCAGTAGCGCCGGGCCACAGCGGTGAACTCCTCCGATACGTCCAGGCAGATCAACTGCCCGTCCGCCGGTAGACCACGGGCGATGGCCAGCGCGGACAGCCCGGTGAAGGTGCCGACCTCCACCGCCCGGCGAGCGTTCACCAGCCGGGTCAGCAGGGTCATCAGCGCCGCCTGCTCCGGCGCGACCTGCATCTGCGCGTTCTCCGGCAGCGCGCTGGCGGTCTCGGCGATGAGGTCACTGACGATCTCGTCCGGCGGGGTGCCGTGGGCGATGACGTACGCCTGCAGGGCGTCGGTCATCGGCAAGGTCTTGGTGGTCATGGGCAGACGGTAGTCCGACTACCGGCCGGTGTCGGGCTCGCCCCACAGATCCGTGATCCGATAGCCGACCTCGGTGACCAGCCGGCGCAGCACCGGCAGTGACACCCCCACCACCGTGCCGTGGTCCCCTTCGATCCGCTCCAGGAACGGCCCGCCCAACCCGTCGATGGTGAACGATCCGGCCACCTGCAGCGGCTCGCCGGTAGCCACGTAAGCGGCGACCTCGTCGTCGGTGACCTCGGCGAAGTGCACCACGGTCGCGGCGGCGGCGCCGGCCCACCCGCCGGTGGCCAGGCTGGTCAGCGCGTGGCCGGTGTACAACACCCCGGACCGCCCGCGCATCCGCCGCCACCGCGCGGTCGCGTCGGCGGCGTCGGCCGGCTTGCCGAGGATCTCCCCGTCGAAGTCGAGCACCGAGTCGCAGCCGAGGACCAGCAGGTCGGTGCCGTCGTCGGCGAGGTCCGGCCGGAGCCGATCGGCGACGGCGGCCATTTTGCGCCGGGCCAGCTCCAGACACAACTCGTCGGCCCGGTCCAGCGTCACCGACTCCTCGTCGACGCCGCTCACCAGCACCTGCGGGGTGATTCCGGCGGCCTGCAGCAGTTTGTGCCGGGCCGGGCTCGCCGAGGCGAGCACCAGACGCGGACGCAGGGAGGTAGCCACGGGTGGTCAGGCTACCGGCCGCAGCACCCGGTACCGATGATCAGTGGGGCAGGGCGCTGGCCCGCCAGGCGTCCGGACCGAGCCGGCCGGGGAAACCCGGCTTGGGTCGGGCGCTGCGGGCCCACTGCGACGGCGCCGGCCGATCGGCGCCACTGTCGGAAACCGGACGGGTACGGGAGACGATCACGCCCACCAGCGCCGCCAACTCCTCGGGGGTCGGGGTGCCCCGGACGACCCGCCAGGCCGGCTCCGCCTCACTCATCGGCCGAGCGTACGTGCCGGCCAGGCCGGCACGTACGCTCGGCCGGCGAGTGGTGATCATTACTGGCGCGCTACCGTCGGCGTCAGGTTGCCATCCCGGTACCATATGACGCGCGGCTCACACCGGCCGCGTGCCGATCGTGTGGCACCCAAACCTTCCGGGTACGGTCATTTGGATGTCCGCTGTGCCCCCGCAACTAGTTGCAGACCGTTACCGGCTGGTCGAGCCGCTCGGTCAGGGCGGCATGGGCCGGGTCTGGAAGGCCCGCGACGAGGTGCTGCACCGGGATGTGGCGATCAAGGAGCTGGTGCCGCCACCGGGCCTCACCGACCAGGAACGCCGCGAGATGCGGGAGCGCTCGCTGCGCGAGGCGCGGGCGATTGCCCGACTCAACCACATCAACGTGGTACGCGTCTTCGACGTGCTGCGCACCGACGGCGACCCGTGGATCGTGATGGAGTACGTGCCGTCCCGGTCGCTGCAGGACGTGCTCGCCCAGAACGGCCCGGTCCCGGCGACCCGGGCTGCGGAGATCGGTCTCGGCGTGCTCGGCGCGCTCCGGTCCGCCCACCTGTCCGGGGTGATGCACCGGGATGTCAAGCCCGGCAACGTACTGCTCGGCCACGACGGCCGGGTGGTGCTCACCGACTTCGGCCTGGCCACCGTGCCGGGCGACCCCAACGTCACCCGTACCGGGCTGGTGCTGGGCTCACCGGCGTACATCGCCCCGGAGCGGGCCCGTACCGGCAGCGCCGGGCCGGAAGGCGACCTGTGGTCGCTCGGTGCGACGCTGTACGCGGCCGTCGAGGGGCAGTCGCCGTACGCCCGGCAGACCGCCATCGCGACGCTGTCCGCGCTGGCCACCGAGCCGCCGCCGCCCGCCCGCCGGGCCGGTCCACTCAAGCCGGTGCTGGCCGGGCTGCTGCGCAAGGACCCGTACACCCGGATGAAGGCCGACGAGGCGGAGCGGCTGCTGACCCGCGCCGCAGGTCGCGGTCCGCGTCGCGGTCGCTCACTGCTCGACGGGGTACGCCGACCCAGCCCGTACGGCAGCCGGGAGGTCCGCCCCGGCGAGTCCCGGTCGGGGATCGTGCCCGGTCCGCGCGGCGGGGCGCCACGCACCCCGGTCCCGTCGCCGCCGGTGTCGCCGCCGGTTGCCCCGTTGCCGACCGCGTTGCCGGTGGTACCCGGCCCGGCCAAGTACGGCTCGCCGGTCACCCGCCCGACCAACTCGGCGGACCCGACCAGGGCGGTGCCGCCGACCGGCCAACCCGCCGGCGCGACGCCCGCAGCTGCGGGCGCAGCCGAGACGAGTGTGTTGCCGACCAAATCCGGTGAGCCGCCGTCGGAAGCCACCGTGCTGCCCCAGGCAGAACGCACCCAGGTGGTGCCGGGCCGCAAGGAGACTGCGCCGGACGGTAAGACGGCCGGGCGGTCGCCGGCCGCCGAGCCGGCCAAGGCAGCAGAGCAGCCGGCGGTGACGAAGCAGCCGACGGTCGCCGAGCCCGCCGAGCGGCCACCGGTCCAGGAACAACCCGAGCCGGTGCCGGCCGCCAGCGCGTCGGACCCGCGAAACTGGTCCGCGCCGGCCCTGCTGTTCGACCGCGCCGCGCGGGCTGTCCGGTCCGTGACCGAGCTGCCGCGTACCTGGCTGATCAGCGGTGCGGCCGGTGTCGTCGTACTGGCGTTGCTGGTGACCGTCGTGCTGCTGGCCGCCGGCGACGAGGACGAGCCCGACGGACGGCTTGCCGCCGGTCCAGCCGCCTCGGCCACGCCGTCGGCCCCGGCCCCTACCTCCGGCGCGCCGAGTGCCGAACCGAGTGTCGAGCCGAGCTCGCCGGCGGCCGACACGTCGCCCGAGGTGCCGGCGGTGCCGCCGCAGAGCGATGAGTCGCCCCAGCCGTCGGACCCACAGTCGCCGTTGCCCGACGGCTGGCGGTTGCACGAGGACCAGACCGGGTTCTCGGTGCCGGTGCCGGAAGGCTGGTCGGTCAGCCGCGAACGAACCCGGGTGGAGTTTCGGGAGAACGGTCAGCTCGGCCGGCTGATCATCATCGACCAGACCGACAACCCGAAGCCGGATCCGGTTGCCGACTGGCAGAACCAGGAGCAGGCGCGGCGGGGCACCTACAACAACTACGAGCGGGTACGGATCGAGGCCGTCGACTATTTCCTCGACGCCGCCGACTGGGAGTTCCGCTACACCAGCAACCAGGGCAACCGACTGCAGGTGCGCAACCGGGGGTTCGTCACCGCACCGGACAAGGCGTACTCCATCTACTGGTCGACCACGGCCGAACGCTGGCAGCAGGACCTGGTCTACTTCGAGCTGATGGCGAGCAGGTTCCAGCCCGCCGGAAGCTGAGCCACGACTCACCCGCATGAACTTCCGATCTTCCGGGTACAACCGGAGCGCGACGGAAGGAGGGGTGCGACATGGTCAACCGTCGACGGATCGCCAAGCCGAGCGTTGCACTGTGGATGCTGGTGGCCCTGGCCGACGTGGCCCTGCTGGTCGCCAGCGTCGGTCTGATACCCGTACTGCTGGTGCTGTCCGGCGGCACAGCCGTGACGATCGCCGCTGTGGCCGCGTACCGCGTGACCGTCAGTGAGCGAGCCAGCGCCGAAGCTAGGGTCCTGCCTGCCGGCGGACGGTGGTCTGGTGGGCGCAACGAGCGGTGAGTAGGCTCGCTGGCTGTGTCGATCACCGGGCTGACAGAAATCTGGGACCGCCTCTTCGCGGCCCAGACCGACCCGCCGCCACTGCTCGTGCTCATCACCGCCGCCGTCGCGCTGGCCGCGGTGCTCACCCGGCTGCCCTGGCGGATCGGCCGCAACGCGATCACCATCGCCCACGAAGGCGGGCACGCGTTGATCGCCCTGCTCACCGGCCGCAAGCTCAAGGGGATCCGGCTGCACTCGGACACCTCCGGGCTGACCCTGTCCGCTGGCCGGCCGACCGGGCTGGGCATGATCCTCACCCTGCTGGCGGGCTACGTCGCGCCGTCGTTGGTCGGGCTGGCCGGTGCCCTGCTGCTCGGCGGCAACCGGATCACCCTGCTGCTCTGGATCGCCGTGGCGCTGCTGCTCGCCATGTTGGTGATGATCCGCAACCTCTTCGGGATCGTGTCCATCCTGGTCACCGGCGGTGTGGTCTTCGCCGTCTCGTGGTTCGCCGGCCCGGACGTGCAAGCCGCGTTCGCGTACACCGGGGTGTGGTTCCTGCTGATCGGCGGGGTGCGGCCGGTCGGTGAGCTGCAGCGGCTGCGTGCCCAGGGCCGCTCGCCGGAATCGGACGCCGACCAGCTCGCCTGGCTGACCCGGGTGCCCGGCCTGGTCTGGGTGGGATTCTTCGGCCTGATCAACCTCGCGGCGCTGTTCATCGGAGCACTGCTGCTCGCCAGCCCGTGGCTGGCCGACCTGGACCTGCCGACGCCACCGGGCGGGTGACCGGTACCGCTGGGACGGCTACCGGTCAGAGCGGAATGTTGCCGTGCTTCTTCGGCGGCAGGGTCTCCCGCTTGCCACGCAGCATCCGCAGCCCGCGCGCCACCTGCACCCGGGTCTGCGACGGCGCGATGACCGAGTCGACGTACCCGCGCTCGGCGGCCACGTACGGGTTCGCCAGCCGCTCCTCGTACTCGGCGATCCGCTGCGCCCGCACCGCCGCCGGGTCGTCGGCAGCGGCCAACTCGGCGCGGTAGAGGATGTTCACCGCGCCCTGCGCGCCCATCACCGCGATCTGCGCGGTCGGCCAGGCGAAGTTCAGGTCCGCGCCGAGATGCTTCGACCCCATCACGTCGTACGCGCCGCCGTACGCCTTGCGGGTGATGACGGTGACCTTGGGGACGGTCGCCTCGGCGTACGCGTAGATCAGCTTCGCGCCGCGCCGGATGATGCCGTCCCACTCCTGGTCCGTGCCGGGCAGGAAACCGGGCACGTCGACGAAGGTGAGCACCGGGATGTTGAACGCGTCGCAGGTGCGGACGAACCGGGCGGCCTTCTCCGAGGCCTTGATGTCCAGGCAGCCGGCGAAGTGCATCGGCTGGTTGGCGACCACCCCGACCGGTTGGCCCTCGATGCGGCCGAAGCCGACCACGATGTTCTGCGCGTACAGCGGCTGGACCTCCAGGAACTCGCCGTCGTCCAGGACGTGTTCGACCACCCGGTGCATGTCGTACGGGTGGTTGGCCGAGTCGGGGACGATGGTGTCCAGCTCACGGTCGGTCTCGGTGACGGCCGGTGCCACGTCGGCCGGCAGCTTCGGCGGTTCGTCCAGGTTGTTGCTCGGCAGGTACGCCAGCAGCGCCTTGACGTAGTCGACGGCGTCCTCTTCGTCGGTCGCCAGGTAGTGGGCGTTTCCGCTGGTGGCGTTGTGGGTGCGGGCGCCACCGAGCTCCTCCATGCCGACGTCCTCGCCGGTGACCGTCTTGATCACGTCCGGGCCCGTGATGAACATGTGCGACGTCTGGTCGACCATCACGGTGAAGTCAGTGACCGCCGGGGAGTACACCGCGCCGCCCGCGCACGGCCCCATCACCAGAGAGATCTGCGGGATGACGCCGGAGGCGCGGACGTTGCGGAAGAAGATGTCCCCGTACAGCCCGAGGCTGACCACGCCCTCCTGAATGCGCGCGCCGCCGGAGTCGTTGATCCCGATCACCGGGCAGCCGATCTTCATCGCCAGGTCCATCACCTTGACGATCTTTTCGCCGAAGACCTCGCCGAGCGAGCCGCCGAAGACGGTGAAGTCCTGCGCGAAGACGCACACCTGCCGGCCGTCGACGGTGCCGTAGCCGGTCACCACCCCGTCGCCGTACGGGCGGGTGCGCTCCAACCCGAAGTTGGTCGACCGGTGCCGGGCCAGCTCGTCCAGCTCGACGAAGGAACCCTCGTCGAGCAGCATCGCGATCCGTTCCCGGGCGGTCTTCTTACCCCGGGCATGCTGTTTCTCGACCGCGCGGGCCGAGCCGGCATGCACCGCCTCGTCGACCCGGCGTTCCAGGTCCGCCAGCTTGCCGGCGGTGCTGTGGAGGTCGGTCTCGGTCCCGGACTGCTCACTCGTCACGCCCACACCGCGGATGCTATCGACGTCGCGACCGCCGGTCAGGGGCCGACGGTGTGCGGTTTCCCTCAGCACGCCGCCGTCGGGCCGGCCCCAGCCTGGGTCGATCGACCCCGGGACGACGTTTCCTGCCTGTTGCCCGATTCGTTACCACCACGTGACAGTGTTGGGAGTCGCGCTGATCGCGTCCGGTCTGACGGTGCTGCTGGTGATGCGGCGGACGCTCTGGCCGGCGCGGGCGGCCACCGTCGGCAGCCGCAGGGCCGGAAGTCTGGACGCCGCGCCGCATCGGCGCCGGCGCGGGCGGGGGCGACGTCGGGCCACCCGCACCGGGCTGTTCCGTCGCCGGGCGACGCCCAGTGGACGTCACACGGTCGGCGTGACCGTGCCGCGTCAACGTCGGGGCGGTCGACCCGCCGTCATGCTGCCAGAGCCGTCGGTGGCCGCCGTGCCGCCCGTCGTTGTGCCGCCGGTTGCTGCTGTGCCGCCGGTTGCCGCGCCGCCGGCTGCTGCTGCTGACGAGGATTTTGACTGGTTCGACCGGCCTACGGACGCGTACGCACAACCCGTACGAGCGTCGGACCGGGCCGTCCCTCCTTCGGACCCGGCCGTTCCCGTGTCGGATCCGGCCGTCCTCGCGTCGGACCCGCCGGTAGCGGTGCCGGTGGTCGGTACGACCGTCACCGGGCATCCGTTCCGCGGCGTGGCACCGGTGCCGCAGTGGCGCGACCACTGGTAGCGCGACGGAGCGACACCGGCCCAACCTGAAAGACTGCTCCGCTGCGGAGGGAGGCGGCGGAGCAGCCACGATTCCGGACCCGCGTTTCAGCGAGAGGGCCTGGGTCAGGGTTGCGGCGGCCCGGATGGCTGGGGGGTGGTGAGGAAGGCGGCGGGCACGCCCGAGTCGATGAGACGACCGCGCATCCGGTCGAGCGTATCAGGTGTCCAGTCTGGATAGGCGGACAGGAACAACAACCGCTGGGCGGCGCGGCGATCGGTTCGGGCTTCGGCGATCGAGTCCTTGACCATGTTCGCCGCCACCTCGAAGTCGTCGTCGATGCGAACGCCGCCAGTCGGGATGCCGACTGCGGCGAGTCGGGCCGGCTGCGGCCGGGCGGCGAACACGACGGTGACGATGACGAGCAGCCCGCCGACGGCGCTGGAGGCGGGAAGAAGCCACGGCGGTGCCGCTGTCCAGTACGGGACGGGCGACAGCGCGTGGTGCACACTGGGGAGCGGGCCGCCGATATGAGCGTGCGGACGTATCGCGTGCGCGAGGCTGACATACAGGGCGACGACGGGTGCCGCGAGGACGAGGACGGTGGTGGCGGACAGCGCAGCCACGGTGATCCGGTGCGCGGGGTGTGTCGAGTGGATCCGCCGCGCTACCACCGCCGCGAGCAGCCATCCGGCGGACAGCCCGAGCGCCACGCCTGCGACCAGCAGGATGCGCAGCACTGGTGAGCCTGCGGCCCAGGCGTCCACCCCGACCGTGGTCTTGCCGCCGACGGACATGCCGGCGATCGCGACGACCAGTCCGTGATGCTCGGCGGTGAACCGGTCGTAACGGGAGGGGATGTAGTCGCTGGTCCAGGCAGCGGGGTCCGCCACGCCTGCCTGGTCGTGTACGACCTCGATCTCTGAGACCGACCAGCCGGCGGCGGCGTAGCGCTGCCGGGCCTGCGACGCGTCCCACCTGCCGTCCAAAGTCCCCGCAGTGAATACCCGGTCCGCTGTTCGTGCCGAGGTCTGCCGCAGCACGACAGAAGGAGCCTCGACGCCGCTGGCACGTCTGGTCAGGTCGACCATCGCGGTGTCGCTGGGAAGATCGGTCAGGGTGGCTGCCCCGAGCATGGATCCGGTCGCCGCGCCGAACGCCCCGAGCACCGCCGTGACCACGACCGCTGCCGCTACCGTGACGGGACGACGGTCAGGAAGCGAAAGCCACCGACGGAGGCGCCCGCGGCGTGGAGCCGAGCTGGTTCCGGCGATCGCCGAGGTGCTCACCCAGCCACTCCTGCCATCGACAGCAGTAGGTCAAGCGGGCGGCTCTCCATGCCCCATAGGGTACGGGTGCCTTCAAGCTGCGTCCATCGGATCGCAAGCAGTGGCCCGCTGTCGTACCCGCGACGGGGACCTGTCGAGCACGGGACGACCATCTTCTGCCGCTTGTCTGCTGTGGATCGCCTGCCGGCGATCCACGCCGGCAGGCGACCATGATCCTCGGTCTGGATGGTCTACTCGCCCGGCATGCTTCCCCGCGGCTGGCGGCAGACGCTGCAGTACGACACCGAGTTGACCACGAAGGAGAAGGATGCCCTGTCCTGCCCCGGGCCGACCACCGATGCCGACCCGCCGGAGTTCTCGCAGCGGTTCTGGTTGGCGCTCAGGGTCAGGCTGGTGCCGTTGCTCATCGAGCGCGTTCCGACCGGCATGTTGATGCACCAGACGGACGTGCCCGGCAGCGGGATGCCCTGGAACAGCGTGCCGGAGAAGTTTGTGCCGGTCCAGTTGCAGAACCGGCCAGAGGTGCACAGGGCCAGCGCCGATCCGGCATCGGCCTACGCAGTTGCCGGAACCAGCAGAGCGGCCCCGGCTGTGGCGGCGACCGCCAGCATGGCGAGCAGTTTCCTCATTGCGCCTCTCCATCCGATCCATCCGGTCGACGAAGGGGCATGACAGCCGAGCAGGTGCCAAGTGACTCTGGTGACCATCGAGACCTAAAACGTTTCAGAGCCACGCCCCGTGCTGAAAAGGTAACGATCAATGATCGGTGACGCAAGAATCGACCGTCACAAATTAGGGAGATCCCGTTGGTCTCCGCCACGACCCCAGGCGGCGGCTGGACTCCTTGTATCAGCGGCGCGATGCTCCTTCCCGGAGCATGCCTGGTTCTGTGGCAGACGCGGTGCGCTGCCAGGTGCCGCCGTAGGGTGGGCGGATGGCCGGCTCACCGTACACCGATCTGGACCGTCCGCCGTTGGACGAGCGTGGGCTGCGTCGCGCGCTGGTCGTCCCCGACGGCCTGTGGACCGACGTGCAGGTCCGGGCGCAGACCGGCTCCACCAACGCGGACGTGCTCGCCGCCGCGCGAGCCGGTGCCGCCGAGGGGCTGGTGATCACGGCGGAGCAGCAGTACGCCGGGCGCGGGCGGCTCGGCCGCGGCTGGACCTCGCCGCCGCGGGCCGGCCTCGCCGTCAGCGTGCTGCTGCAGCCGGCGGCTGCTCGGCCGGCCCGGTCGTGGCCGGCGGTGCCGGGGTCCCGGTACGGCTGGTTGCCGCTGCTGGCCGGCGTCGCGCTGGCGGAGGCGATCACCCGGCTGGCCGAGTTGCCAGCCACGCTGAAGTGGCCCAACGATCTGTTGATCGACGAGGCGAAGTGCGCCGGGATCCTTGCCGAGGCGGCCCCGGACGGGGCGGCCGGCCCGGCCGTGGTGCTGGGCATCGGGCTCAACGTGACGTTGCGCGCTGACGAGCTACCGCCGCCCGGCAGCGGTCTGCGGGCCACTTCGTTGCAGCTGGCCGGAGCGGCGGCGACGGACCGGGACCCGTTGCTGCGGGCGGTGCTGCGCGGGGTGGCCGGCTGGTACGGGCGGTGGCGGGCCGCCGGCGGCGATCCGGTCGAGTCCGGTCTGCGGGCGGCGTACCTGCGGCACTGCGTGACGGTGGGCCGGCAGGTGCGGGTCTCGTTGCCGTCCGGAGCGGCGCACACCGGGCTGGTCGACACGGTCGACGAGGGCGGTCGCCTGGTGGTCCGTACGGCCGGCGGCGATCTGCCGGTCGCAGCCGGGGACGTGACGCATGTGCGGTCCGGCGACGCGCCGGGAAACGGTACGCCCGGTTGACCGTACGGGTGGCGGTCAACCGCTACGGTCACCCCGGCGGCCGGTGTACGGACCGCCGGCCGGGTCCCCTGCCCGGCCCGGGCTAGGAGGTTGCCGTGGCATTTCCCGAAGACATGCTCACCGCGGACGAGCATGTCGTGTTGCACCTGCACCCGCACTGGAAGGCGCTGGTCCGGCCGGTGGCGGTGACGGTGCTGGCGGTCGCCGCCGTGGTGGCCGGGTTCCTGCTGCTGCCGGAGAGCACCGCAGCCACCGTCGTGTGGTACGTGATTCTCGCGCTTGCGCTGGTCGCGGTGCTCTGGTTCGCCGTCCGGCCGTTCGCGGTCTGGCGCAGTACGCACTACGTGTTCACCAACGAGCGGGTGGTGCTGCAGCACGGGGTGTTCTCCCGGGAGCGCCGGGACATCCCGTTGAACCGGGTCAACGACCACTCCATGACGCAGCGGTTCAGCGAGCGGCTGCTCGGCTGCGGGACGTTGACCATCGAGTCGGCCGGTGAACGCGGGCAGACCGTGCTGCCCGACCTGCCGGGGGTCAGTCAGGTGCAGACGCAGCTCTACGAGCTGGTCGAGGCGCACCACGATCTGCACAGCCTGGGCGACGGCGAGCTGCGGGAAATTCTCGACGAGGCACGCACCGGGCCGGACCAGGCAGCCCCGACGCGACCGGACAACGCCTCGCCCGGCCGCTGACCGGGCGACGGCTGGCCAGCACTACCGAGCCGGCCTGGCCCGCTGGCCAGCCGGGTCAGGTCGTCGGCCCGGCGCCGCGTAGCGCGAACCAGCCACGGAACCGGGTTCGCAGCACCTCGCGCTCCGGCCGGTCGTAGGTGTCGAGCCGGGTCAACGACCCCAGCAGGGTGACCGTGCCCAGGCCGGGCCGGGCGTCGGACAGCTTCCTGGTGAGCACGTCCAGCCTCCCGGCGAGCCGGTCACCGGCGTACACCGGAGCCAGCCAGCGCAGCTCCTCCAGGCCGGGGGAGGTGTCGGCGGCGGCCCGGGACAGCACCGCGTCCACGTACGCCCGCATGAACAGGCTGACGGTGAAGAATCCGCTGGCGATCACGGTGCCGTACGGGCTGGCCTGGGCGAGGTCCGGCTCGACATGGTACCACTGCGGGTCGAAGCGTTCGGCGAAGCTGACCATTTCGACGCCGTCCACGGTGGTGATGCCGAGGTCGAAGGAACCGCCCGGGGCGAGGTCCTCGAAGAACAGGTCGGCGTCAGCACCGGTGCCGGAGCGCACGGTCGTCGGTCAACGCCTGGCCGGGCGGGTCGCCGCGGCGATCTTCGCGTCCAGTTCGGCGGTGATCTTCGCGTCGATCTCGGCGGCGAGTTCGGCGTCGAGCGGGTCGGCCAGGGGTGCCGGGCTGTCCGGGGCCTGCATCGACTGGCCGGCCGGCGGTTGTCCGTTCCGTTGAATCTGCTGCGGGACCCGGTCGCCCGCCGCCGGTTCGGTTTCGGCCACGGTCTCGGTGGTCGGGCCGGTCTCGGTGGTCGGGCCGGTCTCGGTGGTCGGGTGGGCGGCGGGTGCCGGGCGGAAGACGAACGTGCGGTACGCCCAGAAGCGGAAGATGGTGCCGAGCACCAGTCCGATGATCTTGACGATGTTCAGGGCCAGCAGCCCGCTGATGCCGAAGCCGTACTTGGCCAGCCCCAGCACCCCGACCTCGATCGCCAGGCCGGTGAGGTTGAACAGGAAGAAGAGCACGTACTCCCGCCGGATGGCCGACTTCGGCCGGTCCCGGTAGGTCCAGTGGCGGTTCATGAAGTACGAGCTGGTGGTTGCCACCAGCGCGGCGACGACAGTCGCCTTCAGCTGACCGTCGGCGAGCACGGTCAGTGCCAGAGCGTTGAACACCGCGAAGTTGACCGCGGTGTTGATGCCACCGACGGTGCCGAACTTCAGCGCCTCGCGGATGAACCTCTGCCAGCGCTCGGGCAGAAGGCGAAATATTCGCATCAGATCACCATACGGCAGGTCGACGGGCCGTTCGGGTTGACTGGCGGGTAGGCGGCACCGGGTGGGGCTAGTCACGGTCGCTGGCGGCGGCCGCCACCACGGCGGGTGCCGCGACGGTGAACACGAACCTGCGGTAGGCCCAGAACCGGAACAGGGTGCCGACCGCCACGCCGACGATGTTGGCCGCGATGTTGTCGGCGAGCAGTGTCCGGAACACCCCCGGCCAGATGCTGCCCAGCCCGTAGTGACTGATCCCCAGGCAGGCCAGGCCGATGCCCAGTCCCACGGCGTTGAAGAAGAAGTAGAGGCCGTACTCGCGGGCCAGCCCGGACCTGACCGAGTGCCGCCAGGTCCAGAAGCGGTTGCCCACGAAGGCCACCGAGGCAGCGATCACCGTCGACAGCGTCTTCGCGCTGAGCGGGCCCATCCCGAGCACGCCTGAAGCGATGTTGAACAGGGTGATGTCGACGATGAAGGCGATCCCGCCGACCACTCCGAACTTGCCGATCTCGCGGACCAGCAGACCGAACCGGTCCCGGAGCCGGCGAATCAACCCCGGACTGGAGGCGGGCGCGGTCGGCTCGCCGGCGGCGTGGACGGGCACGTGGTCGAGCGTAGCGGGTTCCCGCCCGCCGAGGTGTCGGCACCGCCCGAGTTTCCGGCCGCGCCACGTGTTCGCCACTCGAGACGCGAACACGATTAGTAACTGAGGTTGGGGTTGGTCGAGTGCCGGAAGATCTTGCGTACAACTGCGCGTGAGAGCGAGAAACAGCTCGTCAGATTGCATGGGGCGACAACTTGTGCACTTCTTCACAAGCTCCTCGGCTGCCCTGAACGATCAATCGGTTTACCCTGAGTCCAACTCCCGGACCTGTATCCCGGCGGGTGGGCCCGACCATCCGCCGGTGCCGTGCACTCCAGGAACGAGGTCAGCGCCGACCACGAGGAGATCGCCATGACTGCAACGGCCACCGCGTCCGTACCGTCGAACGTCCCCGGCCCCGCCCCGACCAGCCACGCCCGCCTGCTCGACTGGGTCCGGCAGATCGCCAACCTCACCACACCGGACCGGGTCGTCTGGGCCGACGGTTCGCTCGCCGAATGGCACCGGCTCACCGACGAACTCGTCGACTCCGGCACCCTGGTCCGGCTGGACGCCGAACGCCGTCCCAACTCGTTCTGGGCCCGCACCGACCCGACCGACGTGGCCCGGGTCGAGGAACGTACCTTCATCTGCTCCCCGGAGGAAGCCGACGCCGGCCCGACCAACAACTGGGTGGATCCCGCCGAGATGAAGCGGGTGATGACCGAGCTGTACCGGGGGTGCATGCGTGGCCGGACCATGTACGTGGTCCCGTTCTGCATGGGCCCGTTGGACGCCCCGGAGCCGATGTTCGGGGTGGAGATCACCGACAGCGCGTACGTCGTCGCCTCGATGCGGATCATGACCCGGATGGGCGCCGAGGTGCTCGCCGCGATGGGCGACGACGCCGCGTTCGTGCCGGCCCTGCACTCGGTCGGCGCACCGCTGGAGCCGGGGCAGGCAGACGTGCCGTGGCCGGCCAACGAGACCAAGTACATCTCGCACTTCCCGCAGACCCGGGAAATCTGGTCGTACGGATCCGGCTACGGCGGCAACTCGCTGCTCGGCAAGAAGTGCTACGCGCTGCGGATCGCCAGCGTGATGGCCCGCGACGAGGGCTGGCTGGCCGAGCACATGCTGATCCTCAAGCTGACCGCGCCGGACGGGCGGGTCCGCTACGTCGCCGGCGCGTTCCCGTCCGCCTGCGGCAAGACCAATTTGGCCATGCTGGAGCCGACCATCCCCGGTTGGAAGGTCGAGACCATCGGCGACGACATCGCCTGGATGCGGTTCGGCGACGACGGCCGGCTGTACGCGGTCAACCCCGAGTACGGGCTCTTCGGCGTCGCTCCCGGCACCGACTGGCGGACCAACGCCAACGCGATGCGGACCCTAGACCGGGGCAACTCCATCTTCACCAACGTCGCGCTGACCGACGACCGCGACGTGTGGTGGGAGGGGATGGGCGAGCCACCGGCGCACCTGACCGACTGGCGGGGCGAGGACTGGAACCCCGACCGGGGCACCGACGCCGCCCACCCGAACAGCCGGTTCTGCACCCCGATCACCCAGTGCCCGATCCTGGCCGACGAGTACCACGACCCGCGCGGCGTACCGATCGACGCGATCCTGTTCGGCGGCCGACGCCGTACCACGGTGCCGCTGGTCACCGAGGCACGCGACTGGGTGCACGGCGTCTACCTGGGCGCCACCCTCTCCTCGGAGACGACCGCTGCGGCGGCCGGCAAGGTCGGGGTGGTCCGGCGGGATCCGATGGCGATGCTGCCGTTCATCGGCTACCACGCCGGGGACTACTTCCGGCACTGGATCGAGATGGGCAAGGGCACTGACGGCGACGCCGCCAAGCTGCCCCGGATCTTCTACGTCAACTGGTTCCGCCGCGACGACGACGGCCGGTTCCTCTGGCCCGGCTTCGGGGAGAACTCCCGGGTGCTCAAATGGATCGTCGAGCGGCTGGACGGCACCGGCACGGCGGTGGAGACCCCGATCGGCAACGTACCGACCGTCGACGCGCTCGACCTGTCCGGCCTGGACGTCGACCCGGCCGACGTGGCCGCCGCGCTCGCCGTCGACCCGGCGCAGTGGCGCGCGGAGCTGCCGCAGATCACCGAATGGTTCGAGCGGTTCGGCGACAAACTGCCCGGGGTGCTCTGGGCGGAGCTGGACGCGCTGCGGGCCCGGTTGGACGCCGACTGACCGTTGGATAGCCTGCGCCGGTGGCGGCAGTCGATCCCGGTGCGGGCCGCGCCGGACCGGTCCGTCCGGCCGTGCCCCGCCTGCCGACGTCGGTGTGGCGGTCCGCTCCGGCGTACCGCCGCTGCCCGGGGTGGTCGGGTTCGCCCTGCTCGCCGGGCTCTGCCTGGCCGTGGTGTGGCTGCTGTACCGGTCCCCGACGGTCGGTGCGCCGCTGACCCGACACCCGGCCCGGCTGGTCCGCGACGGCGCGCCGCTGGTGGTGGCGGTGGCGCTGGTCTTCTACGGTGTGTGGCGGGCCGGTCGCGTCGAGTGCGGCCGGGAGGCGGGCAGTGCTGAGCCCGGCCCGGGGGACCGTCGGTGCCGAGCGTGGCCGGACAGCGGCCGGCACTGAACCGGCCTGACGGGAGGTCCAGGTGGACGGTACGTCGGTCGTCGACGTCGCGGTGGTCGGTGCCGGGCCGGCCGGTGCCGCCGCCGCGATCGCCGCCCGCCGGGCCGGTGCCCGGGTCCTGCTGCTGGACCGGGCCGACTTTCCCCGCGACAAGCCGTGCGGCGACGGCATTGCACCGCACGCCCTCGACGTGCTGGCCGGGCTGGACGTGCCCGACCCGGCCGACGGGTTCACCCCGGTCGGCCGGCTCCGGCTGGTCGCCCCGCACGGCGGGCAGGTCGCCGCCGAGCTGGTCCGTCCGGCGTACACGGTGCCCCGGGCCGTCTTCGACGCCCGGCTGGTCGCCGCCGCGGTCGCCGTTGGCGCGCGGCTGCGGCGGCACACCGTACGGCGGGTCACGGTCCGCGACGACCTGGTGCTGCTCGACGGCGAGATCGCGGCGCGGGCGGTGGTCGGCGCGGACGGCGCGGGATCGGTGGTACGCCGGGCGTTGGGCCACGGCGCCAACCCGGACGGACATCTGGCCCTGGCGATTCGCGGCTACGCGTCGGTCGGGGCCGTCACCAGACCCGGCGAACAGCGGATCGTCACCACAGCGGCCGGTTGGCCGGCGTACGCCTGGGCTTTCCCGATCGGTGACGGGCGGGCGAACATCGGGTACGGGGAGGTGCTGGGCGGCCGACCGTTGACCCGGGCCCGACTACTGGACCGGCTGTGCGCGCTGCTGCCCGGCACCGACCTGACGCAGGTCACCGATCTGCGGGCGCATCATCTACCGCTGTCCACCCGGCGGCCGCCGGTGGGTGCGGGTCGGCTGGTGCTGGCTGGCGACGCGCTGTCGCTGATCAACCCGTTCACCGGCGAGGGCATCTTCTACGCGGTGCTGTCCGGTGCGCTGGCCGGTGCGGCGGCGGCCGGTACGCCGACGCTCGCCGCCCGCCGCTACCGGCAGGCGCTGCGCCGACGCCTCGGCGGGCACCTGCGGCACAGCGCCGTCGGCGCCTGGCTGGCCCGGCGGCCGACGACGGTGGACGCCGCCGTCGCGGCGGCGGCGCGGGACCGGCGCGTCTTCGACACCATCGTCGAACTCGGTCTCGGCGACGGCCGGCTGGACGCGGTCACGGTGCGCCGGCTCGCCGCACAACTGACGATCCGCCGGGCGGCCGATACCGCGCGGCGGCGCACCGGTCGCTAGTCTGCTTGTGATGACTCTGCGGGAGCTGCTCTACTCGGTCTATGAGCGACGGCTCATGGCGAGACTGGCGGGCAAGCCGGTGCCCGGCCACGTGGGCGTGATGTGCGACGGTAACCGCCGGTGGGCCCGGGAGATGGGGTTCGTGGATCCCAACGACGGGCACCGGGTCGGCGCAGCAAAGATCAAACATCTGTTGAACTGGTGTGACCAGGCCGGTATCGGTCACGTCACGCTGTACCTGCTGGCCACCGACAACCTGCGTCGGCCGGCCCGCGAGCTGGATCCGCTGCTGAGCATCATCGAGGATCTGGTCACCGAGCTGGCCGAGGAGGGCAACCCCTGGCGGCTGCGCATCGTTGGTGCGCTGGACCTGCTGCCGGGTTCCACCGCTACCGCGTTGAAGGCTGCGCAGGAGCGTACCCAGACCCGGTCCGAGGGCGCGCAGGTGAACATCGCGGTGGGCTACGGTGGTCGCCGGGAGATCGCCGACGCGGTCCGCTCGCTGCTGCAGGAGCACGCCAAGTCCGGCGGCACCCTGGAGGAGCTGGCCGAGGTGCTCGACGTCGACCACATCGCCGAGCACCTCTACACCCGCGGTCAGCCGGACCCGGACCTGGTCATCCGGACCAGCGGCGAGCAGCGGCTCTCCGGCTTCCTGCTGTGGCAGTCGGCGCACTCGGAGTTCTACTTCTGCGACGTCAACTGGCCCGACTTCCGTCGGGTGGACTTCCTGCGGGCGTTGCGGTCGTACGCGAACCGGCAACGCCGGTACGGCGCCTGACGGCCGCCCCCCGGGGCCGTCCCTACCGGGTGGCGTCAGTCCAGGGCGTGCACGGCGGAGGTCAGGAAGTCGCCGAGCGCTTCCGGCGAGTCGATGGTGAGGTCGGCGGCCGCTGACACATCGTGCCCGGTTTCGGCGTTGGCCACCGCCACGCAGACGCCGAAGAAGTCAGGGTTGGCGCTGGCGTGTGCCCGGAGCGCGGCGAACGCCTTGATGTCGGAGACGTCGTCACCGAAGTACCAGGCGCAGCCGGCGGTGCCGACCGCGTCGCCGATGACCATGCCTTTGTCCCGGTCGACCGGCGGCTTGATCTCGATGACCATCCGCCCGCTCTGCACCCGCAGGCCGAGCTGTTCGGCCTGGGCCTGCCCCCACGATTCGACGGTCCCGGCGAGCTCGGGCGCGGTCCGGTAGTGCAGCGCGACGGACAGCCGTTTGTACTCGACCAGTGCGCCGGCGGGTAGCTCGGCGCGGGCCCGGTCGGCCAGCTCTTGCATCGCCGGGACCCAGGGCAGTGCGGCCGGCTCGGTGACCGTCGGTCCGGATCCGTGGCTGTGCTCCAGCCCGTACAGCCCGTACAGGTCGACCTCGCTGATCGTGGCGAACTGGGCCCGGAGGAAGTCGACCGGTCGGGCCGACACGATCGCTATCCGCTGCACCACCCCGGCGAGTGACTCGATCGCCGCCAGCACCTTGGGTGCGGGCTGCACCGACGTGGGATCGTCACCGACCGGAGCGAGGGTGCCGTCGAAGTCGAAGAACAGCACGCACCGGTCGGCGCGATCGATGGTTGCTCGCCATGCCTGCTCCGCGGTCAGCGGACGGGCCAAGCGCTGGTTTCCTACCTCGAACGGCCGCACGGGCGTCAGCGTACCTGCTGCCGCCGCAGGTGCCAGACCTCCCGGCGGATGAACGTTCGGGGACGTCGGCGCTGGCGACTACGGTCCGCGAACCACCCGGCGGGTCAGTCGTCACCGCCGCTCATCAGCCGCCGACCGTGCATCCGCGGTGGAAATTGCACGACTGCCGCGTCGTGTTGCTGTCCCTGCCGGAGTAAATAGCCCTCGACGAAGCCGGAGTTGCGGTCTGCGACGTGTGAGTCGACTTCATTGAGCCGGGCGACGAGAAATTCGGTGAGCGCGGTCAGCCGTCCCTGCTGTCGGTCGTTGAGGTGCGCGATGACCGCCACCAGCGTGGCGACGGACGCGCAGGCGATGACGAACAGGTTCACCACCGCTGGCACCTCGCCGCTACTCAGGACGGCGACCACGATATTCGTGGTGCCGTAAAGCGTGATCGCGACGGCCGCGATCACGACTGCCGACCATTTGAGGGTCATCGGGTATCGACCCTCCCTCCTGTCCCGCAGGGCTGTGTCCGGGCTGTGTCCGGCCTTGTCCCGTCCCCCGTGGATGACGAGCCCAAGCAGTACGGAGAGGAACGCTATCGTGACTCAGCGTGCAAGCGGGGCAGAATCGGGCCGCTTGATCGGCTTTCTTTCGCCATCTGAGAACTACCCTGCCCGCTTGGGTCCTTTGCGAGGTTCGACGGGCAGTGGGGGTCGGTAGGCGAGATAGCGAATCGTCTCCCTGATGTGAAATTTCTCCGCATCTGAAACGTTTGGGTCGACCAGCCGGCGGAGCAGTGCCTCCACGTCCGGGTCCATCGGCGGCGCCGAGGGTGCGGGTCGGGCGCTGGTGGCGCGGTCCCAGCCGAGTACGCCGAACGCGATCGTCGGGCTGATCCCCAGTCCCTCGCAGAACGAGACCACCCGCTCGGCCTCCGGATCACTGGACCACTCGCCGCGTACCCACCGGTTGATGGTCTGGCGGGACACGCCGGTGCGCCGGGAGACCTCCGAGCCGGTCCAGGCGCGGGTCGCGCGCGCGTCGGCGAGCGCCTTGCGTACGAAGGCGGCGAAGGCGATCTTCCGCGCGGCGGAGCTGTCCGGCACCGGCCGACGGTACGGCGAATCGCCGCTTTTCCTGGGGGCAGGGAGCCTTCTGTACTGCGTTTGTGACAGAGCTTTGTGAATCTCTGTCGGGAAATCTTCCCTTGTCACGAGGGGTGCCACGGGTGCAGTCTAAGGACCAAGTGGGGTGGTGCTAATCACCCGAAAAGACGATGCTGTCACTTGCGCGTGACGCTTTACTCTACGTCACGTGCTTGAGACGCTTGCTGAGTGGAGTTGTCGCTTACGCGTGACGGAGACGATGCGGTGACCGAACTCGCGACCCGGGCCCAGGCCTTCGGCCTGGTCGCGGACGCCGTCGCCAGCGGCTTGACCGCGCCGTGGCGGCTGTACCTGGCCCGGGGGTGTCGTCACCTGTCGCTCAACGTGGGGGACCGGTCCGAGTGGAACGCGTGGCGGGCACACCTCGGCTGTCCGGAGTTGAGTGTGCGGGTCTACGACGCCGGAGGGGAGATCCGGCGGGCCTCGGTGGCCGAGGTGGTGCTGGGCGGTTGCCGGATCAGCGTCGAACTGGTCGAAGAGGTGAGGACCGACGACATCGATCGGCTGCTCACCGACGGCCCGACGTCGTTCGAGTCGGAGGAGACATGATCCCAGAGATCGGGGCGACCGGATGAGCCCGTTCTTCGCGGTCTTCCTGGTGTTGCTGCTGGCCTCGGCCAGTTACGCCGCCGGCCGGCTGCACGGCCAGCTCAGCTACCGGATCGGCTACCGGTTCGGCTACCGGCAGGGGTACTTCGACGGTGACCGCGGGGCGTGGACCCGGCGGCGCCGGGAGACCGGGGCCGCGATCGCGTCGGTGCTGCCGGAACCAGCCCGTCCGGAGACCCGTCCAGTGGCCGCCGGAGTCGACCTGGCGGTCCGTCCGGGCACCACCTACACCGGCGCGGCCTTCGTCGGCGGGCCTGGCCCCGGTGTGCCTGACCTTGGTGGGCCTGGCCCCGGTGTGCCTGACCTTGGTCGGCCTGACCTCGGTGGGACCGGTGGCCGGCACTCGACGGAACTGCTGGCCGGCCGACATCCCTGACCGGCCGCAGCCGCGGCCGCGGCCATCCGGCCGCAGCGATGAGCTTTCCCGAGGGCGGTGTCGTGTTGAGGCGGACGCGACACCGCCTGGGAACCCCGGCGTCACCGCGCCGGAGTTCCTCCCGGCCGGGATGCGTGCAGGGGGTGCGCATCCCGGCCGGCCGCCTGCTCGGTTCGGATGTGTCCGTCGCGTGACCGGTGTGTCGGACCTGGGTACGGGTCGCCATTCGCCCCGCTCACCTCCGGTGTGGGCCGAAGATCGGCTCAGACGCCTAGCCGAGGTCGGGATCCGGCGGCTAGCGTCTAGTCATGGTCCGGGGTCGTCTCGGGCCAGCCGGACGGTCCGGACCTGCAGTCGCACGGGTTCCGCATCCGACCCGTGCCTTCGGGCCCCGGTGGAGCCGGATCGCGGGCGGATCGGGTGCACGCCCGACGGAGCAGGCCTGTGACGAGTCGACGTACCACCCCCGGGGCCGATCAGAGCCCGACCGCCGCCGCTGTCCCGTCCAGCCGTAGCCGGACCCGCCGAGCCCCGGACGCCGCCGCGTCCGAGTCGGCCGACCGGTCCGCCGGCCAAGTCCAACCGGAGCCGCCAGTCACCATCCGCGCGTACGTCCTGGACACCTCGGTCCTGCTGTCCGACCCGGGGGCGTTCCACCGGTTCGCCGAGCACGAGGTGGTGATCCCGCTGGTGGTGATCTCCGAGCTGGAAGGCAAGCGGCACCATCCGGAGCTTGGCTGGTTCGCCCGGCGGTCGCTGCGCATGCTGGACGAACTCCGGGTCCGCCACGGCCGGTTGGACCAGCCGGTGCCAGCCAACGAGTCGGGCGGCACATTGCGGGTCGAGCTCAACCACGCCGACACCGACGTACTGCCGCCGGGGTTCCGCAACGAGTCCAACGACACCCGGATCCTGTCGGTCGCGCTCAGCATGGGCGCGGAGGGCCGGGACGTGGTGCTGGTCAGCAAGGACATGCCGCTGCGGGTCAAGGCCGCCTCGGTCGGTCTGGTCGCCGACGAGTACCGGCACGGCCAGGCCAGCGACCCGACCTGGACCGGAATGGCCGAGCTGGAGTCCACCGACGAGCAGGTCAAGCAGTTGTACGCGGGCGAGGCCGTCGACCTCGACAGCGCCGCCGGACTGCCCTGTCACACCGGTCTGGTGCTGCACGGCACCGGGGGCGCCGCACTCGGCCGGGTGCTGGCCGACAAGACGGTACGGCTGGTACGCGGCGACCGGGAGGCGTTCGGGCTGCGTGGTCGCTCCGCCGAGCAGCGGATCGCGTTGGACCTGCTGCTCGACGAGTCGATCGGGATCGTCTCGCTGGGCGGTCGGGCCGGCACCGGCAAGTCGGCGCTGGCGCTGTGCGCCGGGCTGGAAGCGGTGATGGAACGGCGCCGGCACAAGAAGGTCGTCGTCTTCCGTCCGCTGTACGCCGTCGGCGGTCAGGAACTCGGTTACCTGCCCGGGTCCGAGTCGGAGAAGATGTCGCCGTGGGCCCAGGCGGTCTTCGACACCCTCGGCGCGGTGGTGCACGAGAACGTGATGGAGGAGGTGCTCGCCCGCGGCATGCTGGAAGTGCTGCCGCTGACCCACATCCGGGGTCGTAGCCTGCACGACGCCTTCGTGATCGTGGACGAGGCCCAGTCGTTGGAACGCAACGTTTTGCTCACCGTGCTGTCCCGGATCGGACAGGGCTCCCGGGTGGTGCTCACCCACGACGTCGCGCAGCGGGACAACCTGCGGGTGGGCCGGCACGACGGGGTGACCGCGGTCATCGAGGCGCTGAAGGGGCATCCGCTGTTCGCCCATGTCACGCTGACCCGTTCGGAGCGTTCTCCCATCGCCGAAATGGTTACTGATCTGTTGGAGGACATCCCACGCTGACCTCGCTCGGTGTGGGACTATGTCCTAATTCAGGGTGAAAATTGGCATGACCAGTATCACATTCAAAGTCCCGCGTTTCCCAACGGCCTCACTGTGAGCGATGGTGGTCGACGAGCGCGCGCACCGGCGACGACCGATATCCGGGTCGTCGGTGGTGGTGCGTCAGCCGACCACCATCGCGGCCGGTCGACGCGCGACCCACCCGGTCGGGCGCTCACGGCGTGCCCGAACCAGCCGCACCGCCGCACCGCACGTGACGGTCGCGCCGCACCTGGCAGCGGCCGCAGCGAGCCGCCGTTCAGCCGGCCGGCCACGCGGTCGCGGGCGGTGTCGACCGGCCCGGCCCGCCGTGCCCTTGCCCCCGACGAAGGGACCACTTCGTGAGTCGGCTGTGGAGCCGGTTCGGTGTCCGGGCACTCGCCGTCGGCCTGCTCGTGACAGGCGTCGCCGGCGGGTTCTACCTGGAGAGCGACCGGGAGACCCAGCAACGCATCAGCGACGCCCGCCTGGCCGCCGAGGCCGAGCAGGTCGAGCTTGAACTGCTGCGCCAGCGCCGGGCTGAACACCAGCGGATGACGGTGCAACGCCGTACCGCCGAACGGGAAGCCACGGAGAAGGCCCTCGCCACGGCCAAGGCCGAGGCGGCCAAGGCCAAGCGGGCGGAGCAGGTGACCCAGCAGAAGCAGCAGGAGGCGGCGGCCCGGCCGCCGGCGGCGACAGTGCCCTTCACCGGCGAGATTCCGGAGTCCTGCGACGAGTTCAGCGGCAACCGGGCGATCGGCTGCGCCCTCACCCTGGAGAAGGGGTGGGGTCTCGACCAGTTCGCCTGCCTGAACAAGCTGTGGAACAAGGAGAGCGGCTGGAACCACAAGGCCTACAACGCGGCCTCCGGTGCCACCGGCATTCCCCAGGCACTTCCGGGCAGCAAAATGGCCTCGGCCGGTGCCGACTGGCAGACCAACCCGGCAACCCAGATCAAGTGGGGCCTCGGGTACATCAGCGGCCGTTACGGCACCCCGTGCGGCGCGTGGCAGCAGTCACAGAACGTCGGCTGGTACTGATTCGGCCCGGACTGTCGGCAGCACCTGTCGCACTCGTCACCGGCGGCGGTACGGACCTGATCGTCCGTACCGCCGCCGGTGTTTCATGCGGCTTTCGCCAGCTGTCGGCTGGCGTCGGTTGCGCGGACCTGATAGCTACTAGGAGATGGCGTACATGGGGACCTCCGGTGGTGACCCGAACCGGTTCGGCACCGAGGCCTTCTACGCCTCGCTGGGCCGGGCATTCGTCGCAATGTGCGCGGTCGTCCCGGTGCTGTTCGTCATCGAGGCGTTCGACGTCTGGTTGAGCGCCGGCTTCGATCTGGCCGCCGGCATCATCCCCCGGCGCATCGACGGGCTGGACGGGGTGTTCTTCGCCCCGTTCCTGCACCACGGCTTCGATCACCTCTACAGCAACAGCGTCCCGTTGATCCTGCTGGGCACCTTCGTCCTGGCCGCCGGGGTCCGCCGGTTCCTCTACTCCACCCTGGTGATCATCCTGGTCAGCGGGCTCGGCGTGTGGTTCACCGGCGCGCCGAACACCGTCGTGGTCGGCGCCAGCGGTGTCGTCTTCGGCTACCTCGGTCTGGTGCTGATGCGCGGCATCGTCGAGCGCACCTGGTGGAACCTCGGCGTTGTCCTGCTGGTCGGCCTGCTCTACGGCTGGCAGCTGGTCGGCATCCTGCCGACCGACGCGTTGATCTCCTGGCAGGGCCATCTCTTCGGGTTCGTCGGCGGGGTGCTCGCCGCGATCCTGTTCCGCCGCCGGCGCGACTACGACCCGTACGATCCGGATCCGCTCACCATGCCCTGACCGGGCCCCGGGTCAGAGGTCGAGTTCGGCGATCGGCCGGCCGTCGAAGTCGACCGCCGAGTAGAGCGCCAGCTTCTCCAACCGGTGATGCGAGTCGATCACCCGGATCGTGCCGCTCTTGGAGCGCATCACGATCGACTGGGTGTACGCCCCACCCGAGCGGTACCGCACCCCGTGCAGCAGGTCACCCGAGGTGACCCCGGTGGCGACGAAGAAGCAGTTGTCGCCGGTGACCAGGTCGTCGGTGCGCAGCACCCGGCCCAGGTCATGCCCGGCGGCGACGGCCTTGTCCCGCTCCGCGTCGTCGCGTGGCCAGAGTTTCGCCTGCATCGCGCCGCCCATGCACTTCAGCGCGCAGGCGGCGATGATCCCCTCCGGGGTGCCGCCGATGCCCATCAGCACGTCGACGTCGGACTCCTCGCGGGCCGCCGAGATCGCGCTGGCGATGTCACCGTCGGACAGGAACCGGATCCGGGCACCGGCGTCGCGGATCTCCTGCACCAGCTCGGTGTGACGGGGCCGGTCGAGGATGCTCACCGTCACGTCGGAGACGCTCGACTTCTTGACCCGGGCAATCCGCTGCAGGTTCTCCCGCACCCCGGCCTCGATGTCGATGACATCGGCGCAGTCCGGGCCGACCGCCAGCTTCTCCATGTAGAAGACCGCGCTGGGGTCGAACATGGCGCCCCGCTCCGCCACCGCCAGCACCGCGAGGGCGTTCGGCATGCCCTTGCTCATCAGGGTGGTGCCGTCGATGGGGTCGACCGCGACGTCGACCTCCGGCCCGGAGCCGTCACCGACCCGTTCTCCGTTGAACAGCATCGGGGCGTTGTCCTTCTCGCCCTCGCCGATCACGACGACGCCACGCATCTGGATCGAGTTGATCAGTCTGCGCATCGCGTCGACCGCGGCGCCGTCGCCGCCTTCCTTGTCTCCCCGACCCACCCACCGGCCGGCGGCCATCGCCGCGGCTTCGGTCACCCGGACCAGGTCCAGGGCCAGGTTACGGTCGAGATTCTGCGGGCTGCGGGTGCCGGTTCCAGTCATCGGTGCTCCTCCTCGCGACGGTGCGGGGCGCATCCCGGAGCACAGCGTCGCCGGCTCCGGTCCTGAGAGAATCCTGGCACGTCACGACGGTGCCAGGTAGTCGCGGGGTGGGCGGTCCGCGCGTCAGTCCGCGCCGGCCGACTGGGAGGATGGGCGGATGGAGACGACCGGGCCGGCGAGGCCGGCGCGCGACCGGGCCGAACGCACCCCGAAGGACATCACCCTGTCGCTGCTCGTCCTGCTGGTACCGATCCTGCTGGTGTTCGGGTTCTACCGGGTCTTCCTCGGCGCCGCCGACCCGGTGACGGTGGATCCCGGGCCGGCGTACGAGCAGGCCGGCGCGGCGGGCGAGTTCCCGGTGCGCGCGCCCGCCGGTCTCGGACCGGACTGGGTCGCGGTGAGCGCGGTCTTCCGGCCGGCGTCGGCGGCGGACGGTCCGACGCTGCGGCTGGGCTACGTCACCCCGGCCGGCGCCGCCGTCCAGGTAGTGCAGAGTTCACGGCCGGCACCGGAGCTGCTGGTGGCCGAGCTGACCGCGACCGCGCAGCCGCAGGGCGATGTGGTGATCGGGGCGACAACCTGGCAGCGGTACGCGGCCCGGCCCGGCGAACGCGCGCTGGTGTGGCTGGCGCCGGAGCACAGTGTGCTGGTGGTCGGCACGGCCGACTCCGAAGAGTTGCGGCTGATGGCCGGGGCGCTCACCCCTCGCTGATCCGTCGGCGGGTCCGGCCCGTCCAGTGCGGTTGCCTGGGCCGGGCAGCTGACCAGCCGGCTGGGCATCAGCCGGGCGCCGCTGCGCGAGGCGCTACGGCTCCTCGCCGAGCAGGGCCTGGTGGAGCACGTGCCACGGCGTGGCGTGGCGGTCCGACGGCTCGAGCCGAACACCAGATACCTGATCCGGGGCCGGAAGGGTATCTGGTGTTCGGCTCGTTGGGGCGTGCAGTTGATCAGTGGCGGCGGTGGCTGCCCAGCCGCCGATCAGCCGTATGTCTCGTCACGCGTACGTCCCTTTAGGCGTACGTCTCGAACTCGGCGATCTGCGGCGTGCCGGAGGCACCGGTGATCTCGAAGCTGATCTTGCGCAGCGTGGTCGAGGAGAAGCTGATCACGCCGGCACCGCTGCCGGAGGCGAGGGTGGCACCGTTGTCGTGGTTGTACAGCCGCCATGAACTGATGGCGCCTACGGCACCCGACGCCTCCCGGATGTTGACCGAGGAGACGGTGGTGTCAGCGTCCCACTTGATCGAGATGCGACCGGTGGTGCCGCTCGGCGACCAGTAGGTGCCCATGTCGCCGTCCCGTACGTCGCCGTAGCTGGTGCCGCTGCCCTTGCTCGAACCGTCCGATCCGGCGCCGATGCTCAGGTTGGTGCCACCGGGCTGGGTCGGGGTCGAGGTCGGCTGCGGCGCCGTCGGGCTCGGAGTCGGGCCGGGGCCGGGGCCGGTGCCGCCGGAGACCTGCAGGTAGTCGATGTTGCTCAGGCCCTCACCGGTGGCGGCCACCAGCCGAATCGTGTTGGTACCGCTGTTGAGCGCGACGGACACCGAGACGTTCGAGTAGCTGGTCCACCCGCCGGTCGGGTTGAACGCGACCCCTTGCTGCACGGTCGAGCCGTTGACGACCAGGTTGGCCGGCCGGTTGCCCGAGCCACCGTTGGCGTGCCGGATAGTCAGGTTCGTCGTGCCGCCACTGGAGCTGACCAGGAACTGCGACGCCGCACCCGAGGTGTTCTCCGTGTTGCAGTACCCGCTGCCGGAGTAGCCGGAGTGCTCCGACTCGATCTCACCGTCACACGTGGCCGGCGAGTACTCCGCCTCGTAGCGTCCGTCCGGGCCGGGCGTCGGAGGCACGGTCGGCGTGGGGCTCGGCGGGTTCGACGGCGGCGGCGAGGTCGGCGAACAGCTGCCGTCCGAGACGCGGTTGCCCTTGTTGGCGCCGGAGATCTGCCGGAGCATGTTCGGCACGCAGCTGGCTCCGTCGAGCGTGTAGGAGTACGGGATGCTCACGCTCGTGTTCGAGGTGGGGTTGGGGCCGGCCGGCTGGTTGTCGCCGCTACGGCTGGACCAGTCGATGTTGTCGTAGATGTTGCCGCTGACCTGCCAGTAGCCGGCCTCGCTGGTGTAGAACGTGCCCAGGACGTCGTTCGAGTCCTGGAAGTAGTTGTTCTCCACCTTGGCGCGCCCGCCGGCTCGCGAGTTGATGCCGGACTTCTCGATGTCCGTGTAGTGGTTGTTGTAGATGTGTGCGATGCCACCACGCAGCAGCGGAGTACGGGAGTCGATGTTTTCGTACACGTTGTGGTGGAACGTCACGTATCCGTTGGACGTGTCGCTCTCGCTGGAGCCGATCAGACCGCCGCGGCCGGAGTTGCGCAGGATGCTGTACGACAGGGTGACGTACCGCGTGTTGTTCTTCAGGTCGAACAGGCCGTCGTAGCCCTCCGACTCGCCGCCCGAGGCTTCCAGCGTGACGTGGTCGACCCAGACGTTGCGGACGTCAGCCTCCATGCCGATGGCGTCACCACCGTTGGAGGTCGGCGAGCCCGACTTCTTCACGTTGCGTACGGTGACGTTCTGGATGATGATGTTGCTCGCCTCGCGGATGTGGATGCCGAGCTGGTCGAAGACCGCGCCGCTGCCCACTCCGATGATCGAGACGTTGCTGATCTGCTTGAGTTCGATCTTGTCGTCGGCAGTGTTGCAGCTGTCGCCCGACACCTTGCTGGTGTTGCCGTGGTTGATCCTCCCTTGGACCTCGATGATGATCGGGGTGCTGCTGCTGGACCGGTTGCACAGCGCGGAGTGGATGCCGGTGCCGGAGCTGACCCGCACCGTCTGGCCGCCCGCCCCGCCGGTGGTCCCACCGTTACGAGTGGCGAACCCGGTGGCGCTGCCGGTCGCCGCCGAGGCCTGGGGAATCGCCAGGGCCACGCCGACCGTTCCGGCTACGGCTGTGATGGCCAGTCCTGCGAGAAGTCGCAGTCCGACTGGTCGTCTCATAGTCTCGTCTCGCCTTCGTCTTGGAGTTGCTGATGGATCGTCTCGACTGCTGGAGGACGCGTGCCGTCCGGCGCAACCGGTACGGCACTGGTCGCAGCCCGTGGTCAACCCGCCGGTGGCGCCGATGTGACCGTTGCCCGGCCGTCAGATGACGGCCATCGGCCATCGATGGCGGCAGCCGGGGCGGGGACGCCTCGACCCAGGTGCGGTGTTCTTGGTGATGTGGACGAGTCGGCGGCTCATCGGGCCCCGGACGCGTGGCCGTCAGCGCTGAGGGCGCGAGGTCACCCGGACCGTCCTCACGTCCCCGCCGCCGGTGTGCTGCAGCACACCTTGCCCTAACTTCGGAAAGCGCTTTCCCCGAAGGATAGGTCGACGTCCATCAACTTGCAAGATCCTAGCCGGATTGTGGCTAAATGCCGTCTTGGGGCACCCTCAGCCGGTGGCTCGGGCGCCGCGGGCGGCGTCGAGTCGCTGACGGGCCCCGTCCAGCCAGCGCTGACAGGCGGCCGCCAACTGTTCGCCGCGCTCCCACAGCGCCAGTGACTCCTCCAAGGTGGTGCCGCCGGACTCCAGTCGCTCCACCACCGAGGCCAGCTCGGCGCGGGCCTGCTCGTAGCTCAGCGAGTCCGCCGCCAGCGGCCCGCCCGCCGGCTCGGTCGCCGGAACCTTCGTTGACGCGGTCGCCGTGCCGCGGTCAGCTGCCTTCTTCGTGGTCACCTGATGCCTCACTCACTCGGGTCTGGCGGCGACGGCCGGCAGCTCACCGCCGGCCAGTCGCAGCCGCAGCGGATCGCCGGCGGCGACGTCGTCGGGGGAGCGGACCACCGCGCCGACGGCGTCCTGCACGATCGCGTACCCCCGGTCGAGGGTCGCGGCCGGTGACAGCGCGCGCAGCCGGGCCAGGGTGTGCCCCAGCTCGGCGGTGCCGGCGGACAGCCGGTGCGCCAGGCAGCGGGTGGCCCGGTCTCGCAACACGTCGACCTCGTCGGCCCGCCCGTCCAGCAGCGCCTGCGGGCGGGCCAGCACCGGCCGGGACCGGACCATCTCCAGCCGGTGCGTCTCCCGGTCGATCAGGCCGGTCACCGCCCGGTCCAGCCGGTGCCGGGCCAGAGCGATCAGCCGCAGCTCCTCGGCCAGATCGGGCACCAGCCGTTTGCCCGCGTCGGTCGGCGTGGACGCCCGTACGTCGGCCACGTAGTCGAGCAGCGGCGCGTCGGTCTCGTGACCGACGGCGCTGACCACCGGGGTACGGCAGCCGAACACCGCCCGGCACAGCGCCTCGTCGGAGAACGGCAGCAGATCCTCGACGCTGCCGCCGCCCCGGGCGATGACGATCACGTCGATCGACGGATCGGCGTCGAGCACCGCCAGCGCGTCGAGCATCTGCGGCACCGCGCCGGACCCCTGCACCGCCACGTTGACCACCCGGAAGTCGACCGCCGGCCAGCGTCGGCGGGCGTTGGTCAGCACGTCCCGTTCGGCCGCCGACGCCCGGCCGGTGATCAGCCCGATCCGCTTCGGCAGGAACGGCGGGCGGCGCTTGCGGGCCCGGTCGAACAATCCCTCGGCGACCAGCAGCTTCTTCAGCTTTTCCAGCCGGGCCAGCAGCTCACCGAGGCCGACCTGGCGGATCTCGTCGGCGCGCAGGCTGAGCGTGCCCCGGGCCGGATAGAACTCCGGCTTGGCGCGCAGCACCACCCGGGCTCCGTCGGTCAGCTCCGGCGCGCCGAGGTCGAGCACGTCACGGTTGGTGGTGACGGTCAGGCTGAGATCGGCCGACGGGTCACGCAGGGTCAGGAACACGGTGGTCGCGCCGGGCCGCCGGCTGATTTGCGCGACCTGCCCGTCGACCCACACCCAGCCGAGCCGGCCGATCCAGGCGCTGATCTTCTGGCTGACCACCCGAACCGGCCACGGCTCGTCCGCGCTGCTGCGCGGCGTCGTGTCGGTGTCGGTCACCCGGCAAGGGTACGGGCGGGCGGTGACACCATCGCCGCTCGCCCCGCCGGTCGGCGAATGCCGGTCGGCCCCCGTCCGGTCCCGCCGGTCGGCCACGCTGCCGTCGTGGTCGACGGCACGTAGACTCGGCCGGGTGAGCGAGCCTGACGCGAAACCGGTCCACCGCAAGCGGGTGCTGCTGGCCAACCCCCGTGGCTACTGTGCTGGCGTCGACCGCGCGGTGCAGACCGTGGAGGAGGCGCTGAGGCTGTACGGCGCCCCGGTCTACGTACGCAAGCAGATCGTGCACAACAAGCATGTGGTCTCGACCCTGGAGGCCAAGGGCGCGATCTTTGTCGAGGAGAACGAGGAGGTCCCGCGCGGCTCGACCGTGGTCTTCTCGGCACACGGCGTCGCCCCCGAGGTGCACCGGCAGGCGAAGGCCCGGTCGTTGAAGGCGATCGACGCCACCTGCCCGCTGGTGACCAAGGTCCACCAGGAGGCCCGCCGGTACGCCGCGCAGGACTACGACATCCTGCTGATCGGCCACGAGGGCCACGAGGAGGTGGTCGGCACCTCCGGCGAGGCCCCGGCGCACATCCAGCTGGTCGACGGCCCGGACGACGCCGACAAGATCACCGTACGGGACCCGGAGAAGGTGGTCTGGCTGTCGCAGACCACCTTGTCGGTCGACGAGACCATGGAGACGGTCGCCCGTCTCAAGCGACGGCTGCCGATGCTGCAGTCGCCGCCGACTGACGACATCTGCTACGCAACCCAGAACCGCCAGCAGGTGGTCAAGCAGATCGGGGCCGAGTGCGACGTGGTGCTGGTGGTGGGTTCCCGTAACTCGTCCAACTCGGTGCGGCTGGTCGAGGTGGCGATCGACGCCGGGGCCCGCGCCGGCTACCTGATCGACTTCGCCCACGAGATCGACGACGCCTGGCTGGCCGACGCGACCACCGTCGGGCTGACCTCCGGTGCCAGCGTTCCCGACGAACTGGTGCACCAGGTGGTCGACCACCTCGCCGCACGGGGTTTCACCGACGTCGAGCAGGTCACCACGGTCGAGGAGACGATCACCTTCTCGCTGCCGTCGGAGCTGCGTCGGGACATGAAGGCAGCCGCAGCGGGAACGGGCGTCCCGGCCACCGCGTCCTAGCCGGTATGAGAGTCACTCGGATCGGCGTACCCCTGTTGCTGACCTGCCTGGCGCTGCCGGCGTGCGGCACCGGTGAACCCATGACCGAGCCCGACCCCGACCCGGTGCCGACCGTGACGGTCGCGCCGTCCACGCCGCCGGCAGCCGAATCACCGAGCGGAGGTGCCACGGTGAGCACAGCACCGCAGACCCCCGGACCGCCTGAAGACCTGCCCACCTCGGTGCGAGGGGGCACCCCGGGAGCGGGAAAGTCGACCGGGTCGTCGCGGCCGATGACCCTGACCGGCGCCGTCGAGGCCGGGGTGGAGCACGACTGCTACCTGCTCGACGGCTATCTGCTGGTCGGCGGCTCGCGTGACCTGATCCGTCCGGGTGCCCGGCTGAGCGTCACCGGTCACGTCCAGGCCGACCTGATGACCACCTGCCAGCAGGGCACCCCGTTCATGGTGCAGCGGGTCGAGCCCGCCTGACCGGCGGCGCGACCACCGACCCTGACCTGCGCCGAGCGGCGCCCTGGTGCCTGCGTCGGTGCCCGTAGGACACAGCGAGGGGCCCACCCCGACTCGGGGTGGGCCCCTCTACCGTCGTACGGCCGAGCCGAAGGTCAGCTCACCGAGCTGACCGAGACCCCGCCGCGGCCGACGACCGCACCCTGTTCGGTGACGACGAGCATCTCACCGAACAGCTCCCGGCCCGCCTCCGGAGTGGCGTCCACCGTGACGCTGCCGCTGAGCGTGGCGCTGGCGCCGTTGGCCAGCTCCGTCGAGCCCGACTCGACCGAGATGGCGCCCAAACCGGTCGAGTAGAACACGTCCAGGTAGTCGTACTCGGTGCTGCCGGCCGGCACCGAGTACCCGTCGACCTCGATGTCGTAGACACCGGGTGCCGGGTTGTCGATCGTCACGGCCTCTTCGGAGTCGCCGTCGGCGGTGTAGTCGATCAGCGAACCGTTCCGGTAGACGAACAGGTCCAGGTCGGCGCTGAGATCGCTGGTGTTGCCGATCTTCGCGAACAACCGGGTTGCCCCGGCCGGGACCGTCACCTGGAAGGTCTGCACCTCCAGGTCGGCGATCGTCGGTCGGTCGCTGTTCGCCGAGCCGAGCGAGCCGCCCTGCCCGGAGACCGTGACCGGGCCGAAGGTGTTCTCCACCGTCCAGCTGAGCGGAGTTGGCTCACCGAGGGTGATGTCCTCAAGCACCGTGTTGGCCGGGTCGACAGTGACGCCCTGCACCTGGGCGGTCAATTCAAACGGGTTCTGCAGCATCGGCGAGGTCCGCCGCGACTCCACCTCGATCTCCCAGACCCCCGGCAGCGGGTTCTGGTAGTCCCGCTCCTCCGGCTTGCACAGGCTCGGGTCGGAGAAGTTGGTGTAGCAGCGCAGACTGCTGGAGCTCTCCAGCGGTACGCCGTACGGGTCGATCGCGATGAACCGGGTCTGCGATCCGTCCGCGATGCCCGACAGGCTGACCTGCAGCGCCGTCGCACCTTCGGGCACCGTGACGAAGAACGACGTGTACGCGTTACGCGTCACCTTGCCGGAGGTGTTGAACTCGTACTCCGGGCTGGTCATCGCGGTCGATGCCACCACCGTGTTCATGATCTCGAAGTCGACCGTGGCGGTGAACGGGTTGTCCACCCGGAGGATGGCGCTGTGCACACCGGCGTCCGGCGTGGCCCGCACGTTGAACGTGACGGCCTCGTTCAGCGGCAGCACCACCTGGCCGGGGGCGGCGAAGGTGCCGTCGTTGCCGACCCACTTGAGCTTGTGCAGCAGGTCGACGTCCGGGCCGCTGGTCCGGGTGATGGTGACCGGGTAGGACTTGAACTGGCCCGGCCGGTGACCACCGGCGTCGGCGGCGCACCGGTTGTAGACGCCGGTGCCCTCGTGCGGGGTGGCCAGGTACTCCGAGATCGGCGTGCAGACCGGGGCGCTGACGTCGTAGCCGTTGACCTCGATACCCTCGCGCAGCAGCTTCCAGGTGTCGGCCACGTGCAGCATGCCGTTGCCCTGCTCGTGGGCGGAGGCATCGTTGATCCAGCGGGCACCGCTGTACAGCGCCCGACGCAGCTGCATCGGGGTGACGTCGAGGTCCTTGGCCTTGACGCCCGACATCAGCAGGGCGACCGCGCCGGTGGCCTGCGGGGCGGCCATCGACGTGCCGTTGTACATGGCGTAGCCGGGCGGCAGCGGGTAGCCGGCCTCAGGGACCGGGCCGCCCTCCTCCCAGCCGGCGACGGTGGAGATGGCCGCGCCGGGGGCGCTGATGCTCGGCTTGAACCCGCCGTCCTCGCGCGGACCGCGCGACGAGAACGGGAACAGCGAGCTGCGGGTGCTTACCTCGGAGCCGTAGTTGGCGGCCCAGGTCTCCCGGCTCACGCTCGCGGCGACGCTGACTACGCTGGAGGCAACCGACGGGTCACCGATGGTGTTGGTGCCCGGGCCGGAGTTGCCGGCCGAGATGAACATCTGCACGCCGTACACGTCGATCAGAATGTTGTACAGCTCCGCGCGGGCGTTGTTGCCGTCGTTGAGCGCCGGCAGACCACCGATCGACATGTTGATGATGTCGACGCCCCGGTTGATGACCAGGTCGATCATGCCGTCGGTCAACGCGGCGGCGGTGCAGCCGCCAGCGAAGGTGCAGGCCCGCGAGGAGACCAGCTTGGCGCCGGGCGCGGCGCCGTCGAAGTTCTCGTTGCCCAGCATGTCGTTGGCGGCCACGATGCCCGCCACGTGGGTGCCGTGCGACGACGAGATCAGGCCGATGTTGACGTAGTCGATCAGGCCGGGACCACCGACCGGAGCGGTGTCGACGTCGGTAAGGAACTCGACGACGAACGGCACCTGCTCGGCAATCGGGGTCGCCGGGTCGTCCGTGCCGAAATGCCCGATGTCGAAGTTCTCCTGGTACGGACGCATCACCGGCTCGTCGGTGAAGTCGAAGTCCTGGTCGACGTCGACCCGTACGTCGTTGGTGGCCGGGTCGTACAGCACGCCGAATCGGTCGCTGGTGTCGCCGTCGCGGTTGACGTCACCGTCGGCCGCCCCGCCGGCGGTGATCGACTCCGAGAACAGGTTGATCATGTAGTCGCCGGCCGGCGCGGACCAGCTGACCCCGGCGTAGCTGAAGCTCGGGCCGCTCACACCGGTGAGCATCGGCCGCCAGGTGCCGTCGTTCTCGTACAGCGGGTCGATCGGGGTGACCCAGTCGATGACCTTCCGCTCCCCGGTGGTGGTGGTCTGCAGCGCGGGGTGGTCCAGGTCGATCCCGGAGTCCATGATACCGACGACGACGTTGCGGCCGTCCCAGCGCGGGTGGCTCTTCTTGAATGAGACCGCGCCGGTTTCGCTGGTCGGCATGTAGGGGTTGACCGCGCCGGTGTCCGGCCCCGGGCCGGTGGTCGCGCTCGCCACGGAGGAAGCCGCCGCCATGCTCTCCGGCACCGGGTCCGGCATCGGGATCGTCTCGTTGAGGTCGACTGCCGAGACCCCGGGCAGTTTCGACGCCGCGACGACGTTCTTGACCGGCACGCGGGCCCGGACGTAGCCGACCTCATCGACCTGGTTGCCGATCACGCCGCCGAGCTTCTTCAGCTCGGCCGCGACCTTCGGTGCCTGGCCCTGCTCGGTGGCGACCAGCAAGGTGACGCTCTGCTCGCTCTTCGCCTCCGCCTCGGCGAGCAGGTCGAGATCGTGCGACCCCAACGTATCGGTAGGGGTGTCCTTCAGTACGTCGGCTTTGGTCGACGGGTTGGCGCTCGCGGTGGACGCACCACCCGCCAGCGTCACGGCACCGGCCACCATGACGGATGCCAGGAGCGCGGCAGAGGTTCGCCGTCTCCAGATGCGGGGTTTACTCACGTTCTCTTCCTCCGGAAGAACTGGGCCCTGTGGTGCAGGGCACGTGTGACCGCATCCTTTGTGTTCCGGTGGATCGCTGTCACTACCTAGCCAAGCGTTGTGACCAGCCCGTGACATGCACTTCCCTGAATGGGTGGCGTGGTCGTAGTGAAATGCCTGCAATGAGTAGTGTCTATTTGGGGTTTTCCCAGCTCAACCCGGTCCACTCGGGACGTGTCCGATGCGCCCGGTCATCGCCGACCGACGGCGATTCCAGCTCCGGCGCCTGCACCTGACGCGGCGCCACTTCGACCTGTGGCGGGGGCGTCAGTTCGGTGTCGGAAACCCCGAGATCGGCGAGTTTTCGTGCACTGACCAGGACCCGCCCCTCCAACGATCCCACCGCCCGGTTGTACGCGGTGACCGCACCTCCCAGCGCGTTACCCAACTTGGTGACGTGCTCGCCCAGCGTGGCCAGCCGCCCGTACAGATCACGGGCCAGTCGGTGCACGGCCACCGCGTTACGGGCCAGCGCCTCCTGCCGCCACGAGTACGCCACGGTGCGCAGCAACGCCACCAGCGTCGCCGGGGTGGCCAGTACGATGTCCCGGCTGAACGCGTGCTCCAGCAGAGCCGGGTCGCGCTGCAACGCGGCGTCCAGGAACGAATCGGCCGGCACGAACAGCACCACGAACTCCGGCGTCTGATCAAACGCGGACCAGTACTGTTTCGCAGCGAGTGCGTCCACATGGGTCCGCAGCTGCCGGGCGTGACTGTCCAGGTGCTGGTCCCGGCTGCGCTCCTCGCGGGCCTCCATTGCAGACAGATAGCCGTCGAACGGCGCCTTGGCGTCGACCACCACGCTGCGTCCGCCGTGCAGCCGTACCACGAGGTCCGGGCGGACCGTCTGTTGCTCGGTCCGCGCTGTCACCTGCTCGGCGAAGTCGCAGTGCTCCAGCATCCCGGCCGCCTCGACGATGCGCCGCAGCTGGTGCTCACCCCACCTGCCACGTACCTGGGGCGCGCGCAGCGCCGCGACCAGTTGTTTGGTCTCGGTACGCAGTTCAGCGGAGACTCCACCCATCGCCCGGACCTGCTCGCGCAGCTCGGCATACGCGTCGACCCGGTCATGCTCCAGCTCGGCCACCCGCTGCTCGTAGCGGCGCAGCGCGTCGTGCAGCGGTGCCACCGCACGCGCCACCGCCTCCTGCGACTGGGCGGTCGCCTCGTACGACAGCGCCCGCATCGACTGCTCCAACCGGCCCTCGCCGTCGCGGGTGGCGCGCAGCGTCGCGTCCAGCCGGGCGATCTCGGCCGCCGACCGGGCCCGGGCGGCCAGCCAGCCGAGCGCCGCGCCGCAACCGAGACAGACGACCACCACCACTACCGTCGCGACATCCACGCCGGAAAGCATGTCAAACAGGTACGCCGCCCGCCCGCCGGCGCCCGGCACCGTCCGTCGTTGTGGCTGGTGGTGGATCAGGGCGGCTACCGTCGTAGCCATGGAACTTCTTCTGCTCCTGGTCTTGGTGGCGTTGTTCGCCGGCGGCCTGCTGTGGTGGCGGGGGGAAAGCGCCGCCCGCAAGGAGCGGGCGCTGGCCGACGCCCGGGCCGAGGCACAGCGCTGGTACGAGCGGCTCGGCGGCCAGGTGATGAACCTGCACGGCGACCAGCCGGCGGTCCGGCAGTCGCTGCTCGACGCCGGCGAGCGCTATACCGCGGCCGGGTCACAGCTGGAGCAGGCCCGCAGCGTCAAGCAGTTCGAGCTGGCCCGGGAGACCGCCCTGGAGGGCCTGGCCTACGTCCGGGCGGCCCGGGTGGCGCTCGGCATCGACCCCGGCCCCGAGCTGCCCCCGCTGGCCGCCGCCCGGGGCGCCGGGCAGCTCACCAAGGAACGTGAGGTCGACGTCCAGGGGCAAACCTTCCGGGCCGGGCCCAACCCGGGCCCGCAGACGCCGCACTACTACCCGGGCGGCTACCACCAGGGCCGGCCGGTGCCGGCCGGCTGGTACTCCCAACCGCTGTGGAAGCCGGCGCTGGCCGGGGCGGCCGGTGCGATCGGCGGCATGCTGGTCTTCAGCGCGTTGTTCTCTCCGGCGTTCGGCGACCCCGGCTACGACGCCGGGTACGCCGCCGGCTTGGAGGACGGCGGCGGTGACGAGGACTTCACCGGCGGCGAGGACTTCTCCGGTGGCGACTTCTCCGGTGGCGGCGACTTCGGCGGTGGGGATTTCGGCGGTGGGGATTTCGGCGGGTTCGGGGATTTCTGACCTTCGGAAGTAGGGCTACCCGGATGGTCCGCCGACCGGTGAGCGGGCAGGCTCGTCACCGTGGACACCAAGCGACAGATTCAACGCGGCTGGCTCGCCGGTCTCGGCGCGGCGGGTCTGGCCACCGGGGCGGTGACCGCCGCCGCCCAGTCGTCCGGGCGGTTCCACTGGTGGGCCGGGTTCATCCTGCTACCCGGGGCGTTGATCGCCGCCGCCGGTGGCCCGCTACTGGCCCGCGGTGGCGGCCGGGCCTTCGGTGGGTACGTCATCGCCGGCATCGGCGCGATCGTCTTCACCGTGGGTGCGCTGCTCATGCTGGGACTGATGGGTGACGGCTGGCCGTTGCTCGTCGTGCTGTCCTGCCTGGCGGTGGCCGGCACCTACCGCTGGCGTCCGGATCATCCGCTCGCCCGAGGGCTGCACCGCACCGTTGCCCTGCTGGCCGTCACCGGCGCCGGGGTCGGCGTCACCCTCGGACTGATCGTGACCGGTCTGGTCGACTTCGGCGCCACCGGCTGGTGGGGCGGTTTCATGATGCTCGCTGCCGCCGTGGTGTTCGCCAACGCACTCGAACTCGGCCGGCACCGGATGCCGTACCGGCTGCAGGCGGTGACGCTGCTCGCCGGGCCGTCGGTGGTGGCCTTCCTGCTCGGCCTGCGCTTCCTGCGTGGCTGGTGACGGCAAGCGGCGGTGACCATCAGCCGGCGAACGGATCCGAGGGAACGGATCCGACACGGTCAGCCGGCCTGGACCGGCACCCAGTCGGCGTACTTCGCGGTCCGCCCGTCACCGGACGAGCGGCCGCGCAGCCGGCGGTGTACCCAGGGCACCACGAACTCCCGGTAGTAGCGGGCCTCGGCGAGCAGGCCGCGTCGGCCGACCGGTGCCGGGTCGACCACGTGCGCCTCGGTCGGGTGGCCCAGCCCGTCCAGCACCAGGCTGGCGACTCGGCGGTGGCCGGCCGAGTTGAGGTGCAGGCGGTCGGGTGACCAGTACTGTTCGCGGCGGATCTCCATGTCGCCGAACACGTCGATGAAGTCGAGGCCGTGCCGGGCGGCGAGTTCGGCGGTGGCTGCGGTCAGCGCCAGCCCGCGTCGCCGCATCGTTGCGCCGAACGGCAGCCGGGCGCTCGGGTCGCCGCCGCTGAGCAGCACCAGCCGTACGCCGGCGTCGGCGCAGCGGCGTACCGCGTCCTCGGTCAGCGCGACCAGCCGGCCCAGATCCGTGCCGGCGCGCATCATGTCGTTGCCGCCGCCGTTGAGCGTGATCATCGTCGGGAGCGGGGACAACGACAGCGCCCGGTCGAGTTGCTCGGTGACGATCGGCTCCAGTAGCCGTCCCCGGATCGCCAGATTGGCGTACTGCACGCTACCGCCGTTCGCGGCGGCGAGCCCGGCGGCGACCAGATCGGCCCAGCCGCGTACGGTGCCGTCCGGTAGTTCGTCGCCGAGTCCTTCGGTGAAGCTGTCCCCGATCGCCACGTACCGCACCCGCGACCTCCCCGTCCCGCGTAACCAGCGGCACCAAGTTACCTCCCGGTACCGACAGGTGCTGTGACGCGGATCCCGCTCCGACGGTTGGCGAGCAATGCTTCCTGACCGGGCAGCCCGTCCGAGGCCAGTTGAGTGAGCTTAGGGATCAACCTGTGGGCACGTCCGACGAACGGCGGAAGTGGATCCGTTCAGCGGAGGCCGTGCCGGCTGGCCAGCTACGCCGCCCCGAACCTGCGTGTCGAGTGGCGTGGACCTCCGGTAGTTTTGCACGACTTGCCCTATTTGCTGTCGTTCTCGTTTGTGACGGATGGGCACACCGGCCTGTCCGGCTCACGCAGAAGACGAGACGGGGGAAAAGTGCAGTCAACGTTGAAACGGGTGGCCGGCCTCTCGCTGGCCGCGTTACTTGGCACCGCTGGCGGGTTGGCGGTGACCGCCGCGCCAGCCCACGCAGCTCCCGGTGACGCGCATGCGCGGGGGGTGATCGTCGGCCTCTCGGCGGAGGTGCTCGGAATTCCGGTGATCGACGCCAGCGCGGTGATCGGGTCGGTGGACGCCCCACCCGCCGGCGGCACCGACACCGAGACTCTGCTCGACATCACCCTGCCGGGTGCCATCGGCGTCGCCGCCGACGGCACCGTCCTGGAGGTCAGCGCGACCAGGGGTCCGATCTCGTCGTTCGCCTCCTCGTCGGTCGCCGACGTGTCACTGGACATCCTCGGCCTTAGCGTGCTGACCGCCTCAGCGGTCGAAGCCTCGGTCAGCTGCCCGTTCGTCGGCCCGCAGACGGCCGACACGACGCTTACCGGACTGACCGTGTTCGGCTCACCCGAGGTGCTCATCCCCAATGGGCCTAGCCTCGACGTGAGCGCCGCAGTGACGGTGCCGGGTCTGGTCGGCGCGATGCTCGACGTGTCGCTGTCGCGTATCGAGACCGTCACCGCCGACAGCGCGGCGGCGGCGACCATCGTGCTCACCGCGGCACTCTCCGGCGAGATCCTCGGGATTCCGGTGGTCATCCCGGTCGGTGAGGTCATCATCGCGGAGGCCACCTGCGAACGTCCGGCCGCACCGGCGCCGCCGACGGCGTCGTCGATTGATCCGGATTCTGGTCCGCAGTCTGGTGGTCAGCCGG
>NZ_JBHMIO010000028.1:0-74687 GCF_048060275.1 Micromonospora sp. LOL_015
CCGTCGCCGTGCACCAACTGCCGCACCCGCACCTGCTCATCGAGATCCAGGCCGTCGCCGTAGCACCGGATGGACCCGAGTGATGTCCGACTTGTGGCGACTCGCGTCGGAGGACAAGCGCCGCTGGTCCGTTTCGGGTCCGAAGGATCTGGGGTATGCCGGCTCTCGACGGATGCGGGGTCAAGTCGGCGAAACCCTGGCCACCGCCGAGGCAGCGGGTGCGCACAAGGTGCTCGGCTGCACGGGTCGTGGCACGGTGGCGGTCTGCCAGGATGCCGATCTCGGACCCCCACGGTGCTGTGGCCTGGCCCGGCTCGATTCCGAGACCGGGGTGCGGATCGGCCGGCACGAGCACGTCGGCAGCAACGCTCCGGTTGGGCACGACACCCAGCTCGACGACTACCGACCGTACTGGCCGCTGGCCGGTACGCGCGGGTGAGCGCGACACCACGTTGCGGGGTCGTCGCATGACCATCGCGGTACGGCAGGATGGGCGACGGATACGCTCGTACCGCGACGACGACTGCCGGAGACGCCGTGACCACCCATACCCGACCGCAGACCGCTACGCCGGACCTGTTCGCCGTGCCGGCCGGCCTGGAGACTCCCAATCTGCTGCTCGACCTCGACGTCTTGGAGCGCAACCTCGACGAGATGGCTGGACTGTGCCAACTGCATCAGGTGGGGTTGCGGCCGCATGCCAAGACCCACCGGGTGCCTCGGCTTGCGTCGATGCAGCTGGATCGTGGGGCGGACGGCATCTGTGTGGCGAAGCTTGGTGAGGCCGAGGCGTTCGCCGCGGCCGGGGTGACCCGGATGACAGTGGCCTATCCGCTGGTCGGCCGGGACAAGGCCGAACGCGCCGTACGGTTGGCGCAGCGCTGTGAGCTGACCGTCGGCGCGGACAGCGTCGCCGGTGCCCGGACGCTGGGGGAGGCGTTTGCCGCTGCCGGACGGCTGTTGGACGTACTGCTGATTGTCGACAGTGGTCTGGGTCGGTGTGGGGTGGCGCCGGCGGATGCCGCGCGGATCGCCTGGGACATCGCCGAGCTGCCCGGCGTTCGGTTGACCGGGGTGATGACGTACGAGGGATCGGTGTACGCGGCGACTGACCGTGCGGATCTGACCCGGCGGTCACAGGAGGCGGCCGATGTCATGGTGGATACCGCGGCCGCGATCCGGTCGGCCGGGCTGACCCTGTCGACGGTGTCGCTAGGTGCTTCCGCTTCCGCCCGGACCGTGGTGGCCGAGCCCGGGGTGACTGAGATCCGGCCCGGCATCTACGCCTTCAACGACCTGGGGCAGATCGCGCTCGGCAATGCCACCGTTGCGACCTGCGCGGTGCGGGTCCTCGCCACCGTGGTCAGTCATCCGGAGCCGCACCGTGCCTGCATCGACGCGGGGTCGAAGACGTTCGGCCAGGACGGGCTGCCAGCATCGGCGCATCTCGATGCCTATGGCGGCCACGGGCTGCTGGTGGGGTTGCCCGGGTGGCGGATCGACCGGCTTTCCGAGGAGCACGGTTGGCTGCGGTGGGCCGGGCCTGGGCAGCCGAGTCCGCTCACGGTCGGGCAGCGGGTGCAGGTGGTTCCGAACCACGTCTGCATGGTGTTCGCCGGCCTTGGCGAGGTGACGGCGGTACGCGGTGGCGAGGTGGAGGCGGTCTGGACGACGATCGGGCCGGGCGCGTCGAGGTGACCCGGCATTGACGCAGTTGAGGTGTAGTTGCTACTGCGGTAGCGCCTGGAAGCACGCCTACTACCTGTAGTACCGCGATGTTCGTCCGGACTACCTCGACCGCCTGTGGGATCTGATCGACTGGAGCGGCGTCGCGGCCCGATTCGCCGCCACCAGCTCGGCAGACAGCCCAATCGTCTTGTCATGAGGTGGCGGCGACCGCCTCGCGTTCGCCGAGTCGGCGCTCACGTTGGTCCGGGGCAGATCGGACAGAGCATGGACGACCTGGTGCAGGAGCTGTCCCTGCATCTGTCAGCCACGATGGCCGACCCGCCATCCAATCCACCGGCGGCGGCCTGACCGGCCGATGGTCAGACCGTTGGGGAGGACCCGTTGTTGCTGGCCATCGGTGCGCCGGTCGGCTCGTCCAACGCCGGTTGGCCGGCGGCGCTGTCCGGGCAGCCCACCGCGGCCCGCTCGGTGCCCCGCTGCCGCCGTGCATTGAGTACCGGCCGGTGCGGCGAGCAGAGCGCGGCCAGCTCGTCGACGAGATCGTCCGGCCGGCCGTACGGGTCGAGCAGGTGCACGTGCACCGGGTCCAGCGCCGGCACCGGGACCTGGGAGATCAGCGGGTGCAGTGGCCGGTTGTCCGGCTCGCCGGTACCGATCAGGTCCTCGTGCAGCTTCTCGCCAGGGCGCAGCCCGGTGTAGATGATCCTGACCGGGTTGTCGTACTGCTCGGCGATGCTGCGGGCGACGTCGGCGATCCGTACCGGATCACCCATGTCGAGCACCAGTGACTCGCCGCCGCGGCCGATCGCGGCTGCCTGGATGACCAGTTGCACCGCTTCCTGGATGGTCATGAAGTACCGGGTCACATCCGGGTCGGTGACGGTGATCGGCTTGCCTGCCGCCGCCTGGGCGAGGAACGCGTGCAGCACCGAGCCGCGGCTGCCGAGCACGTTGCCAAACCGGACACTGAGGAACGTACCCTGGTTGGCGTTGGCCGCGAAGGCGGTGAGCCGCTCGGTGATCCGCTTGGAGAAGCCGAGCACACTGGTCGGGTCGGCGGCCTTGTCGGTGGAGATGTTCACAAAACGCTCCACACCGGATGCGGCCTCCAACAGGGTCTGGGTGCTCCACACGTTGGTCTTCACAGCCTCACCCGGGTGACGTTCCAGCAGCGTGAGATGTTTGAGCGCGGCGGCGTGGAAGACCACCTCGGGGCGACGGGCGCGCATGATCTGCCGGATCGTGTCGCTGTCGCGCAGATCGGCGAGGATCAGGTCCGGGCTGTCCAGCAGTGCCCGGCCGCGCAACGACAGTTGTACGGCGTGCAGCGCGGACTCGTCGCGGTCGAGCATCATCAGCTCACCGGGCTGGAACCGCTGGATCTGTCGGCACAGCTCGGAGCCGATCGAGCCGCCGGCCCCGGTGACCAGCACCCGTTTGCCGGTCAGATAGCCGGCGATCGAGTCGAGGTCGGTCTCGATCTGGTGCCGACCGAGCAGGTCACTGAAGTCGGGGTCGCGCAGGTCGGTGACGGCCGGCTCGTTCTCCAGCAGTTCGCCGACCGACGGGACCACTTTGAACCGGGCACCGGCCTGGTTCGCGAGGTGGCGTACTTCCCGGATCAGCGCGGCGTCGGCGTTGGCGACCGCGGCGACGACGGTGGTGGCACCGGTACGGGCGGCGACGGCCGGGATGTCTTGTCGGCTGCCCAGTACCGGTACCCCGCTGAGCCGTAGCTGCCGTTTCGCCGGGTCGTCGTCGAGCAGCCCCACCGGCAGGTACCGCCCGCTCGGCTCGTCCAGCATCGCCCGGAGCAGCGACTGGCCGGCGGCGCCGGCACCGAACAGCAGCACCCGCTGGATGTTTCGGCCGGCGGGTCGACGGCGCCGTTGCCGGTGCAGCCGGCGCAGGTACCGGACGCCGAGCATCTGGACGAGGGCCAGGCAGCCACCGACCAGCGGTGCGCTGGCCGGCACCGGCCGTTGTGGTGCGACGAGGTCGAGCAGCAGCAGCAGGACCATGGTGGCCAGCACGCAGCGGGATACCGCCCACACCTCGTCGAAGCTGCCCAGCCGGTACCGGTCCCGGTACAGGTAGTTGAGGTGACCGGCCACCGTGTGCAGCACGATCGCGGCCAGCGCGACCAGGAGCAGACCGTTGAGGTGTGTTCCGGCGAGGGCGAACTCGTAGCGGGTCCAGACGGCGACGATCAGGCCGGCGCACCAGGCGCCGAGGTCCACCAGCCACATCGGTGCGACGGCGCGTTCCCGGTTGCGGCGGGTGGTGGTGTCAGCGGCTCGGGTCGATGTCTGCATTCCAGCCCCGTTCAGTCGGCGTACGGGCCTCCGCCGGGTACGGCCGGCGGTGCCTGCGGTCTTGTTCACTCCGGATGGGTAGCGTGGCAATGACACTATTTGACCAGAAAACCCCTGTTGCCAGTGCAGATTGGTACAAGATGGTGCTGACCATGACGGAGCAGTATCTTTGGGAGGCCGTACCGATGGAACTGCGTGACTACTTCGACGCGGTGCGGAAGCGATGGTTCTGGGTACTCGCCGCCGTGACCGTCGCGGTCGGCGCCGCCGTGCTGATCAATGTCCGGACCACCCCGCAGTACGCCACCTCGGTCACCTTCTTTGTCTCCACCTCCAGCAGCCAGGGGGTGACCGACGCATACCAGGGCGGACTCTTCTCCCAGCAGCGGGTCAAGTCCTACAGCGGCCTGCTCACCAGCAGCCGGCTCGCCGAGACCGTGGTCAACCGGCACAGTCTCGGCCTGACCGCCGGGGAGGTGCAGTCGCGGGTCAGCGCCCGCCCGGTGCCGGATACGGTCCTGCTACAGGCGACGGTGACCGACAGCTCGCCGAACCGTTCGGAGCAGGTCGCCGAGGCGATCGTCGCTGAGTTCGTCCGCCTGGTCCAGCAACTGGAGACCTCCCCGGGCGCCGACCGGCCGGCGATCAAGGTCGAGGTGATCGCCGGCCCGCTGCTCAACCCGGTGCCGGTCTCGCCGCAACCGGTGCGCAACATCAGCCTGGGCCTGTTCCTCGGGCTGCTCAGCGGGGTCGGCCTGGCACTGCTGCGCGGGATGCTCGACAATACCGTGCGCACGGTCGATCAGATGCGCGACGTCACCGCGGCCGGGGTGCTCGGCACGATCCCGTTCGACAACGCGGCCCGGCGCGACCCGCTGATCATCGGCCGGCAGGCGCACTCGGCGCGGGCCGAGGCGTTCCGCCAACTGCGGACCAACCTGCAGTTCGCCGACGTCGACATGCCGGTGCGCAGCCTGGTGGTGACCAGTGCGATGTCCGAGGAGGGCAAGACCACCACCGCGGCGAACCTGGCATTGACCTTCGCCGAGGCAGGCACCTCGGTGCTGTTGATGGAGGCGGATTTGCGCCGCCCCCAGGCGGCCTCCTACCTGAATATGGAGGGTGCGGTCGGGCTGACGAACGTGCTCGCCGGGCAGGCCGAGCTCGACGACGTACTGCAACCATGGGGGGACAGCGGGATGACGCTGCTGCCCAGTGGCTCCATCCCGCCGAATCCGAGCGAGTTGCTCGGCTCACAGCAGATGGCGGATCTGCTCACGACGTTGCAGGCGCGTTTCGACATGGTCATCTTGGACACCGCGCCGCTGGTGCCGGTCACCGACGCCGCGCCGCTCGCCGCTCAGGTGGACGGCGTGATCGTGGTGGCGCAATGCGCCAAGACCACCGAGACGCACCTGCGCGCGGCGGTCGCCGCGCTGCGCGCGGTGGACGCTCGGCTGCTCGGCTGCGTGTTGAACATGGTGCCGCACCGCAGTGGTGCCTACAACTACTACCACGAGCACGGTCGTCGGCATCGGTCCGCGAGCGCGGTGGGCCCGGCCCGCCAACGTCAGGCGGTCCCGGGACCAAGCGGTGCCGAGGTAGCCGAGGAGCAGACGTCGGCCGACGTCGGCGTTGCGGTCAAGACTTCGTGATGATGTCCAGCAGGATGTCGACGGTCTGGTCGATCTGGCCGCCGCAGAACCGGAAGTCTTTCACCGGCAGCAGCACCGGGTCGGCGAGGTCGTCCTGCTCGGCGGAGACCGGCTGGACCCGGCTGCGGGCAGCCGCTGCTGCGGCTACCAGCGATCTGGCCCGGCCCGCGACATCCGACGGCGGGATCGTCGACGGCAGGGCTGCGGCTTGGGCCAGCCGTCCGAACTGGCGGACGGTGAAGGTGTGGGTCAGCGCGGCCGGGGCCAGCGCGACGCAGTACGCCCGGTGCCGGCGGCTGGCGGTCAGCACCAGATCCGCGCGGGCCAGCATGGCGGCATTCACCTGCCGGCTGGCGAACCCGTCCGGATCCGCCTGGCGTTCTCGCAGGACCTGCTCGGTATACGGATGCATCGGCCGGCCGGTCAGCGCTTCGATGCCGGCGCTGTACGCGGCGACATCGGCCCGGTCCGCGCCCAACCGGGTCTGCACGGCGTACCGGGTCAGCCGTTCAGCAAGCGGCGAGCGGCAAATGTTCGCCCGGCACACGAACAGGATGGTGAACCGATCAGTGGTCATCAACGCCAGCCAATCCGATGTCTCCGCGACCGGCCGCCGGACCGCGTCGGCCAATCGGTCGCGGCCACCGACCCGGCCACCGACCCGGCCACGACCAGGTCAGGGTAGCCCGCGACCTGAACATTTCGCCGGAGCCGCGCGATGACCCGGCAGATCTACCTGTCTCCGCCGGACGTCGGCCCGATCGAGGAGGAGTTCCTGGTCCGGGCGTTGCGCTCCGGCTGGGTAGCCCCGTCCGGCCCGGAGGTGGACGCCTTCGAGCAGGAGCTGGCCCGGCGCGTCGGGGCCGCTCACGCAGTCGCGGTCAACTCGGCGACCGCCGGTCTGCATCTGGCCCTGCTGGCCCTCGGAGTGGGGCAGGGCCAGGCGGTGGCGGTACCCACCCTGACCTTCGTCGCCACCGCGAACGCCATCGTCTACACCGGTGCCCAGCCGGTCTTCGTCGACTGCGATCCACGGACCGGCAACGTCGACGTCGATCTGCTGGCCGAAGCGCTGACCCGGCGGGAGCCCGGTCAGCCGCCGGTACGCGCGGTGGTGCCGGTCGACATGTTCGGCCGCTGCGCCGACTACGACGAGATCATCCCGTTGTGCGCGGCGTACGGCCTGCCGGTCGTGGAAGACGCGGCGGAGGCGCTCGGTGCCGGCCTGCGCGGTCGTCCCGCCGGCGGCTTCGGCCAGGCCGGGGTCTTTTCCTTCAACGGAAACAAGATCATGACGACCTCGGGGGGTGGGATGGTGGTCACCGACGACGAGGCGATCGCCCACCGGTGCCGATACCTGGCCAGCCAGGCACGCCAGCCGGTGGCCCACTACGAACACACCGACATCGGCTACAACTACCGGCTGAGTAACCTGCTCGCCGCGCTGGGCCGGGCACAACTGCACCGTCTCGACTCGATGGTCGCGCACCGCAGGGAGACCCGTCAGCGGTACGCGAAGACCTTCGCCGGCGTTCCGGGGGTACGCCTGCTCGGCGATCTCGATGACGAGGCGGACCTCGGCAGCAACGCCTGGCTCACGGTGATCATCGTGGAACCGGCCGAGGCTGGCTGGGACGCCGCCGATTTGGGCCGCTACCTCGCTGATCGGAGGATCGAGACCCGGCCGGTCTGGAAACCGATGCACCGGCAGCCGGTCTTCGCTGCCGCGCCGCGGATCCTCACCGGGGCGGCGGACCGGCTCTTCGCGACCGGATTGGCCCTGCCGAGCGGCTCGTCGTTGACCGACGAGCAGATCGGCCGGGTGCTCGCGGCGATCGAGGCGTTCCTCGACGGACACCGGATCGGCCGATGAGCGTTCGGGACCTGGTGATCGTCGGCTGCGGTGGGCACGGCCGTGAGGTGTTCGGCATCGTCGAAGCCGTCAACCGGGCCGGTCCGGCACCGGCGTGGCGGGTGATCGGATTCGTCGACGACGATCCCAGCCCGGCCAACAAGGACCGCCTCGACCGGCTCGGTGCCGTGCTGCTCGGCGCCGTGGACTGGCTGACCGGGCAGGGCGACCCGCCGGCGTACGTGATCGGGATCGGCCTGCCGGCGTACCGCCGGGCGGTAGGCCGGCGGATCGACGCTGCCCGGCCGGCGGCGGAACCGCTGGTTGCCGCCACCTTGATCCATCCCAGCGCCACGGTCGGTCTGGATAGCCGGATCGGCGCGGGTTCGGTGCTGTTCGCCGGTGCCCGAGTGACCACCAACGTGACACTCGGCCGGCACGTGCACATCAACCAGAACGGCGTGGTCGGCCACGATACGACCGTCGCGGACTACGGCTTGGTCGGACCGCTGGCGGCTGTCTCCGGATCCTGCACGTTGCACGAAGCCGTCCTGGTGGGGACGACTGCGGCGATTCTTCAGGGCCGCCGGGTCGGTGCCGCAGCCACGGTCGGCGCCGGCGCGTGTGTCGTGCGTGACGTGCTGCCCGGCGCGGTGGTCAGGGGGGTGCCCGCGCGATGAAGGTCCGTTGGCGGTCGCGACGGGTGCCGCCGGTATCGAGGGAGGCGTCAGACATGCGGGTGGTCGTGATACTCAAGACAGCCGAGGGCGGCCGGTGGATCGTGCCCCAGGTCGAGGAGCTGCGTCGGCGCGGCAACGAGGTGACGGTCGTGCTGCCTGCCGGTCCGGGCCGGTTGCGCGAACAGTTGCACCGGGCCGGGGTGCCGATGATCGACTCGCCGTTCCGGTTTCGGTTCCGCCCGACGTTGGCGACGGCCATGCAGCTGTTGTCGCTACGTCGGCTGCTGCGTCGCCTGCGGCCGGACGTGGTGCACTACCACCACTACCACGCGGCGCTGGCGGTCCGGTTGAGCCTGCTCGGGCTCGACGTCGTCAGGGTCTTCATGGTGCCCGGTCCGCTCTTTCTGGAGTCGGCGCCGATCCGCACTGCGGAGCGCCTCCTGGCCCGGCTGGACGACCTCGTGATCGCCGGCAGCACGCACACCGCCGACCTCTACCGGTCGATCGGCAGTCGTGGTGACGCGCTGGCGGCGGTGCCGTACGGGGTGGACACCCGGCTGTTCCGCCCGCCGGACGCCGCCACCCGGGCCGCCGCGCGTCGCCGGCTGGGTCTACCGGCAGACGTCTTCGTGGCGGTCATGGTGGCGTACGTGTACGCACCCAAGTCGATGGTGCACCGGGGAACCGGTATCAAGGGTCACGACGTGCTACTCGCGGCGTGGCGGTCGTTCGCCCAGGACTGTCCCCGCTCCCGGCTGATCCTGGTCGGTGGGGGTTGGGACACGTCCGGTGAGGAGCACCGGCAGGACCTGCTACGACGTTTCGACGTGACGGCCGATCCGACCGTCGACTGGTTCGCCGGCGTCATCGACGTACGGCAGTATTACGCTGCGGCTGATGTCAGCGTCAGCCCGTCGCGGTCGGAGAACCACGGAGCGGCGCTGGAAGCCGGAGCGTGCGGGGTGCCCTGTGTCGTGTCCGACGCCGGCGGACTGCCGGAGACAGTCAACCGGGACAGCGGTTGGGTGGTCCCGACCGGTGACGTCGAGGCGCTCGCCGCCGCGCTGCGCGGCGCACACGCGGAGCTCCGGTCCGGTCAACTCGCCCGGCGTTCACCGGCGGCACGGGAACACATCCAGCGGCGGTTCGACAGCGGTGACTGCGCCCGGGCGGTGGCCGACCTGGTCGAGACGGCCGGCGGGGGCCAGCCGGTGCCGCGCCGGCGGCTGACTCTGACGACCGCCCTGTAGGGAGCACAGTGGAGAACTTGCCAGGTTCCGCGATGGGCACCGTCGCGGTCAGTACCCAGAGCCGGTTCCAACGCACACCGGACGGTGCCGTGTGGACCGTGATCGGGCCGGCGCACGGCTTCTGGGCCCGGTACCTGTCTGCCTTCGACCGGGTCCGACTGCTCGCTGAGGTCACCGACGTACCGCTACCGCCGACCGGGGCCTGCCGGGTGGACGGCGCGGGAGTGGAAGTCTGGCCGCTGCCGTGCGGTCGTGGGCCCCGCAGCCTGCTGCCGGGTCGTGCGGCGCTGCGCAGGTCGTTGCGGTACGGGGTAGACGACGTCGACGCCGTCATCCTGCGGAGTCCGTCACCAGCCGCCAACCTGCTCGCACCGATCCTGCGGCGCTCGCACCGTGGCTACGCGGTCGAGGTCGTGGCAGACCCGCAGGACATGTTCGACGGCCCGGTGGCGACGTACCCGGTGCGTCGCTGGCGCGCTCACCGGGCGGCGCGCCAGCTGCTGGAGCAGTGCCGGGACGCCATCGCCGTGGCCTACACCACCGGAACATCGCTGCAGCTGCGATGCCCGCCGGGTCCGCACACCATCGCCGCCGACTATCCGGACGTCGACCTGCGGGCCGACGCGTTCGTCTGCGAGCCACGCGAACCGGTGGCGTCCGGCGGCCCGGTGACGCTGATCTCGGCCGGGACGCTCGACCGCTCCCGGCACGGCGTCGACGTCGTCCTGACGGCGATGCGTCGGCTGGCAGACGACGGCATCCGGGCCGACCTGGTCCACCTGGGCGACGGCCGGTCCCGGCCGCAGCTGGAACGCCGTGCGGCCCGGCTGGGACTGACCGACCGGGTCGTCATCGCGGGTGAGCGTCCCGCTACCGAGATCCGGTCCTGGCTGGACGCCGCCGACGTGTTCGTGTCGCCGACTCCCGCCGGCGCGCACTCCCCAGTAGTGGTCGAGGCGATGGCCCGGGGCCTGCCGGTGGTCGCCGTCGCGGCGGTGGGCCCGCCGGATCTGTTCGAGGCGGACTGTCTGGTCGGCACCGGGGACTCGGCGACATTGGCCGAGGTGGTCCGGCGGCTGCTGAACCAGCCGCAGCGGATGGTCGAGGTGGCGGCGGCCGGTCTGGTCCGGTCCGGCGGCTACCGCACCGAGCTCGTGGCACCTCGGCGGGCGATGTTCTACCGTGCCGTCCGGATGGCAGGTCGTCCGATGCCGGTGGCACTGGCGGCCCGGGCGCGGGAACGCGCCCCGACGAGCTGAGACCGGGTCAGCGCCCCTCCACCTGCAACACCGCGGTCATCGGCCGACCCGACGCGGGACGGTTGGCTGGTGCAGGACCCGGGTAGCGTGACGGTTGGCTGGGGTTGGGCGTGCCGCAAGGGGAGCAGCGACACCGTCGACATCGATGCGTACCATCTCGACACCGAGCCGGCGGTCGGCGACTGGCTCTGGTACCAGGCCCGACGTCGCGATCGCCGCCGAACTGGGCCATTCCCGGGCCGTGCTGGACGTCGGCTGCTACCGGGAGGACGCCGCCACGGCCGGACGGCGCACTGAGCTCGGCTTCTCGGTGGCGACCGTGTTGAACCGATTATTCGTCCCGCACGACGCGGCGAGCCCGATGGCTGACCCCGGGGAACCCGACGCTGTGCGGATCCGCAGCACCGGCGACGATTTCGAGGTCCGTCACCAGGCATCGACGGTGCACCAGGCCGCCTTCGCCGACCACTTCGGTTTCGCGGCCAAGGCCTACCCTGACTGGGTCCGGCATCTCGAGTCGCACAGTGACCACGACTGGTCGCTGGGTGAGGTCGCATACCTTGACGGCGTCCCGGCCGCGATTGTGTTGCGGTCGCATGCCTTCGTAGCCGACGAGCAGAGCGGCTACATGCGGCTGCTCGCGGTCCGACCCTTGATGGCAGGGGCGTGGCCTGGGTCGCCTGCTGCTGCGCCGGGCGTTCGCCGCCGACGTCGCCGACCAGCGGCGGGGCACCTTCCTGCACGTCGATACCGACCCCCGGCGGCTGGCGCTGTGCCTGTACCTTTCCGAGGGCATGCGGCCGGTGCAGATCATCGACGCCTGGCGACTGACCGTCCCGGTGACGCCCTGACCGGGTGACGTACCCGACTCGACAGGCTGGAGCCGTCGACAGGCTGGACCCGGCTCACCGCTCGGCCACCAGCGCGGCCACCGTCCGCCGCATGGCCTGCTCGAACAGCTCCCCGTCGACGACGGCCAGCGACGCGGTCATCGACACCACGACCAGCGTGGTGTCGACCTGTATGACAGCCAGTGCGGTCGTCGCGGTGACCCGTCCGGCACCGCGGCCAAGCGTCCGTACCAGGTCCATCCGCCAGGCGCGATCGCCGACGGCCGGTGCCGCGCGGGGCAGCGACTGGACCCGTAGCCCGGATCGTCGGTCGGTGAACTCACGACAGGCCGCGCCGGCCCGTTCGACTGCGGCGAAGACCATCTCCACCGGCCGCGTCGAGGACATCGCGTCCGGCCGGTACGACACGACGTCGATCTGCAGGGTGGTCCTGCCGAGCCCACCGCCGCCCGGTGCAAGCGTCGCGTAGCGCGCCACGCCCCGCCCGGTACGTCCGGCGGCCGCCCGGCGCAGATAGTCGTTGACGATCGACGGCTGACAGCCGGCCGGTCGACTCCCAGCCGGTGGTGGTGCCGGGAGCGGATCCGCCCGCCACGCCGGGCCGAGCACGAGCTCGACGGCTCGGGCGACCCGGTCCGCCGCGGTCGTGTCGATCGGGACGGGACCGGCGGTCCTCGGGCCATCCGGACGGGCACGGCGGGCGTGGTCCGGGTCGGATCCGCTGTCCGGGACGGCGGGCGACGGCTGGACCAGCAGCGGTGCGGCGAGATTCGGCGCGGCCGCGGTGTCCACCGGGAAGGCGAGCAGACCGGCGACTACTCCCGCCAACATCGCCGGGACGGCAGCTGTGCCCCAGGATCCGGCCGCGCTGGGCCGTCCAGCGGTCAGCGCCGGCAGCAGGCCGGCCAGGACCAGCAGAGCGGGTGCCAGTGCGGCGCCGGCGACCAGCCAATCTCCCGCGGCGGGTGCCAGGTGCCACAGGACGGACGCCCCGGCCTGGCCCCCCGCACCGGCGATCACCCCGGCGGCTGGCACGGCGCACCAGACCGCAGCCCGGGCGCCGCGCGTCCCGCCCGGGCCGCGGCGCAATCCGACAGTCAGGACGGCGACGGCGGCGGCCAGCAGCAGCACGCGGGCCGTCGACCCGGCAAGCGTGCCGGGCCCTAACCCGGTGAACGCGGCCGCTGCGGCCAGTGCGGCGCTCACCGAGGCCAGTAGCCACGGCCAGCCGCGCAGCATGGCGCGGCGAGTGCTCCGGCCGGAGGTGATCCGGTCCAGTTCGGCGCGGACGAGCGGGTCGAACACCACCGGAACCAACGGCTGTCGGACCGCCGCCGCCGGCAGCACGACCGCCGTCCGCTGGCCGGGACCGGCGATGCTGTCCGTCCGATGGCCGCCGATCCGCAACCGAGGCCGGTGGGAACCGACCAAGCTGTGCTGCCGGCAGAGTTCCTCGAAACGCGCCTCGGCCATCGGATGGGCCGGGGGTAACCGGGCGATCCAGTGTTGGGCGCGTACCGTCGTGACCAGCGTCCCGGCCAGACCACTGCCGAGCGCGATCGCCGCCCCGGAGGTCATCAGGGCGCCGACGGCCCAGGTCACCTCGGTCAGGCACATCGTCTGGTCGCTGGCCGAGGGCGGGCAACGGGTCAGCACGTCCAGATACGCCAGCCCGATGGGACGGTACGCCAGGGCCAGCATCCCGCCGGTGGCCGCGCCGAGCGCGGCGAGTGCGACCGCGACCAACAGCAGCGGCCAGGTCCTGCCACCCCTGGGCGTCATGCCGACGGACCCCCTTGACGTCCTCTTCCTGAAGGAAGAGGAATCCGGTCTGCGCCATACCCGGAGGGGCGCCACGACTGCATCGCGTACCGAACGTAGTCATGATGGGGGATTTCGGCCCGCTGGTCCAGCGTGACCTGCGGAGACCGTCAGATGGGGTAGCCTCGGAAACACGGTGGAAGGCGGCGACGGGGTCAGCAAGCGGGTCGGTGACGAGCGGGTCGGTGACGCGCAGCGCAACCACGTCATCGAGCTGCTCGCCCAGGCGCTCGGTGAGGGCTATCTGGACCTCACCGAGTACGAGCGGCGGCTGGTTGAGGCGACTGCGGCGACAACGTCGGGGGAGCTCGTTGCGCAACTGGCCGATCTGCCACGGCGGTTCGACTGGGACCCTGGTACGCCGGTCGTCGGTTCGTCCGTCGCCGACCGGTCCCGAGCCCGGCGTACCTCTGCTGCGTTGGTTATGGCCGTCGCGTCGCTGCCGTTCGCCGCCTGCTACGGCGCTGGCGCGGTACCGGCTGTCGCAGCGATCGCGCTGGCGGGTCCGGGTCGACGGGTTCCAGACCAGCGGGGCAGGGCGCTGGCAGCGATCGTGATCGGCTTGGTCGGCGTGGTCGGGTCCGTGCTGAGCGTCGTCCTGCTGCTCGTCGTCGGCTGATCGCCCGGCCGTCTCCCGGTAAAGTGCCATCTACGGGGCGGCCGGGTCCGTTCGCTGCGGACAGATGTGATCGTCGATGGCATGCGCCCGTCACGAACGGCCCGACATGCCGGGGTCCTCCTTGTTCTGCTGCTGTGTCTGTCTGCCTGCAGCGCGACCAGCGCGAAATGCCGAAATAACAGTTGTACGGTCGCCGTCAAGACAACCGAAACTGCAAGCGTGGAGATTCTCGATCACCAGATGGAATTCCGGGATCTTGCCGCCGGATCGGTGACCGTGGTCTACGCCGGACAGCCCTATTACATCCCGGTCGGGCAGACGGCGGGGGTCGGTTCGCTGACCGTGACGGTGACCTCGGCAGAACCGGGTCGGGCGCAGCTGGTCATCGCCGCGGATCAGCACAGCGGCGCGGATACCGCTCGTGGTCACCGTTGAATCCAGAGACGCAGCTCCTGCGGGTCGAGACAGGCCAGTACCGCTTCATGCAGGATCATGCTGGCCGCCCGCGCCAAGGTGAGGTCGAACTGTCCGGTGCGGCCGTCGGGTAGCCGCAGCGCGACCGTGCCGGTACGCCGGTCCACGGCACAGCGCAGCGGTAGTTCGGCAGGCCGGCCACCCGGCGATCGGACCAGGACCCGCAGCTCGACCACGCCGTCGGAGACCCGTCGATCGACCATGGGCCCGCTGGCTGGAGGGGCGGGTCGACCGGCCGGCTGAGGCCGGACGCGTGCCGCCGGTTGGCGCTGGGGACGCCGGGGCGGATCGCGTTCCGGTCGGCAGGTCGGTGTCATGGTGCGGCCGTTCGGTGGGCCCGGCCCGGTCGCGGGCCTCGCCGCTCGGGCGGCACGCACTGGTTCGGGCGGTGGCCGCCGGTCGGCGCGGGGCGCGAGTTCGGGGCGGCCGAGCACCACGGTGTCCACGCCGGTGCCCTCCGCGCCGGTGACCCGGTACCGGACGGTGACCGCGGTGTCGGACAAGTTGAGCACCACTCCGGGCCGCCAGGCCCCGGTACGGTGGATCCAGATCGGATCACCTCGTCGGTACGCCGTCACGGTGCCCGCCGTGCCGGTTGGTGGCAGGCGCGAGCTGCGGCCCGTGCCGCTCACCGGAGCTCGTACCGCATTATTGGAAACTGCCTCTGATCGCCGGGACAGGTCGTAACGTTGCTCGGCCGACGATACTTCCCCGATGACCGGGCGCGGCAGGGGTCGATGCCTGGTGCCTATTCGGATATTGCGGACCAGGAGGTGGGGGATGCCGAGTCGCGTCGTCTTCTGACGATCAGGGAAGATGTCGGGCGCTCCCGCCGGATATCGTAAGCTCCCGCCGTGTTGCCGAGGACCGGATCGACATGACTCGGTGTGAACACGCATTCGAGGCTCATGCACTGTCGCGTTTCCCCGAACCGCTGTGATCTCGCCGGTGGCGTGCACCGATGTACTCGGCCGATGGTCGATCGTGCGACCAACGCCGCCCACGACGAAGTGGTCGGGCGACTCTCCGTGACGTTTCGTGGGTGGCTGACGCCGGCCGGGCGGGAGGTGGTTGGCCGCGCGGTACCGAGGGGGCGGGCGCGTACGGCAGCGGCGGGCACGGAAGCTAACCCAGCCTCCTAGGATGCCATAGGGACTGTGTGCACGCCCCCGCCCAGCGGACGTGAACGTCCATCAGCTACTTACCAACGAGAATGTCTGCAGTGGAGCGTCAGAGCTGGACCGGCCGACCGGCGGCTGAGGCGCAGCGGTTGGGCGGGAGCGTTGCTCAACCACCCAGTAAACTGCGGCGCATCGCCGGGCCGGCCGTAGCGCCGCTGATCAGCGGCGTGCGGCGATGCCGTCCAAGAAGAGGGTGGTGCAGTCGGTGATGAGCCGGTTCAGCGAGTACTTGCCGCCCGGCCTGAACCATCGCACGGTGAGCCAAACCGCATCGCGGGTGAGCCGGTAGAAGGTTTTCGGGTCGATGTCGGAGCGCAGGGTGCCGTCCCGGCGTCCGGCGTCGATGACGGTGAGCCAGACGCTCTCCACCTCCTTGGCCACGCCCTTGAGATAGCCGAACCGGGGCAGGCCACGCAGGTAGTTCGCGTCGTTCTGGTAGATCTCAGTGGCGTGCGGGTGGCTGGCGGCGCACTCGAGCGAGGCCCGGATGAGTTGCCGCAGCTGGTCGTCCGGCCCGTCCGGCCCGTCGAGGATCTGCTGGTAGCGGGCGCGTAGGTCGGCGAGGTAGCTGGAGATGATCTCGTCGACCATCGCCTCTTTGGATTCGAAGTGGTGGTAGAGGCTACCGGACAGGATGCCCACGTCGTCGGCGATCTCGCGGACGGTCGTGCCGGCGACGCCTCGGCTGGCGAACAGTGCGCCAGCCCGGTGGAGTATGTGCTCTCGTCGGCTGCGGGAAGTCACCAATGTCTCCCTGGTCGTGTAGCGGTGAAGCGGACACTTGCTGGCACCTTCCGCGACGAACCGGCCTGGCGGACCCAGCCGGATTCGGCAGTCAACCATGGTGGCTCTCTGGCCAATGTGATCGGTGACCTTGTGGTCATCTTGGAGGCGGAGGAGGTGCATCCGTCAGTCTAGGACCCAGGCAAGACGATTAACCGTATGCGTCGTGACCTAGTCCAGTGTGTCCTGATCAGCGCCTGTGACGCTGTCCTGAGACTCAGGCGTACGGTCAGCATGGACGGTCGGATCCGGGCGGCGTCCGCCGCGACCGCGGATGGGTACGCCCGAGAAGTGCAGTCGCCGGTGCACGTAGCTGTACGACACGCCGAGCTCAGCGGCGATGCGCCTGATCGGCGCTCCGGCGAGGTACCGGCTGACGATCTGGGCGTTCGTCGGGCGCTCGGCGGGCGGGGTGGCCGGCATGACTGCTCCCTGGCCGGTACTGGACGGTGGTGTCGTTGCGGATGCTCCCGGACGAAGCCGGAGGCTGTTTCGTCGTCACCATGTCCCGCCAGCGGGAGCGGAGGTTGACCGGCCGGGTTGTCAGATCAACGGCACCGGGCCGACGGATCAGGCCGCCCGGTCCCGGCGGATGCTGGCCGCGCCACCCCGGACCACCCGCAATGGTGTCGGGCTGGTCGCTGGTGGCTCGTCGTCAAGTTCGACGCGCCAGCGTGATCGGGTGCGGCCAGCGTCCCCCGGTGACGTGTCCGGGTCGCCGCCGCGTCGGCGCAGCGTCAGGATGAGCAGATATCCGGCGACGACCAGGCCGTGGCTGAGCAGCCGCGGATAGTCGACCCGCCCGGTGATCACGTCGTTGACCGACAGCAGTGCCAGTACCGCGACGAACGCGGTCAGGGTCGGCAGCATCCCGGCCGGCCGGGTGCGCCGGACGGCGATCCACACGAAGCCGGCGCCGAGTGCGACGTTCCAGGCCGCAGACTCGTGCCACAGGTGGTTGGGGGCAGTTCCACCGACCGGATCGGGCACATGCAGATGGCCGTCGGCGACGCCGCCGATCTGGGCGGCACCGAGCAGGAACTGCGCGATTCCGAGCACGCCGAGGGCGTACCGCAGCAGCAGGGCGACCCGGGCCGCGGTCAGCCGTCGGGGTGGCGCGAGCGCGTCGAGCACCGACTCGTCGACGGTGCCGACCGGTTCCGGGCCGGTACGCCGGGCGAGGTCGGTGACCATGTCGGCGTCGGCGTACCAGGATCGGCACCCGGCGCAGCCGGTCAGATGGTCCCGCGCCGCAGCCGACTCGGCGGCGTCAGTTTCCCCGTCGAGTTCGGCCGACAGCAGCTCACGAAAGTCCACGCACCCCACATGTCAATAGTCGGCCCGTCGGCCGGGACGGTTCCCACCGGGGTAGCGCCGGCAGGGCAGGCACCACCCCGGTGGGTGGACTATGGCGGGGGGAGGCTTCCCGGATACTCTTCAGGCATGCCGCACGCCGCACCGGACGACGCCCAGATCACCCGTTGGGCCCTCGCAGCCCGCGACGGTGACCGGGCGGCCGCCACGTCGTTCGTCCGGGCCACCCAAGGTCAGGTGCAGAGGTTCCTCACCCATCTGGTGGACAACACCGAGGCGGAGGACCTCGCCCAGGAGACGTTCCTCCGGGCGATGCGGTCGTTGCCGCGCTTCGCTGGGCGCTCCAGCGCGCGTACCTGGTTGCTGTCCATCGCCCGGCGGGTCGCCGTCGACCATATCCGCGCCGTCGTGGTACGGCCCCGGGTCGCCGACCTGGCCGACTGGCAGGCGGTGGCCGAGGCCGCGGTCGCCGGCCCACGCTTCGAAGAAGCCGTGGCGCTGCGTCAGCTGCTGGTCGGCCTGGCCGCCGACCGCCGGGAGGCGTTCGTGGCGACCCAGATGCTCGGGTTGAGCTACGCCGAGGCCGCCGAGGTCTGCGGCTGCCCGGTCGGGACGATCCGGTCCCGGGTCGCTCGGGCCCGCGAGGACCTGGTCGCCGCAATGACGGACTCGGGGCGGCAGTCCGGCCGGCAGCTACGAGCGATCAGCTGATCCCTCGTGCCCTGTCCCGGACAGAGTCGGCGGCGGCGTTCGTCCGCCAGTCCTGATGGTCTCGCGGCATCCGCCGAGCTGAACCCGGCGCGTGCGACTGCGGTCGGGGTCGGCTTCGGAGTGCCGACCGGGCTACTCGCGGTGCTGCTGCCGGCGATCGGCGTGATCGGCCCGGTCGTCGTGCAGGTGGCGGTGGCCAGTGGGTTCGCCATGCTCGCTGAGGCCGGTCTGAGTTTCCTCGGGCTCGGTGTCCAGCCGCCGGACGCGAGCTGGGGCGCGCTGCTCGGCCGGGCGCTGCCGTACATCGACACCGCCTGGTGGCTGGCGGTCGCCCCCGGCGCGGTGATCACCTTGACCGTGCTGGCCACGAACGTGCTCGCCGGTCACCGACCTCACCGTCGCGGTGGGTAGCGCCGCCGGCGGCTGGACCGACCTCGTTCACAAGGTGTCGATCGAGGTGGCCGCAGGTGAGACCGTAGGGCTGGTCGGGGAGTCGGGCTGCGGCAAGAGCACCACCTGCACCCGGCGTTCACCATCGGCGAGCAGATCGTCGAGTCGGTGCGCCGGCACCGGGGGCTGTCCCGCCGGACGGCCGCCGACCGGGCGGTCGAACTGCTCGACCTGGTCGGCGTGCCGAACGCCCGGTCCCGGGCCTGGGCGTACCCGCACGAGTTCTCCGGCGGGATGCTGCAGCGGGCGCCGGACGCCGCCGTCGACGGCGAACTGACCGGGATTCCCGGTGCCCCGCCGGCCCGGTCGCGGAGTGGCCAATCAGTGGCCGCGGGCGATCCACTCGTCGAGGTGCGGCCGTTCGGCGCCGATCGTGGTGCTGTCGCCGTGTCCGGTGTGCACGATCGTGTCGTCCGGCAGGGTGAACAGCCGGTCGCGGATGGACGCAAGGATCGTGCCGAAGTCGCTGTAGGAGCGGCCGGTGGCTCCCGGGCCGCCGGCGAACAGCGTGTCGCCGGTGAACGCCACGCCCAGCTCGGGCGCGGACAGGCAGCAGGCACCGGGGCTGTGCCCGGGGGTGTGCAGGACCCGCAGCGTGGTGCCACCGACGGTGAGCTGCTGCCCGTCGGCCAGTGCGGCGTCCGGGGGCCGCTGCGGGTGGACCTGGTCCCAGAGCACCCGGTCGGCCGGGTGCAGCAGCACCGGCGCGCCGGTCTCGTCGGCCAGGCGCGCCGCGACCCGTACGTGGTCGTCGTGGGCGTGGGTCGCGACGATCGCCCGGACGGTACGCGCGCCGATGACGGCGCGGATCGCCTCGACGTCGTGCGGGGCGTCGATCACCACGCATTCGGTGTCGTCGCCGACAACCCAGACGTTGTTGTCGACATCGAAGGTCTCCCCGTCCAGGGAGAACGTCCCGGACGTGACGGTGTGGTCGATCCGGGCGGTCATCAGAACACCACCACCGAGCGGAGCACGTCGCCGTGGTGCATCTTGCCGAAGGCTTGCTCGACCTGGTCGAGCGGGATCTCCTCGGTGACGAAGGCGTCGAGGTCGAGCCGGCCCTGCCGGTACAGTTCGGTCAGCATCGGAAAGTCGCGCGACGGCAGACAGTCGCCGTACCAGCTGGATTTGAGCGCGCCGCCGCGACCGAACACGTCCAGCAGCGGCAGTTCGACGCGCATCTGCGGGGTCGGTACGCCGACCAGGACGACGGTGCCGGCCAGGTCCCGGGCGTAGAACGCCTGTTTCCAGGTTTCTGGGCGGCCGACGGCGTCGATGACGACATCGGCGCCGAACCCGCCGGTGAGTTCTTGGATCCGTTCGACCGCGTCGGTCTGCCGGGCGTCCACGGTGTGGGTGGCGCCGAAGCCGCGCGCCCAGTCGAGTTTCCGGGGGTCGGTGTCGACGGCGATGATGGTCGTCGCACCGGCCAGGGCGGCCCCGGCGATCGCGCCGTCGCCGACGCCGCCGCAACCGATGACCGCGACGGAGTCGCCGCGGCCGACGCCGCCGGTGTTGATCGCGGCGCCCAGCCCGGCCATCACTCCGCAGCCGAGCAGGCCGACGGCGGCCGGCCGGGCCGCCGCGTCCACCTTGGTACACTGGCCGGCGTGCACGAGGGTCTTCTCGGCGAAGGCGCCGATGCCCAGCGCGGGGGAGAGTACGGTGCCGTCGGTCAGTGTCATCTTCCGGGTGGCGTTATGGGTGGCGAAGCAGTACCAGGGTCGGCCCCGGACGCAGGCCCGGCAGGTGCCGCAGACGGCCCGCCAGTTCAGCACCACGAAGTCGCCGGGGGCGACGTCGGTCACCCCGTCACCGACCTGTTCGACGATGCCGGCCGCCTCGTGGCCGAGTAGGAACGGGTAGTCGTCGCTGATGCCGCCGTCGCGGTAGTGCAGGTCGGTGTGGCAGACACCGCAGGCCTGCACCCGCACCACCGCCTCGCCCGGGCCGGGGTCCGGTACGACGATCATGGTGACCTCGACCGGCGTACCGGTGCTCCGGGAGATCACACCCCGGACGTGTTGGCTCATCGGAACTCTCCTGAAACGTCGTCGTCACGCAGGTTCGGTCTGAACCTACCGCCGGGCGGACCGGCACGGAACCGTCCCGCCCGGCGTATCCCCTGGTGGTGACGACTACCGCTGGTCGGCGGCCGACTCGACCAGGTGCCGGACCGGCCGAGGAAGGCGGCGCAGTACGCGCCGTCGAAGACCCGGTGGTCGAACGAGGCGGTCAGCACGGCGACCTGACCGACGTCCAGTCGGGTCCGGCCGTCGGCGCGGCCCAGCGGTTCGGCCATCAGCCGGTCCAGCCGGGCGCCCTTGGCGATCGGGTGCCCGTGCGAGCGGTGGTTGCCGGTCATGTAGTCGTCGAGGCGGTGGCCAGGCAGGCGCCGACGAAGCGACTGACGAGGCGATGCAGGCGAGCTGGCTGCTCGGCGAGGCCGGCTGGCTCGACCCGGACCGCGACGAGCGGTACGCGGTGGCGACCATGGCGGGGGAGCGGGAGCAGAGCCGGTCGGCGCTGCGCGGCGCCCTTTGCTCGCCCGGCGCGACGAGCCGGTCACCACCCGCACGGCGTCCCATACCCTGGACATGGTGGTCGCCGAGGGTGGCGACCTATGGCAGTGGGTCCTCACCGACCGGATCAGGAGCTGACGTGCAGACCGTTTCGCTGCGTACCGCCGACCATCCGGGTGTGCGGGTGCTGACCCTCGACGATCCCGACCGGCGTAACGCGATCGGCGCCCTGATGAAGCGGGAACTGACCGAGGCCGTGTCGATCGTCGCCGCCGACCGCGACGCCCGGGTTCTGGTCGTCACCGGCGCCGGCAGCGCCTTCTGCTCGGGCGCGCACCTCGACGAGATCTTCGGCGGCCCCATCCGGCCGGTCAGCCAGACCCGCCGCGACCTGGAGGAGATCTACCGCAGCTTCCTCGCGGTGCGCGACCTGGACCTGGTGACCATCGCCGCAGTACAGGGACCCGCCGTGGGTGCCGGTCTCAACCTGGCGATGTGCTGCGACCAGCGGATCGCCGGTCGCCAGGCCCGGTTCGGGGCGACGTTCACCCGGATCGGCCTGCACCCCGGCGGCGGCTGCACCTACTTCCTGGTCGACGCGCTCGGCCCGCAGCGGGCCATGCAGATCCTGTTGGACGGCGCGATGCTCGACGCCGCGCGGGCCCACGACCTCGGTCTGGTGCTCGACGTGGTCGACGATCCGCTGGCCGCCGCGTTGGCCGCCGCGCGCCGCTACGCCGACCTGGACCCGCATCTGGTCCGCCACGTCAAGCAGAGCGTCCGGATCGCCGCCTCGTCCGGCCTGGATGCCTCGGTGCAGTACGAGGCGTGGGCCCAGGCCGCGTCGGCCAGCGATCCGGCGGTGCTGGCCACCCTGCTCGGCGACCGGCGCTGAGGCCGACCGACGACCGGGCGTCAGGCCACGCCGATCGGCCCTTCCCGGGGCCCGGCTTCCTGCGCCGGCTGCACCGCCAGCGACGGGAAGTCGGCCAGGTCGCCGTCCGGCTCGGCGTCCCACTCCGGGAACACCAGCTCGCTCTGCAGGTAGAGGCAGAGCAACTGGGTGAGATGACGCAGCCCGTCCAGGTGGGTGCGTTCGTGACCGTGGGTGGCGTCCACTCCGAAGCCGAGCAGCGCCACCCGGGCGTGCGCGCCGGCCTCGACCGCCGCCGCCACGTCTGACCGGTAGTAGTCGAACACGTCACGGACCAGATCGACGCCGTGATCGGCGGCCAGGCCGGCCAACTTACGGGTCAGGTGGTAGTCGAACGGACCGACGCCGTCACCCATGGCCAGGGTCGCGGCGTTCTCCCGGGACTGCTGTCCGGGCGCCACCACCGCGGCGTCGACCGAGACGATCTCGGCCACGTCCGGGTCGAGGCCGTGACTGGCACCGTGCCCGACCTCCTCGGTGCAGGTGATCAGCAGATGGGCGGTGACCGGCGGCTGCTGGCCGGCGTCGACCATGGCCTTCACCGCGGTCAGCACCGCCGCCACCCCTGCTTTGTCGTCCAGATGCCGGGACTTGACGTACCCGCTGGACGTGATCGTCGGCGCCGGCAGCATCGCTACGAAGTCGCCGACGTCGATGCCGAGCGCGCGGAGTCCGGCGATGTCGGTGACCGGCTCGTCGACCCGCACCTCAACCTGCTCCCAGCCGACACCCTGCAGGTCGACATCCTCGTTGTAGCGGTGGCCGCTGGCCTTCAAGGGCAGCACCTGGCCGGTGATCACCCGGTCCAGGCTGTCGGTGTAGACCCGCACGTGGGCACCTTCGGCGAACCGGGCGCTGTGGGTGCCGATCTGCTTGAGCTCCAGCCGGCCGTTCTCCTTCAACCGTTTGACCATCCCGCCGATCGTGTCGGTGTGCACCACGATCGCCCGATCCGCGCCGGTGGTCCGTGGCCCGCACAGCGAGGCGCTGAGCGCGCCCCGCCGGGTGACCGTGAACGGGATGCCGAGAGCGGACAGCCGTTCTCCGACGTACTGCTGCACGTGGTCGGTGCGGCCGGACGGGCTGGGGATGTCCAGCAGCTCCAGCACCACCTGCTGAAGGTAATCGAGGTCCAGTTTCAGGGGGGCGGGGAAGTTCGGGTCGGCCGGCATGCCAAGACCGTACCGTCGCCGATCACGGCGTTGCCGGCGCCCCGCCGGGGCCGGGCGGGCTCCACCGCCGCTGCTGCGCGCTGGTGCCCGGGAACAGCAGGTCGATGAAGCGTTCCGCGGTCGGCTGCGGCTCATGGTTGGCCAGCCCGGGCCGTTCGTTGGCTTCGATGAAGACGTGGTTGGGCTGATCAGGAGCGGTCACCAGCAGGTCCATCCCGGCCACCGGAATGGCCAGCGCCCGAGTGGCGGCCACGCACGCCGCGGCCAGGTCGGCGTGTAACCGGTCGGTGACGTCGTGGATCGTCCCGCCGGTGTGCAGGTTCGCGGTCCGCCGTACGGTCAGCACCTCGCCGGCCGGCAGCACGTCGTCCATCGTGTGCCCGGCCTCGGTGACCACTTCCCGGGTCAGGCCGTCCATCGGGATCTTCGACTCGCCCCCGGTGGCGGCGGCCCGCCGCCGGCTGTGTCGCCGGACCAGCTCGGCCACCGTGTGTACGCCGTCGCCGGTGACCGCCGCTGGGCGGCGGACCGCCGCAGCCACCACCTCGTGGTCGATTACCAGGACCCGCAGGTCCTCCCCTTGGTGCCGCTGTTCGATCAGCACCTGCGGGCAGTGCCTGCGGGCCAGGTCGACGGCGGCCTTTAGGGCGGTCGCGTCGGTGACACCGACGGTGATTCCGGTGCCCTGTTCGCCGCGGGCCGGCTTGACCACCACCTCACCGACCTTGGCGAGGAACGCCTCGTCGTCGGCGTCGCCGGTGGCGGTACGGCCGTGCGGCACGGCCAGCCCGGCGTCGAGCAGCACCCGCCGGGTCACCCGCTTGTCGTCGCATCGGCTCATCGCCACCGCCGAGGTCAGCTCGGACAGCGATTCGCGGGTGACGATGCTGCGGGCACCGTTGGTCAGCCGCAGCTCGCCCCAGGACGCGTCGATCACCTCGACCCGGATGCCGCGGCGCATCGCCTCGTCGGCGACGATCCGGGCGTACGGGTTCAGCTCGTCGTAGCCGTCCGGCATGCTGGCCAGGAAGAGCCGTTCGTTGATCGGGTTCTTGCGTTTGACGCACAGCGTCGGCGTGCGTTCGAAACCGAGCCGTTCGTAGAGACGGATCGCACCGTCGTTCTCTGCCAGCACGGACAGGTCGACGTAGACCCGGCCGCGGTCGGCGAGCCGGCCGGCGAGCTCCAGCAGCAGCGCCTGACCGGTGCCGGGCGGTGCGTGCAGCGGGTCGACGGTCAGGCACCACAGGCTGGAGCCGTTCTCCGGGTCGTCGAAGACCGCCACGTGGTCGATGCCGGTGATGGTACCGACGACCTGCCCGGTGACCGACTCGGCGACCAGGTGCACGAAACGTTCGGTCGCGGCGTTGTCGACCAGGATGTCGACCGGGGCGGTGACCATCCCGTTGTGGGCGTATATCCGGTTGACCGCGTCGGCGTCGGAATCGTCGCGCAGCAGCCGGATCCGCAGCCCCGGTTCCGGCGGCTGCGGCTCGCGTACCTGGGTGAGATCCAGCCGGAAGGTCAGCGACGGGTCGATGAACAACTCGTCCGGCAGCCGCGACACCAGCACGTGCGGGTCGGGCAGGTAGATGCAGATGTCGCGGGAGCCGGCGGCCTCCGAACGCAGCACGTCGGCGACGTCGGAGGGGTCGGCGAACGTCTGACCGAAGACCAGCCGGCCCCAGCCGCACTCCAGGATGACGTCGGCGCTGTCGGTGGGTTTGGCCGGCGGATCGCCCGGGACGACCGGGTCGCCACCAGGGCCGATCCGTTCCCGCCGGAGGGCGGGGGAGTCGGGGCGGGGGGCGCTCGTGTCGTCAGTCAATGCCATGGTTCTGCAGCCACATCTCCAGCAGTCCGAGTTGCCACAACTTGTTACCCCGCAGCGGGGTGAGTTCGGCGTTCGGGTCGCGCAGCAGTCCGTCGACGTACCCGTCGCGGAACAGCCCGCGCCGACGGGCCGGCGGCGCGTGCAGGGCGTCGCGCACCCGGTCGAGCAGCTTGCCCTCCAGGTGGGTCAGCCCGGGTACGGGGAAGTACCCCTTCGGCCGGTCGATCACCTCCCAGGGCAGCACCCGGCGGCCGATCTCCTTGAGTACCCCCTTGCCGCCCTGGGCCAACTTGAGCTCGGGCGGGCAGGTGGCGGCGAGCTCGACGAACTCGTGGTCGAGGAAGGGCACGCGGGCCTCCAGCCCGTGCGCCATCGTCATGTTGTCGACCCGTTTCACCGGGTCGTCCACGAGCATCACGGTGGTGTCGATCCGCAGCCCCGCGTCGACCGCGTCCTGCGCGCCGGCGCGGCCCAGGTGGGCGGCGGCGAACTCGCGGGCGGGATCACCGGCGGCGAGGTACTCCGGGTTGAGTACCTGGGTGAGACCGGCGGCGTCGCGGTCGAAAAAGGCCGTGGCGTAGGTGTCCAGTGCCTGGTCACGGCCGACCCGGGCGAGCGGCGGGTACCAGTGGTACCCGCCGAGGATCTCGTCGGCGCCCTGGCCGGACTGCACCACCTTGAGGTGCTTGGCGACTTCCTGACTGAGCAGGTAGAACGCGACGCAGTCGTGACTGATCATAGGTTCGCTCATCGTCGCGACGGCGGCCTCCAGCGGCGGCACCAGGTCACGGGCGGCCACCCGGATCTGATGGTGGTCGGTGTCGAACCGCTGCGCCACCAGGTCGGAGTAGACGAACTCGTCGCCCTCCCGTCCACCGACCGCGTCGAAGCCGATCGAGAAGGTGGCCAGACCACGTTGGCCCTGCTCGGCCAGCAGCGCCACGACCAGCGAGGAGTCGAGCCCACCGGAGAGCAGGACGCCGACCGGCACGTCGGCGACCATCCGGCGCTGCACCGCGGTGGTCAACGATTCGAGCAGAGCGTCCTGCCAGTCCTGCTCCGACCAGTCGGCGCGGCGCGGGTCCCGGCCGAACGGCGGATCCCAGTAGCAGCGCTCGTCCACCCGGCCGTCGGGCTGGTAGACCCGTACGGTGGCCGGGGGCAGCTTACGGATGCCGTTGAGGATCGTCCGCGGCGCGGGGACCACACTGTGGAAGCTGAGGTAGTGGGCGAGTGACACCGGATCGATGCCGGTGTCCACCCCGCCGCCGGCCAGTAGCGCCGGCAGGGTGCTGGCGAACCGGACCACGCCGGGGCGCTCGTCGACGTACAGCGGCTTGATGCCCAGCCGGTCGCGGGCCAGGACCAGCCGGCCACTGTCGCGCTCGGTGATCGCGATGGCGAACATGCCGATCAGATGGTCGACGAAGTCGACACCCCACTCGGCGTACGCCTTGACGACGACCTCGCTGTCGCCCGAGGAGAAGAACGTGTGCCCCCGTGTCTGCAGCTGTTCGCGCAGCTGGCGGTAGTTGTAGATGCAGCCGTTGAAGACGCCGGTCAGGCCGGCGGCGGAGTCGACGATCGGTTGGTTGCTGGCCGCAGACAGGTCGATGATCTTCAGGCGCCGGTGTCCGAAGGCCACACTTCCGTGTGACCAGGAACCCCCGTCGTCGGGGCCCCGGTCACTCATTGTCGCCGCCATCCGCTCCACCGCGCCAATGTCGGCGCGGGAACCGTCGCGGCGCAGCTCACCCGCAAGTCCGCACATGCGTACCCATCCTGCCAGACCGTTGCGGCATCGCCCAGTTGACGGCCGGATCCGGTGTCCCGACCAGTGCCCCGGAGCGCGGACGATCCCGTTCGGTGCCCTGTGCCGGGTCTCGCTACGCTGACCCGGCAGCAGGGCAGTTGCGTGACTAATCAATCAAATGGTTGGTGGGTGCCGCCGTGGCCCCAGGATTCGTCCCGACGTACGGTTCGCGGTAACGTTTGGTCGGGTTTGATGGCTGGACGGTGGATAGCTCCATCATCCGGCTGGCGTGGGTGCATCCGTCCCGGTTCGGGACGGATGCCGACCGGGGAGGGCTAGTTGCTGACCACGCTTGAGGGACACCACCTGCGGGCCTGCGTCCTCGGCCAGTCCTGGCTCATCCGTCAGTTGGAGCGCCGGGGCGCTGGCCTGGATCCGATCGCCCTGTTCGGGGTGGCCGAGGGGGCCTTCGTGACGGTCGTCGACCAGTTGGGTCGTAGTGGGTTCCCACTGACCGAGCTGCGCTGCTTCGCCGACACCGCGGTACGGCTGACCGCCGCCGGCCGGGAACCGGTCTCCGCCGACGAGGTGATCCGCATCGTCGGCTACCAGTTCGGGGAGCACGTCGAAATCGCTGACATCGAATCCCGTCGTTCCATTGCGGTGCGGCGGGCGGTGATCGGTACGGCGGTCTGGCGGCTGCGGCTCACCCTGCATGACGTTGACAACCTCCTCCGTCGAGGGGAGAGCCTGGCCGCCCAGTGGGGGTTCGCCGCCACCATGTACCACCCAGGTCCGTTGACCGCCTGCTACCTGCGAGTCGTGGAGGCCCGGTGGGCCAGCCGGCAGTCGCGACGCAGCCGGCACACCCAACTGGGCCGGGTGCTGTGACCGTACGGTCAGCGCCCCACCGGCAGGTCGGACGGCGTCGCGTGGTCGGTGGGGAAGCCGAACAGCCCGAGAAGCCCGGTCGCCCACAGCTGCCGTCGGGTGAAGCTGCTGATGTTCTCCAGCTCGAGCCGGCTGCCGCTGACCCCGGCAGCCTGGTGGCAGGCGACCAGGCTGCCGATCCCGGTCGAGTCGATGAAGCTGACGTACGTGAGGTCCAGCACGATCCGCTCGGGTGCGGACCGGGCGAGCAGCGCGGTGACCGCGTCGCGGACCTCGCCGGCTGTGGCGAGGTCGAGTTCACCGTGCAAGGCGAGTCGTACCGTGGTGCCCTGGTAGCTCCTGGTGATGACGAAATCCACGTCGTACCTCCGGTCGGGTGGCGACGGGTGCCGGGGAGGGAGTGTGTTGAGGCATTGGTATTTGCCGATATCCGCTGATGCGCGCGGTGTGTGAGCCGTCACGTTACGGTATGTGCGGCTGATGTGCCAGCCCCGTTTCGGACTGTGCACCAACCCGGTCGACCACTGTGAGCGATCATCTCGTCCGTGCCCGCCGGTGCGGTCGTCCCGGTCCGACCGCACCGGCGTAGGGCCACGGTCCGGGTCAGCTCTGCGCCGGCAGGGGCGTCTGCGGGCTGACCGTCGGCGACGGTAGGGTCGGGTTCACCGTCGGCTCGGGCGTGGCGGTGCCCGGCACGGTCGGGTCAACCGTGGGGCTCACCCCGGGACTCGGCGAGGTCGGCAGCCCGAGCTGCGCCGCGAGGCGCTGCAACGCCGCGTACAGGTCGTCGAGCACCGGTCCGGCCTCCTGCGCCAGGTTCACCACCCGTTCGTCGGAGCCCTGCGCGATCTCGGCGTTGTTCACCTCGATCGCCTGGGCGTATCCCGTCAGCTGGCTCTCCACGAACGCCGTGTCGAACTCGGCACCGGACAACCCGTCCAGTCGGGTGACCACGTCCTGCTGCTCCCGGGTGGGCGAGTCGGGCAGGGTGACGTCGACCTCACCGGCCACCCGGGTGACCTCCTCATCCAGCCGGGTGTGGTCGGCCACCATGGCACCGCCCAGGTCCTTCACCGCCTGGTCGGCATCCTGCTTGTCCTGCGCCAACTGGCCGATCTGCACAGCGGCCAGATTGACCTGGTGGATCGTACGCAGGTACTCGCTGTCCTGCTCGGACGGTGCCGTCGCGTGCGCGGCCGCCGGGATCAACGCGACGGCGGTCAGCCCCGCCAACAGCCCCAGCCGGGTCACTACGGTCCTTCTCATCGTGGTACCTCCTCGCTCAGCGCTCGTCGGGGCAGCGAGATACCCGGCACCCCGGACGCCATGCCCGCCGGCCGGGATGAGCGCCGCCGGCCGACGGCGGATGATCCACCACCCTCGGCCGGGCTAGCCCGACCCGCCGACGGAATACCGCCGCCCGTACCGGGTAACCGGACGATGACCGACCAGATCACCGGGAGGCATCGTGACCAACGTCCAGCAACCGGAGATGCGTCGCAGTGGGGACAACCCGCTGGTCCAGGAGAGCAAGGGTCCCGACGGAGCCGACCGCCGGCCCGGGCGCCGTGGCGGCGGCAACCGGCCCGTCCCGGCCGGTCAGGTCTCGCCGTACGGTCCTCACCCGCCGGCCGCCGCCGACGACAGCGAATCCGACGACCAACCGGACTGACCACTCCGGTCGACCCCGGCACCATGCAGACGTTCCTGCCGTACCCGGACTTCGCGGCCAGCGCCGCCGTGCTCGACGCCCGACGACTAGGCAAACAGCGCGTCGAAGCGTTGCAGGTGCTGCGCGGCCTGACCGTGCCCGGGTACGGCTGGCGTCACCATCCGGCGGTCCGGATGTGGCACGGCCACCTGGAGGCACTGGTCCGGTACGGGCTGACGGTCTGCGTCGAATGGACCCGGGCTGGCCGGGCCGACACCGTCGCCGACACCCTGCGCCGCGAATTCACCGCCGCGACCGGCCGCACCCTGGTCCGCGACCAGGCCGAACTCGGCGCCGCCACCGCACTGCCGGCCTGGCTCGGCCGAGCCGACCTGCACCTGTCGCACCGCGCCGCGCTGGTACACAAGGACCCCGACCACTACCGTCCCCGGTTCGGCGACCTTGCCCCCGTACCGTACGTGTGGCCGTGCCCACCGGCGGTACCGCCGCCGATCGCCCCCGCCCCGTCCGGCGAAAAGGGTCCGTGGTCGGATTGAACCGTTCGGCCTCGTCCGCCGAACCCCTTACCGGTGGATCAGGATCCGGCGGCAGCGGCCGCCGACGTACGGGAGGCGAGGCTCATGGTCAACTGTCTGCGCGCGAACGCCGTCCGGATTGGCGCGGTGCTGTCCGGTCCGGTGCTGGCGGTCGCGCTGTCCGGTCCGGCAGTGGCTGCGGCCGGCATCGGCCTGGAACCGACTCAGGCACCTCGTGGAGCCGGCATCCAACTCACCTTCGAACTGCCGCAGGAACGGCCGGACACACACACCACCGAGGTGCGCCTCGACCTGCCGGCGGACCTGCCGATCGCCGAGGTCTACCCGATGTCGGTCGACGACTGGGCACCCCGGATCATCAACCGGACCCTGCCGGAGCCGCTGCCCGGCCTGCACGGTGGCCTGATGACCGAGGCCGCCGAGAGCATCATCTGGCAGTTGGTCGCCCCACCCGCCGACGAACCGGCGCCGGTGCTGCTGACCGTGTCGGTCGGCCCGCTGCCGGACGCGGACCGGATCGACTTCGCGGTGACCCAGACCTACTCCGACGGCACCGCGGTCCGCTGGGGCGGCCCGGCCGCGCAGCGGCCCGGCCCGGTGCTGACCCTCGGGCCGGCCGACCCGGCGGCGGCCGGTCACGGAGCCCAGCACGGCGGCCCGGCACCGGCCGCCGCCCAGGACCCCCCGGCACCGGCCGCCGCCGGGGGCTCGGACGCCGCCGCCGGCACTGGGATGGGACTGCTGCTGGCCGGCCTGGCCGGCGGAGCGGCGATCGGCGCGGCCGTCGTCTGGTGGCGCAGCCGCCGCCACCACCGCAGCGTCCCGGCGGACCCGACCGGCACCGCCGACGACGAGGGCGAACTGGTCGTCACCGGCGGCACGACCCCCTGGCGGCTCACCGAACAGTGACCGCTGCCGTCCCGGTCTCCCTACCGCACGCCGGCCCGCCGCCGCTCAGCGCACCGGCACGGTGGTACGCACGGTCGCCTGGTCGATGTCGGACAGCCGGATGGTGAAGCGCAGCTCCCACTCGCCCGGCACCGGGAACGCGACCGCGCCGACCGCGTGATTGTCGTCCACCCCCAGCAGCAGGGTGGTCACCGGTTCGACGTCCTGTGCCGGCAGCGAGGTGGTCATCGTCCACTCCTCGACCCGTACCGGCGCGCCCTCCGGCGTGTACACGTAGGCGTGCACCGTGTTGTGCTCGCCGAGTTGTACCGGGTAGATGTCGAACTGGAGGGTGTACAGCGAGCTGGTCAGCGTCTGGGCGAAGGTGTCCTGCCCGAGGGCCTGGGCCTCGACGACGGCGGTACGGGCCGGTGTCGTCTGCACCAGTACCGCGCTGGCCCCGAGCGCCACCACGGCCACCGCGACCTCGACACCGACCAGGCCGGTGAGTCGCCGCACCTGCGACGCCCGCCAACGCCCGACCAGCCGTCGCGCGTACCCGGCGGTCAGCAGCAGAACCGCCACCAGCGCGATCTTCACCAGTACCAACCGTCCGTACGCGGTGGTGACCAGTGCGGTCGGGTCGCGGGTCTCCATCAGCGCCTGGACGGCACCGGCCAGCAGCAGCCAGCTGACCGCCACCGTCGCCCACCGGGACCAGACCGGCAGGATCCGGCCCAGCACACGGGGGTGGGTGCGGCGCAGCAGGACCGCGCCGAGGGTCACCAGCCCGCCGATCCACACCCCGACCGCCGCGATGTGCACGGTGTCGGCGGCGATACTGACCGGCGGTAGCGGCGCCGCCACCGCGTGACCGGTCAGCGGCCAGGTGACCAGGCCGGCCACGCCCAGCCCGACGAGGGCCAGCCCGCGACGGGTGCCACCGACCCCGGCGAGGGCCGGTGACACCAGTGCCGCCACCGCGGCCAGGACCACCAGCCGGCCGAGCAGCGCCAGCCCGTACCCGCTGTCCACGACGGCGGCCAGGTCCCCGGCGGAGACCTCCAGCAGTCCACTGCCGGTCGAGTACGGTGCCTGCAGGTACAGTCCGGCCACTGTGGCCAGACCGACAAGCCCCAGCCCGGTGCCGACCATGAGCTTGCCGGGCCGGCGGCTCAGCCGGGGCGGCCACAGCAGCGCCAGCAGCAGCGCGGGCCCGACGGCGAGCAGCACCCCGGCGTAGCCGACGTACTTCGCGGTGGTCACGGCGATCGCGACCGGCAGCCGCTGTCCGCCGTCGCGGGGCTCGGGCACGGTCGCGGACGGCGCTCCCACCGAGTACGTGTAACCGCTGCCCACCGGGTGGCTGTCCGCCGAGATCACCCGGTAGCTGACCAGGTAGGTGCCGAGCGGGCGGTCGGCGACCCGGACCGGGACGGTGACGGTGGTCCCGTTGGTTTGTGGCGTTCCGTCGTCGATCCGTTTACCGTCCGGCGCCAGCACCTGCAGGCGCCCGGTGACCGGGCGGACCGGTTCGCTGAACGTCAGCACCACTTCCCGGGGCGAGTTGCCCAGCACCGATCCGGGGGCTGGCTCCGCCGTGACCAGCACCGCGTGTGCGGCCGCCGGGCCGGCGGGGGCGACCATCACCAGTATGCCGCCGAGTAGCAGTGCCGCGACGCCGGCTGCGGCGTGCCGGGCCCGCCGGGCGGCTCGTCGTTGTCTCACTCCTGGTAGTTCGGTGCGACCGGGGCAACGGTTCATCGCGATTGACTCCGGGCGGGTCGTGGGCGTACCGACCGCCGGTGCCGTCGGTCGTTTCGTGGGCCGAGCGCCAGGAACGGACGCGTGCGTGCCGGGATGAATCGTTGTCGACCGGGCCGGATGTGTGCAAGCCGACCGCCGGTGGTCGTCCGGTCCGCCCTCCGGTCAGATCCGGATGGTCGTCGATCGGGCCCGACCCGCCGGGGTCAGGGCAGCGGTGCCAGCGGGGTGCCGTCGGAGTCGCGGACCAGAATCGCCTCGACCGGGCATGACTCAGCAGCGTCGACGACGGTGTCAGCCGGGTCGATGTCGGACGCGGCCGGCCGGGACACCCCGTCGACCAGGCTGAAATGTCCCGGGGCGGTACCGGCGCAGATGCCGGTCCCGACGCACCGTTGCCCGTCGACGCTGACCTGCCAGGACCGCTTGTTCATCGTCACCTCCGGAGAACAGCCATGGCATCGGCCGCAGGGGACTGGGACGACTCATCTTCGATGGACGGCACGGCCGGGACGGCACGGCCCGCGTCGGGCCCGGGAAGGAGGATCATCCCCAGGTCACCGGCATCGCGCTCAGCCCGCGCACCAGCAGGCCGGTCTTCCACACCAGCTGATCCTCGGGTACGGCCAGCCGTAGCTGCGGCAGCCGCCGCACCACCGCCTCCACTGCCACCTGCAGCTCCATCCTGGCCAGTTGGGCGCCGAGACAGTGGTGTACGCCGTGACCGAAGCCGACGTGCGGGTTGCTGGTCCGGGTCAGGTCCAGCCGGTCCGGGTCGGTGAAGACCTCGGGGTCGCGGTTGGCCGCCGACAACGATCCGATGACGGGTTCACCGGCCCGAACGAGCACTCCGCCGACCTCGACGTCCACGGCGGCATACCGAGCGAATGAGGATGCGGCGCCGAGCGGGACGTACCGGGTCAGCTCCTCGACGGCGCCCGGTACCAGGGCCGGGTCGGCGCGCAGGGCGGCGAACTGGTCCGGCTGGGTGAGCAGGACGTAGACGAAGTTGGGGATCTGGGTCACGGTGGTCTCATGGCCTGCGGCCAGCAGCCCGGCGGCGAGCTGCACGAGTTCGGCCTCGGTGAGCCGGCTTGCGTCGGTGTCCCGGGCCTGGACCATGGCGCCGAGTAGGTCGTCGGTCGGGTGCCGGCGGCGCTGTTCGACCAGTCCGGCGATGTAGCCGTGCAGGTTCTCGAGATACCCCCGTACCTGGTCGGGGGAGAGCGACGTGGTGGAGACGACGGCTTCGCTCCAGGTATGGAAGTGTTCCCGGTCGGCGTAGGGCACACCGAGGAGCTCGCAGATGACCCGGACCGGCAGCGGTGTGGCGAAGTGTTCGACGAGGTCCGCTGGCGGCCCGTCGGCGATCATGTCGGTCAGCAGTTCGTCGGCGAATTGCCGGGTTTGCGGTCGGAGCTGTTCGACCCGCCGGGCGGTGAACGCCTTGGCGACCAGGCGCCGTAACCGAGTGTGTTCCGGCGGGTCCATCGACAGAATTCCGCCCTCGATCTGTCGGGGGGTGATCCGTGGTTCGTCGCGGCCGACGCTGGCGGCGCGGGAGAACCGGGCGTCGCCGAGGACGAACCGGACGTCGGCGTGCCGGGTGGCCAGCCAGGCCGGTTCCCCGAACGGCAGCTGGACCCGGACCAGCGTCCGGTCCTGCTGTAGCTGCCGGTAGGTGTCGTCGAGGTGGAGACGGTCGGGCGCGGAGAAGGGGTAGCTGCGGGGTTCGGCGGCCCGGAGCTCGGACATGGTTTCACCTCCTGGCAGCCGGGCGCCCACCGAAGACGACGACCGGCACGGGACATTTCCGATACTAGAGAAGTCTCTCGATTGATCGCAGCCCGGCGGCGATGTTGTCGCATGACTCAACCTAGCGTCCTAGCCTGCTCAAGGAAATATGCCGACCCCGCACACATGAGACAGCACCAACGAAGTCACCAACACCGCAGCAGTACCTGGTCAGCTCCGCCCGGCGGCATCGTCAGGCTGGGCATGGGAGAACAGCACCGGGGTCACCGGTCGGGCCCGGGGAGGCTCGGGGGTCGTCGGCGGGGGATTGCTCACCGGGGACTCTGCCGGCTGGTGTTCGCCGGTGAGCACCAACAGCTCGTAGGCCCGTTCAGCAGGCAGCCGGCCGGTGACGATCGCGATCCGCAACGGCACCGGCGGGGTTCCGGCGACGACGGCGACGGGCAGATCGAGCACCCTCGGGTCGACCTGCCGGCCGGCGAGGTGCCCGGCGGCGGCCGGGGGCAGGTCCCGCCAGGGACGGACGGTCTGCTCGGTGAATCCATGGCTGGCCCACTGGTCAGCCTCCGCGTTGACCCGGTCGGCGACGTGCTGCGGCACCACGTCGCGACCGCCGAGGTCGTCGCTGAGCAGCGCTCGGGCGAGCGGGCTGAGCTGGTCGACCGGGTACCACCGGGTCCGCTGCGTACGACGGCGGGAGATTTCGCCGGGCGAGGCGTCGGCCGTGGACCGGTCACGCCGGGCGTCTGGTTCGTGGTGGGCCGGCATGCCCATCATCCAAGCATGATCGACTGCCGTCCCATGGCAAGGGGTCGCAGGTAGCGGGGATGTCGTACCGGGTGGGCAGGGGTTTGCCACCCGGTACGCGCGGGTAGCCGGGCCGGGTGGCCGAGCAGCGGCAGGCGGTGGCACCGACGGTGGGCGTCGGGTCACCGCTCGACGATCGTTGGGAGTACGGGTACCTGTACTTCGTGCAGACGGTGGCACCTGCCGAAGGGGGTAGGCAGCCGGCCGCCGGGCCGACGGTCACCGTGGTCGCTGACGGCGCAGGGCACCGGTGTCAGGTGTTGACCGGCCGACGGCTGGAGGTGCTCAACGAACTGGGTGGCCAGGGCTGGATCGTCAGCGACGGCTTGTGGAGCCCGGAGCGGGCCCGGTGGCTGGCTGAACTGGTGGACGGGGTGGACGGGGTGGAGCGGATGATCGGTTACTGGCAGTCGTTCATGCGTCGCCGGGTGGCCGTCGGCGGGGGCGGCCACGGTGAGTCGGCAGGTGATGGATGAGGGGCGCGTTATAGTGGCGCTCGCCAGGTGACAGTGCCCCTTGGGGGACCGTCGGGCTCGTTCGCCGCCGCTCGATTCCGGTCCGGTGGGACAGGCCGGTCGGAGCGGGGGAGAGGAAGTGTCGGTGTCGCGTCCGTCCGCGCAGTCCGCGTCGACGCGGACCGATGTGGCGAGCCAGGTCTTCACCATTCCTAATCTGATCAGCTTTGTCCGTTTATTGGGTGTACCTCTGTTTCTGTACCTTTTTCTGGTGCATCGTGCTGATATCGCGGCGCTACTGGTCCTGGCCGTCGGCGGGACCAGCGACTGGGTGGACGGGTTTGTCGCGCGCCGGATCCGTCAGGTGTCCCGGCTCGGTGAACTGCTGGATCCACTCGCCGACCGGCTGTACATCCTGGCCACGTTGCTGGCGTTCACCGCCCGCGAGGTGATGCCCTGGCAGTTCACAGTGGCGTTGCTCAGTCGCGAAGTGCTACTGGCCGGCTGCCTTGTCGTGTTGCGCCGATTTGGCTACGGACCGCCGCAGGTGCACTATCTAGGAAAGACCGCAACCTTCGTACTCTTGGCGGCGTTTCCCATTCTGTTGCTGTCGGCAGTGTTGGGATTCACCGCGTCGGCGTCGGTGGCGGCTGCGGTCGGATGGGGTCTGGCCTGGTGGGGTCTGGTGCTGTACTGGATCGCGGGCTTGCTGTACGTACGGCAGGCCGCAGCGTTGGTCCGGGCCGCCGGGGCAGAAACGGAGCGGGCATGAGCGAGGCGGACCGCCGCGAGTCCGGCCCGCACCGTGGATACGCGCCGGACTTTCTGACCGAACTGTTCCGGGCGCCGCTGGATCCCGGCTACACCGACGCGGCGGCTCGCCGGTCGGTGACCGGACCACCGCAGGGCTGGCGGCGGGTGACGGCACGGGCGGCGATGGCCTTGTCGATGGCTGCGGTCGGCTTCCTGGTGGTGCTCGCCTACCAGAAGACGGTGGCGGACGAACCGAGCCGGTCGCAGGCACGGGCCGGCCTGGTGGAGCAGGTGACCCAGCGCCAGGCGGAGACCGACGAGTTGCAGAACCGCGTGGACGCGTTGCGGGACGAGGTGGCCCGGGAGCGCGACACGGTGCTGGACGGGGCCCGGGCGGCGGACCTGCGTGACCTGGAAGCCGCCGCCGGGCTGGCCCGGGTGACCGGGGACGGAGTGGTCGTCGAGTTGGCGGACGCGCCGGAGATGGTGGATCCGGTGACCGGTGAGGGCTCGGTCAGTGAGTTGGGTCGGGTATTGGACCGGGATCTGCAGGACGTGGCCAACGCCTTGTGGAGCGTCGGCGCCGAGGCGGTCGCGGTCAACGGCAGACGGCTGACCGCGACCTCGACGATCCGGGCGGCGGGCAGCGCCATCCTGGTCGATTTCCGGCCGGTGACCGGCCCATACGAGGTGTCGGCGATCGGCCCGGAGTCGATGGCCGACGCGTTCAGGACCAGCCAGGCAGCCGCGGTGCTGCGGGCGGTCTCGGCTGATCACGGGTTGTCGTTCGGGGTCCGTTCGGCTGATGATCTGATGTTGCCGGCGGCGAGTGGGCCGCAGCTGCGGTACGCCCGTGCGCCGTCGGCGTCGGCCAGCCCATCCGGGACGGGTGGCGCCGACCCGTCCGTGACCGCCTCGGGAGGAGGCCCTCGATGATCGCCGTGTTGGCGCTACTCGTCGGAATGCTGCTGGGGATCTACTTCGACCCGGTGGTGCCGGCGGTGCTGCAGCCGTACCTGCCGATCGCGGTGGTGGCGGCGTTGGACGCGGTGTTCGGCGGGGTCCGGGCCAGTTTGGACGGGATCTTCGACGACAAGCAGTTCGTGATCTCGTTCATCTCGAATGTTCTGGTGGCGGGTCTGATCGTGTATCTGGGCGATCAGTTGGGGGTGGGCGGGCAGTTGTCCACCGGCGTGGTGGTGGTGCTCGGGGTGCGGATCTTCGGCAACGTGGCGGCGATCCGACGGCACCTGTTCCGGGCGTGAGGCGTGGCTGATGGTGCAACGTAGGAGTACCGGTACGGGCTGGCCGGACGCGGCGCGGTCGCCGGGTGCGGGTGGGCGGGTTCCGGCCGGGTCCGGTGAGCCGCTGGACACCGCCGGGGTGCCAGCTCCGGACGGTCCAGGCGCTGGGGTCGACGGTGGTGAGGACGGGTCGTCGGGTGCCGGCGCGGGTCGGGGTTCCCGGCGGGTGTCCACTGCCGGGCTGATGATCGTGGGTCTGCTGGTGCTGCTCGGGTTCACCCTGGCCGTTCAGGTTCGCAGCACGTCGACGGATCCGACGTTGGCGGCGGCCCGCCAGGAGGATCTGGTACGGATTCTGTCGGACCTGGAGGCCCGGGAGGAGCGGCTGCGGCAGGACATCGCGGAGCTGGAGGCGAGTCAGCGGCAGTTGACCTCTGGTGCCGAGGGCCGGGCGGCGGCGTTGGAGGAAGCGTCGCGTCGGGCGGACGAGCTGGGGGTACTGGGCGGCAGTCTGCCGGCGCAGGGGCCGGGCCTGCGGGTGCGGTTCGTCGCCGGTCGGGAGCCGATCCGGGCGTCGGAGCTGTTGGACGCGGTGCAGGAGCTGCGGGGTGCGGGTGCCGAGGTGATGCAGGTCAGCGGCGGGGACGGGCAGTCGGTGCGGATCGTGGCGAGCAGCTACCTGCTGGACGTCGACGGCGGCGTGGAGGTGGACGGCGTACGGTTGACCGGTCCGTACGAGGTGCTGGTGATCGGTGAGCCGTCGACGATGCGGACGGCGTTGAACATTCCGGGTGGGGTGGTGGCTTCGGTGTCCGGTGACGGCGGTACGGTGATCGTCGAGGAGCGCGACGTGGTCGAGGTGTCGGCCTTGAGTGATCCGAGTCAGCTGCGGTACGCCCGCCCGGTCTCCTGATCGGACGGGGTGTCGTCGGTGGGCGGGTTGTCAGTGGTGGTGAGTGGTGCACAGACCGAAGGACCGGCCGTGATTCCAGAGGATCTGCGGTATACCGCGGAGCATGAGTGGGTGGCGGGTGACGCCGCCGGTCCTGTGCGGGTGGGTGTGACCCATTTCGCGCAGGAGGCGTTGGGCGACATCGTGTTCGTCGAGCTGCCCGCGGTCGGCGCCGAGGTGTCGGCGGGCGAGCCGTGCGGTGAGATCGAGTCGACGAAGAGCGTGTCGGAGATCTACGCGCCGTTGACCGGCACGGTGGTGGCCCGTAACGAGGCGCTGGTGGACGCACCGGAGACGGTCAATGCCGACCCGTACGGCGCCGGTTGGCTGGTGCAGTTGTCGCCGGTTGATCCGCAGGCGGTGAGCGGGTTGCTCGACGCCGCGGCGTACCGGGAGCTCACCGAGCGCTGACCCGGCGGCGTCGGCGAGGTATCGTGTGCCCGCGAGTCTTGTTGACCCTTGTTTTCGGCGCTGGCTAGGCTCGCCCAGTCGACCGAGAAGCCAACAACAGTTGAGCGTTGCGGAAATTGCCGTCCTGGCACGGGGGAGCTTGCGCCTTGCGATCGTTCAAGGTCTGGTGGCCGACCCGACACACCCGACGCCGACCGAACAGATCCGTGAGGTGGTCCATGACGCGCCCAGACGACGAGTTCCCCCCGCTCGACGTCACGTCGACGTTGAACCTCGGTTCGCTCGACGAAGTGCTGGAGGGGCCGGACGCCGACGTGGTGCCGAGCCGGATGTCGGGTTCGTTGCCGCCGGGGATGGCGTTGCTGGTGGTGCGGCGGGGCCCGAATGCGGGGGCCCGGTTCCTGCTGGACCACGATGTGACGACGAGCGGCCGGCATCCGGACAGTGACATTTTCCTGGACGACGTGACGGTGTCGCGGCGGCATGCGGAGTTCCATCGTGACGGCGGTACCTTCACGGTGCGCGATGTGGGTAGCCTGAACGGCACCTATGTCAATCGTGAGCGGGTGGAGGCGGCGACCCTGAGCAACGGTGACGAGGTCCAGATCGGTAAGTTCCGGCTGGTCTTCATCGCCGGTCCGCGGCCGGACGAGGAGGCCGGCCGCGGTTGACGTCCGGGGCGCGGACGGAGGTGGCTTCGTGCGCGGTGTGTGGGTGACGCCGGTCGGTGAGCCGGGGGTGTCGTGGTGAGTGAGCAGGCGGCGGCCCGGGAGGACGTGGCCGGTTCGTCGTTGATGAGTATCGGCGAGGTGCTGGCCCAGCTCCGCCCGGAGTTTCCGGACACGACGATTTCGAAGTTGCGGTTCCTGGAGGCTGAGGGCCTGGTGGAGCCGCGGCGGTCGCCGTCGGGTTACCGCAAGTACAGCTGGGACGATCTGGACCGGTTGCGTTTCGTCCTGACGGCGCAGCGGGACCAGTATCTTCCGCTGCGGGTGATTCGTGAGCAGCTGGCGGCGCGGGACGCCGAGTCGGCGGCGGGCCGGTCGCGTCCGACGTTGGTGGCGGTCGGTCCGTCCGGTGAGGTGCCGGGCCGGTCGCCGGTGCCGGCGCAGCTGGCGCAGTCCCGGTTGAGCCGCACGGAGCTGCTGTCCCGCAGTGGTCTCGAGTCGGTGACGTTGACCGAGGTGGAGCGGCTGGGTCTGGTGGTCGCGGTGGCGCCGGGCTGGTACGACGCCGATGCGCTGGTGATCGCCACGGCGGTGGCGGGGCTGCTGCGGCATGGCCTCGAGGTGCGTCATCTGCGGGCGGTACGGGCGGCGGCGGACCGCGAGTCGGGTCTGTTCGCCCAGTTGGTGGCGCCGTTGGCGCGGCAGAGTGATCCGGCTGCCCGGGCTCGGGCGGCGGAGACGGCGCGGGAGCTGATCGGGTTGTCGCAGCAGCTTCACGCAGCGCTGGTGCGGGCAGGTCTGCGGGGGGCGCTCGGCCGGTGAGGTGACTGGCGGGACCGGACGGTGGCGCTGTGGTCCGTGTACCGTGCAGGGAGGGCCGGAGCGGGTTTGGTGACGACGACACGGAGGCGGCGGTGCGTGAGCTGAGCGTGGTCGGGGTGCGGGTGGAGTTGCCCACCAACCAGCCGATCGTGCTGCTGCGTGAGGTGGACGGGGACCGTTACCTGCCGATCTGGATCGGTGCGGTGGAGGCCACGGCGATCGCGTACGAGCAGCAGGGCGTGAAGCCGGCGCGGCCGTTGACGCATGATCTGTTGCGGGACGTGCTGGCCGCTGTGCGGGCGCCGCTGCAGGCGGTGGAGATCACCGAGTTGAAGGACAACGTCTTCTACGCGGACCTGGTCATCGGTGACAGTGTGCGGGTTTCGGCTCGGCCGAGTGATTCGATCGCATTGGCGTTGCGGGTCGGTGCTCCGATTCGTTGTGCTGAGCAGGTGCTGTCCGAGGCGGGCATCCTGATTCCGGATGAGCAGGAGGACGAGGTCGAGAAGTTCCGGGAGTTTCTGGACCAGGTGCGTCCAGAGGATTTCGCGGGCTGACCGCTGCCGGCGGGTGTCATCCCGTGGCGTGGCAGCCCGTACGCGGCGTGTCGCGGCCCGGGTTGCCTGGTACGGCCCGCTGCCGGCGTTACGCTGGTCCTGTCGATCGGCTCATGTTCCGTCCTGGTGTGGGCCGCCCTGACGGGGAGGTTTCCGTATGCCCGCACAGCGAGAGCCGGAGCCGGGGTCGTCTGGTGACGTGGACGGTGCCGGATCGGACGCCGACGCCGTCGGCTATCGCGGAGTGACCGCCTGCCACGCGGTGGGGATCAGTTACCGGCAGTTGGACTACTGGGCGCGGACGTCGCTGGTGGTGCCGAGCGTGCGTGACGCGACAGGTTCGGGTTCGCAGCGGCTGTACTCGTTCCGCGACCTGGTGGTGCTGAAGGTGGTCAAGCGGCTGCTGGACGCCGGTGTGTCGCTGCAGAACATCCGTCGGGCGATCGAGACGTTGCGGTCCCGCGGGGTCGGGGACCTGGCGGGGATCACCCTGATCTCGGACGGGACGACGGTGTACGAGTGCCGGTCCCCCGAGGAGGTCGTCGACCTGTTGCAGGGCGGCCAGGGGGTGTTCGGGATCGCGATCGGCGGGGCGTTCAAGGAGATCCAGGGATCGTTGTCGCAGCTTCCGGCGGAGCCGGCGGTGACTTCCGAGCCGGAGGTGGTGGTGCCGGTGGCCGGAGGCGACGAGTTGGCGGCGCGCCGGGCGCGCCGCCGCGCCGGCTGAATTCGCGCGCCGCAGCTGCGGCGGCCGGGGCGACACGGGCGAAGCTGGCTTCGTGATCGACGTCACCGCCCGGCAGGGCGGGTGCTGCCGGTAGCGTGTAGACCGCCGTACATCCCGTGTGGGAGAGACCGTCCGCTACCCGGTGGGCGGCGCCGAAGGGGCAAATCCTCCCCGGAACCTCTCAGGCAGAAGGACCACACGGGTTGGCGACTCTGGAGGCGGCGGCGCCGACAGAGGGGGAGGTTGCCTGCCGACCTCGTCCCGGGAGCCGCCTGGTGAGTGCCTCGTCCCTGTTTGTCGACCGTCACGTCGGCGTCGATCCGGTCGCCCAGCAGCGGATGCTGGATGTCGTCGGTTACTCCAGCGTCGCTGATCTGATGGATGCCGCGATTCCTGAGGTGATCCGCTGGCGGGGCCGGCTGGACTTGCCGGAGCCGGTCAGCGAGCCGGAGATGACGGCCGCGTTGCGGCGGCTGGCCGACGCGAACACGGCGGCGGTGTCGATGATCGGGACCGGCTACCACGGCACCCACACACCGGCGGTGATCCGCCGCAACGTGCTGGAGAATCCTGCCTGGTACACCGCTTACACCCCGTACCAGCCGGAGATCAGCCAGGGCCGGTTGGAGGCGCTGCTGACGTATCAGACGATGGTGTCGGATCTGACCGGGCTGGCCACGGCGAACGCGTCGATGCTGGACGAGGCGACCGCTGCGGCGGAGGCGATGACGTTGGCACGGCGGGCGTCGAAGGCGCGCAGCGACGTGTACGTGGTGGACGCCGACACGTTGCCGCAGACGGTGGCGGTGCTGCGGACCCGGGCGGAGCCGCTGGGTGTGCAGGTGCGGGTGTGTGACGTGCGGGCCGGCCTGCCGGACGAGTTCTTCGGGCTGCACCTGCAGTTCCCGGGCGTGTCGGGGCGGCTGCGGGACGACGCCCCGCTGGTGGCGGTGGCGCACGCGGCAGGGGCGCTGGTGACGGTGGCGGCGGACCTGTTGGCGTTGACACTGCTGCGGCCACCGGGGGCGTACGGTGCGGACGTGGCGGTCGGCACCACGCAACGGTTCGGGGTGCCGATGGGGTTCGGCGGTCCGCACGCCGGTTACCTGGCGGTGCGTTCCGGTCTGGAACGGATGCTGCCGGGCCGGCTGGTCGGGGTGTCGCGGGACGTGGCCGGTGACCGGGCGTACCGGCTGGCGTTGCAGACCCGGGAACAGCACATCCGCCGGGAGCGGGCAACCAGCAACATCTGCACGGCGCAGGTGCTGTTGGCGGTGACGGCCGCCATGTACGCGGTGTACCACGGCCCGCAGGGGTTGACGGCGATCGCGCAGCGTACCCATGCGATGGCGGCCCGGTTGCGGGCCGGGTTGGCCGCCGGCGGGGTCGCCGTTGCGGACGGGCCGTTGTTCGACACGGTGACCGCGGTGGTGCCGGGTAGGGCCGCCGCGGTGGTGGCGCGGGCGGCGGACCGGGGGGTGAACCTGCGGCTGGTGGACGCCGACACAGTGGCGGTGGCATGCGACGAGACCACCACCGAGGAGCACCTGGCGGTGGTGTGGGCGGCGTTCGGGGTGCCCGCGTACGCGGGGGAGGCGCCGGTGCTGATTCCGGCCGGGTGGCGGCGCACCGGGGAGTTCCTCACCCACGAGGTGTTCCACGCGTACCGCAGCGAGACGGCGATGCTGCGGTATCTGCGGCGGCTCGCCGACGTCGACTACGCCCTGGACCGGGGGATGATCCCGTTGGGGTCGTGCACGATGAAGCTGAACGCGGCGGTGCAGATGGAGCCGGTCAGTTGGCCTGGGTTCGCCGACGTGCACCCGCTGGCGCCGGCCGGGCAGACGGCCGGCTACCGGCAGCTGATCGGCGAGTTGGAGCGTTGGCTGGCAGAGGTGACCGGCTACGACGCGGTCAGTGTGCAGCCCAACGCCGGGTCGCAGGGGGAGTTGGCTGGTTTGTTGGCGATCCGCGGCTTCCACCGGTCCCGGGGGCAGACGCGGCGGGACGTGTGTCTGATTCCGTCGTCGGCGCACGGCACGAACGCGGCGAGCGCGGTGATGGCGGGCATGCGGGTGGTGGTGGTCGGCTGCGACGCCGACGGCAACGTCGACGTCGACGACGCGGCGCGGCTGATCGCCGTACACGGTGCCGACCTGGCGGCGATGATGGTGACGTATCCGTCGACGCACGGCGTGTACGAGGACGGTATCGCCGAGTTGTGTGCCCGGGTGCACGACGCCGGCGGGCAGGTGTATGTCGACGGGGCGAACCTGAACGCGTTGCTGGGGTTCGCCCGGCCGGGTCGGTTCGGGGCGGACGTGTCGCACCTGAATCTGCACAAGACGTTCTGCATTCCGCACGGCGGTGGCGGGCCGGGGGTGGGTCCGGTCGCGGTGCGGGCGCATCTGGCGCCGTTCCTGCCGGGTGATCCGGTCGGCGGCGATGCTGACCGGCCGGTGGTGTCGGGTGCCCGGTACGGTTCGGCCGGGATTTTGCCGATCCCGTGGGCGTATCTGCGGCTGATGGGTGCCGACGGGTTGGTGCGGGCGACCGGGGCGGCGGTGCTGGCGGCCAACTATGTGGCGGCGCGGCTGCGGCCGCATTTTCCGGTCCTGTACGCCGGTAACAAGGGCCTGGTGGCGCACGAGTGTGTGCTGGACCTGCGGGCGTTGACCCGGGCGACCGGGGTGACCGTCGAGGACGTGGCGAAACGGCTGATCGACTACGGGTTCCACGCGCCGACGATGTCGTTTCCGGTGTCCGGCACGCTGATGGTGGAGCCGACCGAGAGCGAGGACCTGGCCGAACTGGACCGGTTCTGTGACGCTATGATCACGATCCGGTCGGAGATCGACGACGTCGCGGCCGGCCGGTGGCCGGTGGCGGACAGCCCGCTGCGGCAGGCACCGCACCCGGCGGCGCTGGTCACCGCCGACGAATGGGCGCTGCCGTATCCGCGGTCGGTGGCCGCGTACCCGGCGGGGCCGGGGCAGCGGACCGGGAAGTACTGGCCACCGGTACGGCGGGTCGACAGCGCCTACGGGGACCGGAATCTGGTGTGCGCGTGTCCTCCGCCGGAGGCGTTCGCCGCCGGCTGAGGACAGGTCGGGTCGGCTCGACGGTGAGCCTGCGGTGGCTGCTGCCGGTCAGGCGGCGAGAGCGTGCCGGGCGGGGCCGCGGTGCGGGGCGATGCTGCTGCCGTCGGGAAGCAGCTCGCCGGTGTCCTCGAACACGATGACACCGTTGCAGAGCAGGCTCCAGCCCTGTTCGCGGAAGCAGGCGACGACGCGGGCCGCTTCCCGGTCGACGGCGTCAGCCGAGGGACAGATCGGTTGGTGCTGGCACATCGGGATCTCCGGGAACTGTGGGGGGTGCTGTGTCATGGTTCACATGACCAGTGATGAACGTTACCAAGCCGAACGACACCGTTCCGAGCAGGTGACGGCCTGCGGAACCAAGAATCCTCCCTTCGGCCGAGGCATGTCCGACCGGTCGGCGTGGAAACGCTCCCACACATCCTAGGCCCCGGCCGCCGCCCACTGCCTGCCCTGAACGACTCGCACCACCCGCACACCCGGCCCGCCATCCGGCAACCCGCACCACGCCCAGGTAGCCTGACCGCCATGACCATGCGCCCGATCCGGATCATCGGCGACGCCGCGCTGCGCACCCCCGCCGAACCGGTCACCGACTTCGACGACACCCTGCGCGCACTGGTCACCGACCTGATGGACACCCTGCTCGGCGCCCCCGGCCGCGCCGGGGTCGCCGCCCCGCAGATCGGCGTCAGCGCCCGCGTGTTCGTCTACGACGCCGACGGCCACCGCGGCCACGTCGTCAACCCCCGGCTCGAACCACCCGCCGGCGAGCTGTCACCCGACGACACCGACGACGAAGGCTGCCTGTCCATCCCCGGCCTGTACTTCCCGACCACCCGGGCCCGCCACGCCACTGTCCACGGCGTCGACCAGCACGGCCAACCCGTCACCGTCACCGGCAGCGGATTCCTCGCCCGCGCCCTGCAACACGAAACCGATCACCTCGACGGCCGCCTCTACGTCGACACCCTGCGCGGCGACGCCCGACGCCGGGCGCTACGTGAAATCCGCGCTGCCCACTGGGCCCGCCGCTGACCCCCCGCCCGACCCCGGCGCCGGGCGGCCGGCCCCGTCACACCACCACCATCCGCGGGTACGGATGCCGCAGGAAATCATGATGCGAAATGTCCCACCCGTACGCGCCGGCCCGGCCGAACACCACCACGTCACCCACCCGCAGCCGCCCCACCACCTGCCCCCGGCACAGCACGTCGCGCGGCGTACACAACTCACCCGACACATCCACCGCCACCGCCGCCACCTGCGGCCGGGCGAACGGATACGGCCACCGGTCCACCGGCACCACCCCGAACGGATGGTCGTACCCCCACGCCGCCGGCAACCGGAAATGGTGCGTACCGCCCCGCACCACCGCGAACCACCGGCCCTGCGTCCGCTTCAGATCCACCACCTGCGCCACATACCAGCCGGCGTCCGCCACCAGCAGCCGACCCGGCTCGAACACCAGCCGTACCCCCGACGGCACCACCAACCCCGCCAACCCGGCCCGCAACGCCGCCACATCGAACCGCCGCCCACCCCGGTAGTCCACCCCGAACCCGCCGCCCACATTCACATACTCCAACCCCACCCGCCACCGCCGCGCCGCCGCCACCGCCCAGCCCACCGCATCCACCACGAACCCCGCATGCGCCACCGCATCCACATTGTTCGACACCGCGTGCAGACTGAACCCCACCAGCCGCACCCCCGGCAGCTCCGCCGCCACCTGCACCACCGCACCCAGATCGGCCTCGTCAACCCCGAACTGCGTCGCCGCACCCACCATCCGGTGACTACCCGCCAACCCGCCACCCGGCCGGTTCACCCGCAGCGCCGCCACCGCCGGTACTCCCGCCGCCCGCGCCACCAGATCCAGCCGCCGCAACTCCAACACACTCTCCACGTTCACCACCGCACCCGCCGCCACCGCCGCCGCCAACTGCCCGTCCGTCTTCGCCGGCCCACCGAACACCAGCTGACCGGCACCCGCCGCCACCGCCGCCGCCAACTCGCCACCCGACGCCACCTCGACCCCGTCCACCGCCGCCGCCAACTCCGCCACCACCGCCGGATGCCCGTTCGCCTTCATCGCGTACAGCAGCACCGAACCCGCCGGCAACGCCGCCCGCACCTGCGCCGCCGCCTCCCGCAACACCGCCCGGTCGTACACGTAGGCACACACCGGTTCGTCACCGGCGGCCAACTCCGCCACCACCGCCGCCACCCGCGGCGGCACCACCACAGCCGGCACCGTCACCGCGCCCCCACCGGCGGACCGCCGTCGAACCCGGCATCACCGACCGGGTTCCGCACCGGCACGTACACGTCCCCGGCACCGGACAACCGCATCCGCACCAATGCCTTGTGCGCCACCATCGGCGCCGTCCACGCCCGATGATCGTCGGCCGCCCACCCGGCTTCGACCCCACCAGCCGACCGCAGACCCTCGTACACCTCGTCCACCACCTCCCGCACCACCCGCCACGCCGCCGCCTCGTCGACCCCCCACCCGGTGACCAACCCCAACACCACCTCACCCAGATGCGCCTGCAACGCCGTGTACCCCAACTTCGCCCGCATCACCGCCGCGTCGTCGGTACCCACCACCGAACCCGGCGCCAACCCCACCTCGACCCCCGCCTGCGCCAACCGCGGCAACAACAACCGCAGCCCCGCGAAGTCGCGCACCACCAACCGATACGGCACCCCGTCACGGAACGTCGGCAGACAGTTCTGCAGATGCGCCTCCAACGCCACCCCGAACCGGCTCGCCAACCGCAGCAACGGCGGCAACACCACCCGCGCGTACGCCCCCAGGAACCCCAACCCGGCCACCGCCCCCACCAGCCCCCGCACCCCACCGAAATCCGCCACCCGCCGCGCCAACTGCGCCGACGTCACCAACGCCACCCCCGGCACCGCCACCTCACCCGGCACCAGCCGCCCCGCCAACCCGCCCCGCACGATCACCGACATGTCCCGCCCCGACCCCACCCGCACCGCCGCACCCGCCACCTCCGGCAACAACACCAGCCGCCGCGCCGCCACCTCGTCGGCCGCCACCAACGACGCCAACACCGTCGACAACGCCGGACCGTTACGCACACTCGCCATCGAGATCGTCCGCCGCGTCGACGTCACCTGAATGTCCACCGACAACTTCAGATACCGGCGCGCACCGTCGCGCCCCGCCGGCAACAGCACCGTTCGCACCGCCGCCGTCGGCACCGCCGGCACCACCCCCGGCAACAACCGCACCACCCCCCGGTCCAGCAGATCCGCGTACCGCGACGACACCACCGACCGCTGCCACACATGCACCGGCTGCACCACCCAGCCCGGCTGCGCCACCGGCACCTGCGGATACCAGCGCGCCAACTCCGCCGCCACGTCCTCACCCACATGCAGATCCCGGCGCACCGCCACGAACCCGACCCCCGTCGCCGGCGACTCCACATCGTGGGCCACCACATCCGCCACCGACCACCCCAACCGGGTACGCCCACACGGGTGCAGGTTGTGCCCCGTCACCGCCAGCCGCTCGGCCCACACCCCCCAGCCGTCCGGATCATCCGGACCCCGCGCCGGACCGGGCCGCGTCGCCGCCACCGCCAAATTCACCACCGCGTCGGTCAACTCCGCCGCCAACGCCCACCCCCGCCGCCGCGCCAACACCGACACCGGCAACACCGCCAACGGATCCGCCACCGACCCCGCGTCGGCCACGAACCGGTCGAACCCGTGCCACCGGCCCGCGCCCCGCCACGCCTGGCGCACCCCACCCACATCCTCCCGGCACAACGCGTCCACCAGCCGTCCACCGACCACCCCCGCCGCCCACGGCACCGCCTCCCCGAACCCCGTCACCAGGTCCGGCGCCACCCGCCCCAACCCGGCCGCCGCCGCCGTCACCGCCGCGTCCACCCCGATCACACCCAACCCGCAACCACACGACCGGCCGCCGGACAGCACCCCCACCGCCGACCCAGCCCCGCTCACCACGCACCCGCCAACGGACTCGCCACCCACGCCCACCGCGGCGTCAACGGATCCGACGCCAACCGCATCGACAACATCGCCTTCACCGGCCACCGCCCACCCAGCACCGCCGATGCCACCGACCCCCGCACCGCCGCCGGCAACCCCGCCACCACGTCCCGCGCCACCACCGCCACCGCCCGCCACAACACGTGCGGCTCCACCCCGAACTCCCGGGCCAGCACCGCCACCGGCTCACCCAACGCCGTTCCCACCGCCGCCACCGCCGTCACCGCCACCTCCGCCGAATCCTCGGCCACCACATCGCCGTACACCGCCGGCACCGGCACCCCCGCCGCAGCCAGCCGCCGCACATCCAACCGCACCCCACCCACGTCCCGATACCACACCCGCACCAGCCGACCCCCACGCCACACCAGCAAAACGTTCTGCCCGTGCGCCTCCAGCCCCACCCCTCGACCCAGCAACTTCACCACCGGCCCCAGCACCACCCGCGCCAACCGCGACACGAACGCCACCGGATCACCGCCGTACCCCGCCCGCACCAGACCCGCCGCCACCGACGGACCACCCGGCACCGCCACCGGCGCCGCCAACGCCGCCAACGGCATCACCTGCACCCCCGGGCCCACCTGCGGCACCCGCCGTCGCACCACCGCCAACGACCGACACAACCTCCCATCGACCACCACAGCCCCCGCAGCCACCTCCGGTAACACCCACAACCCCGGCACATGCCGCGCCAACCGCGCCACCAACGCCGTCACCACCGGACCGTTACGCACCGCCGCCTCCGACACCGTCCGGACCGCGCTGGTCATCTGCACATCCACCGCCGTCTTCCACTGCCAGCCCCCACCCGATGACACCGGCTCCACCGTCCGCAACGACAACAACGGCCGCACCCGCACAACCCGGCCGGTAGGCCGCAACCACCCGTACCCGCCCAGCACATGATCCCGCTGCCACGGATGCACCGGCAGCAGCGGCGGCAACCCCGAACCCGAACTCACCCACCGGTCACCCGGCACCGCCACCAACTCAACCTCCACCACCGGCCGATGCTCCGGCGCGTACGCCAGCACCTCCTCCGTCGACATCCCCACCCGGGTCCGGCACCCCGGATGCACCGGATGCCCGTCCACGACCGCCTGCTCCCAGCCGTGCGCCGACCGGACCAGACCCCCGCCACCACCCGCCACCGCCCGCGCACCCCGCGCCAACGCCAGATTCGCCACACTGTTCGCCAGCTCGCCGGCGACCGCCCCACCACCGGGCCACCCCAGCACCGACAACAACTCCGCCGGATCCGCCACCGCCCGGTCACCGGCCGGCCCCACCACCGACACCCCCAGCCCCGGGCCCGCCGCCGCGAACAACTCCGCCGCCTCCGCCGGTCCCACCACCCGCCGCCCGTCGACCAACCCCAGCACCAGCCGTCCGTCAACCACCCGACGGTCCGTCACCTCCGGCACCGGTTCACGCCCCAACGCACCCCACAACCGTGCCAGCACCGCCGCCCGTGCCCCCGGCACCGCCGCCGTCACCGCATCCACCAGCTCCGGCCGGCGCCGCCGCACCGCCGCCACCGTCGCCGCCACGTCCGGACACTCCACCGTCGACACCGCACCTCCCACGGACCTCGGCCTGCACCGCCCACAGCCGACCGGCACACCACCGGCACGGCCGGCACGCCTCACCGCCCCCGACGCCGCCGCAGCCACACCCCGCACCAGCCCGCCGCCAGGAACACCAGCGCGCTGCAGCACAACGCCTTCACCACCATCCCGCCACCCTGCCACACCACCCGCACCCCGTAAGGTGCCCGTGTGCGCATGGCCACCTACAACCTGCTGCACGGGCGCTCACCCCACGACGGGCACGTCGACCCCGACCGGATCACCGCCACCATCGTCGACCTCGACGCCGACATCTGCGCCCTGCAGGAAGTCGACCACGCCCAACCCCGCAGCGGGCACCTCGACCTGACCGCGCTGGCCGCCGCCGCGCTCACCGCCGGCACCCACCGGTTCGCCGCCGCCCTCGTCGGCACCCCCGGCAGCACCTACCGGGTGCCCCGTCACGACCACGACGGACACGACGAACCCCGCTACGGGGTCAGCCTGATCAGCCGGTACCCGGCCCGGCACTGGCGGACCCTCCGGCTCGGCCCGGCCCCCGTACCCGCTCCGGTCGCCGTCGGCGGCCCCGGCCCCCGGCTGCTGCTCCTACGCGACGAACCACGGGTGCTGCTCGCCGCCGTCCTCGACACCCCGCACGGCCCGGTCACCGTCGCCGCCACCCACCTGTCGTTCGTACCCGGCTGGAACCTGCGTCAGCTGCGGATCGTCACCCGTGCCCTGCGGGCCATGCCGCCACCGCGGCTCCTCCTCGGCGACCTCAACATGCCGGCCGGGGTGGCCGCCGCGGCCACCGGCTGGCGGCCACTGGGCCGGCTGCCCACCTACCCGGCCGCCCGGCCCCGGATCCAACTCGACCACATCCTGCTCGATCCGCGTGACGCGCCGCCCGCGCTGACCGCCGTGACCGCCGTCGCCGCACCGGACCCGGACGTCGCCGTCTCCGACCACCGCCCACTGACCGTCACCGTCTCGACCGGCACCCGGTGACGGCGCTGGCCCCGAACCGGTCGGGGCCAGCGCCGTCACCGCCGTTCAGGCCGGCCCGACGACTTGGCGCAGCGACCGGTTCGACCGGTTGGCCCGCGCCGCCGCCCGCTGCTGGTCGGCCGTCACCTCGATGTAGTTCTGGCTGGCCGTGAGGCTCGCATGGCCCAGCAGCCGCATGATCTCGGCGGCGTTCGCCCCGTCCTCGGCCAACCGGGTGGCGAACGTGTGTCGCAGCGCGTGCAGCTGCGCCCCCCGCGGCACCCGCTCGGTGATCCCGGCCCGCCGGAAACACGACCGCACCAGGTACTGAAGGCCGCCGCGTCGTAGGGCGGCACCGCGCCGGTCGACCAGCAGCGGACCTCCGGGGCGTACCGACCGGGGGCCGAACCGTCGCCGCCGGCTGGCCAGGTAGCCGTCGACGACGACGTCGACAGCCGCCTCCACCGGGACGGTCCGCAGCCGACCGCCCTTGCCGGCTACCTCGATCCGGCGTTCACCGGGACGTCCCGCGACCGAGCCGACCCGCAGCCCTAGCAGTTCGCCGAGCCGCAGACCGGCGCACAGGGCGAGGGCGACCACCAGCAGGTCACGCTCCGGCCACGGGTCGCGCTGGCCGGGGTCGGTCCGGGCGGCGGCAGCCAGCAGCGTCTCCGGCGTCTCCTCGCCCCGCAGCGGCTTCGGTAGTGGCACCGGGGCCCGGGGGCGGCCCACGGCGGGCATCGGGTTTCCGGCGGCGATGCCATCGGCGACCAGGAAGTTGAACCACGAGTTCCACGTCGACCAGGCCCGGTGCACCGACGCGGGGGAGCGGGGGGCCGCGAACCGGGCGAACGCGGCGCGGAGCCGTCGTTGGTCGAGCGCGTCCAGCGGTACGTCGGTCCAGGGCAGGGGAGTCGGTTCGGTGGAGTCGCCGATCAGGCGTAGGACGGCGACGAGGTCGCGGCGGTAGGCGTCCAGGGTGTGCGGGGAGGGTTTGCGGGAGGCGCGGTCGGCGAGGAAGTCCTCGACGAGCCGTACCGCCACCAGATCCACAAATTGGTGCATAAGGGATATTATGCATGTTTCTCGGATTGCCGCCAGAGCTGTCCGAGGGCTGTGGCCGGCAGGGGAGGTCGACCAAGGAGCGGATCGAGCGTCCCGGCATCCGCCAGCGCCCCGTACGGGTCAGGCGACACCTCGGATGCGAGGCTGAAAGCGGACGTGTCGCCGACGGCGCGCCGGTCGCGTCGTCGGACGTCCGGTGACGGGAGGTGCGGGAAAGAATTCACCGACCCCCGGCGAGGTCACTTCGGGCCGAACCGAGCCGGCCAGTCGCCTTCACCCAGGCCTCTAGTTGACATAATGTTCATTATCGAACTGATATCGGCAATGTCCCGGAACAGCCGTCCGGGCAGACCCCGGTGTCCACGCGCGGACGCCTACTCACAGTCCGCCGGCGACCCGCAGCACTGTCCCGGTGGTGTACGACGCCTCGGCGCTGAGCAGCCAGCCGACGGCGCCGGCGATCTCCTCGGGCCGCCCCGCCCGGCGCAACGGCACGGTCGGTGCCACCCGGGCCGGACGGCCCGGTTCACCGGACAGGGCGTGGATGCCGGTCAGCACGGTGCCCGGCGCGACACCGTTGACCCGGATGCCCCGGGGTCCGAGCTCCTTGGCCAGGCCGACGGTGAGCGTGTCGGTGGCGGCCTTGACGGCGGCGTAGTGCACGTACTCGCCGGGGCTGCCGAGGGTGGCGGCTGCCGACGACACGTTGACGATGACACCGCCGCTGGTCATCCGGCGGGCTGCCTGCTGGGCGCAGAGGACGTAGCCGACGAGGTTGACGTCGACGACGCGGCGCAGATCCTCGACGGTGAGCTCGACGAAGGGTCCGATCCGGCTGGTGACGCCGGCGTTGTTGACCAGCCCGGTGACGGGTCCACAGTCGGCGGCCGTGTCGAACAGCGCCGAGGCGGAGTCAGGGTCGGTGGTGTCGACGGCGACGGTGACGGCGCGGCGGCCGAGCGCTGCGACGTCGTCGCGTACCGCCCCGGCGGCGTCGACGTCGGTCCGATAGCCGATGACGAGGTCGTGTCCGGCTGCGGCGAGTCTGCGTACGGTCGCGGCGCCGATCCCCTTGCTGCCGCCGGTGACCACGGTGACCGGTGCCATCCGGTACTCCTCTCCCCTGCTGCCGTGTCGGGTCTGGGCCCGCCGGTGACGTTACCGGCGGCGCTGGCGGGCAATAGACATGGTGTGGTGGGTTCGCGGGCGTTGGTGCTGGGCAGCGGCGGGGTGACCGGGGTGGCCTGGCAGCTCGGGGTGCTGTCCGGGCTGGCGCGCGCCGGGGTCGAGCTGGGCGGGGCCGACCTGGTGATCGGGACGTCGGCCGGTGCGGTGGTGGGCGCGCAGTTGTGTTCCGGCGCGGATCCGGCGCGACTGTACGCGGGGCAGCTGGTGCCGGGTGAGTCGTCGCCGGACCGGATGGGGCCGGGTGCGGTGGCGTGTCTGCTGTGGTCGGCGGTGGCTGCCCGGGACGCCCGGCGGGCGCGGGCGAGGATCGGCCGGTACGCGGTGTCGGCGGTCGGGGCGGGGCGGTCGCGGCGGCCGGTGTTCGAGGAGGCGTTGCCGTCGTGGTCGTGGCCGCGGCGGCGGTTGTGGGTGACGGCGGTGGACGCGGACTCGGGGGATTTCGTGGTGTTCGGAGGTCCGGGGCGCGGGGCGGATCTGGTGGATGCGGTGTCGGCGAGTTGTGCGGTGCCGGGGGTGTGGCCGCCGGTGCGTATCGGTGGTCGGCGGTTCGTCGACGGTGGGATGCGGTCGGCGACGAACGCGGATCTGGCCGCCGGGTTCTCGTCGGTGGTGGTGCTGGCGCCGATCAGTTGGGGTCTGGGTCATCTGCGGCCGGTGTCGCGGCAGGTGGCGGCGCTGTCGGCGGATGTGGTGGTGGTGTCGCCGGACCGGTGGGCGCGGCGGGCGATCGGGCGGCGGCTGCTGGATCCGGCACGGCGGCCGGGGGCGGCGCGGGCCGGGTACCGGCAGGGTCTGTTGGTGGCTGGCCGGGTGCGTGGGGTGTGGGGTGGTGCTGTCGGGTCGGGGTGATCGTGGGTGGTGGGGTCGCGGTCGACGGTGTCGGCGGCGGCTGGTAGGAAGGTCAGCACTCAAACAGATGTACGGAAAGGGTGTCATGGCTGCCGCGGGTGCTGTTGCGGGTGGGTTGTCGGATGAGGAGCTGGGGGTGATTCGGGAGGCGGTGTCCGCCGGCCGTAAGCCGAAGGTGATGTTCACCGAGTCGGCGGGGCAGATTGCCGGTCAGGTCGGTCAGGTGGTGGATCTGGGTGACCCGGCGGTGTCCGACGAGTGGGTGGTGGTGCGGTTCGGTCGTGACGAGTTGCCGTTCTCCCCCGGTGATCTGGTGGTGGCGCCGCGGGGCGCGGCGGGTCGGCGGGCGGAGTCGAAACCGGAGCCTGAGCCGGTGGAGCCGGTGGTGGAGCCGGAGTTCAAGTTGGGTGAGCCGCCGGTGGTGCCGGTGGTGCGTCGGGAGGACACGGAGGGGTCCACGGTGGATTCTGGTACGGAGAAGCCGGTGCGGCGGGCGGCGAAGGCGGCCAAGCCGAAGCCGCCGGCCGGGTTGACGGTGACGTTGGCGTACACCGACGGTGAGTGGACGGTGGCGGCGACGCAGGGTGCGAAGGCGTTGGCCAAGCCGTACGTGGTCCGGCCGGCCGAGGCGTTGAAGATGGTGGCGTTGGTGGACGTGCCGGGTGTGCATGAGGCGGTGGAGCAGATCCTGGCGGCGGAGCGGGCCGAGGCGCAGCGGCAGGCGGAGAAGTTGCGGGCGGAGCTGGCTGAGGTGGAGGCACGGTTGGCGGAGTTGCCGGAGGTCGGTTGACGTCGCCGCGCGCACCGTCGGTGCCCGCTGGACCACCTGCTTGGGTCGAGCGGGCACCGACGGTGCGCGGTGGCCCGCCGGCGACGGGTCGACGTGGCGCGGGTCAGTGGCTGGGCTGGTCGGTGACGCTGACCCGGCGGCGGAAGATCCAGTAGGTCCAGCCCTGGTAGAGCAGGACGATGGGGGTGAGCGCGGCGGCGACCCAGGTCATGATGGTCAGGGTGTAGGGGGTGGATGCGGCGTTGGTGGTGGTGAGGGTACCGGCGGGGTCGGTGGTGGACGGTAGGACGGTCGGGAACAGGGTGGCGAACAGGGTGGCGACGGCGAGGCCGATGGCGGTGGCGGTGCCGGTGAAGGCCCAGCCTTCGCGGCGTACCTGATTGGCGGCCAGCCCGGCGACGAGGGCGAGTGCCGCGGTCACGGCGAGGGCGACGGCGGTGGGGGTGGCGCGGATGGTGAGGGTCCAGGTGAGGAAGGCGATGGCGAGTGCGGCGGCGGCCAGGCCGGTCCAGCTGGCGACGCGGCGGGCGCGGTGACGTAGGTCGTCGGTGGTCTTGAGGGCGAGGAAGACGGCGCCGTGGGTGATGAACAGGGCGGTGGTGGTGGCGCCGCCGAGCAGGGCGTACGGGTTGAGCAGGGTGAGCAGGGTGCCGGTGTATTCGTGGTCGGCGTCCAGCGGTACGCCGGCGACGATGTTGGCGAAGGCGACGCCCCAGAGTGCGGCGGGGACGACGGAGCCGGCGAGGATGGCGTTGTCCCAGCGGGTACGCCACTGGGTTTCGGGGCGCTTGTCGCGGTATTCGAGGGCGACGCCGCGCAGGATGAGGGCGATGAGGATGAGCAGCAGCGGTAGGTAGAAGCCGGAGAAGAGGGTGGCGTACCACTCGGGGAAGGCGGCGAACATGGCGCCGCCGGCGGTGATGAGCCAGACCTCGTTGCCGTCCCAGACGGGTCCGATGGTGCTCAGCGCGGCGCGTCGTTCGGATTCGGTGCGGCCGGTGAGGCGGGCGAGGACGCCGACGCCGAAGTCGAACCCTTCGAGGATGAAGTAGCCGGTGAACAGGGTGGCGATGAGCCCGAACCAGACGGTGGTGAGTTCCACGAGGGGTCTCCGGTGGGTGGTCAGTGGGCGGCGGCCAGGGGCCGGTCGGTGGTGGTGTCGTCGGTGTCGTCCGGTGGTGGTGGGTCGGTGAGGTCGGGTAGGCCGTTTCGGGCGTAGCGGATGAGGAGTTTGACTTCGATGACGGCCAGGGCGGCGTAGATGAGGGTGAAGGCGGTGAAGGAGGTGATGACTTCGGTGAGGGAGACGCTGCGGCTGACGCCGTCGCGGGTGAGCATTTCGCCGAAGACGATCCAGGGTTGGCGGCCCATTTCGGTGAATATCCAGCCGAAGGTGTTGGCCAGTAGGGGTAGGACGGGCAGGGTGAGGCTGGCGCGCAGTAGCCAGCGGCCGGTGGGGGTTCGGCCGCGTCGGGTGGCCCAGAGGGCCCAGAGGGCGATGGCGGCGGTGGCGAGCCCGAATCCGATCATGAAGCGGAAGCTCCAGTAGGTGACGGGGATGATCGGGGTGTAGCTGCCGGGGCCGTACTGGGCGGCGTACTGGGCCTGCAGGTCGTTGATGCCCTGGACTTCGCCGGCGGGGTCGCCGGTGGACAGCCAGGACAGCAGGTGGGGGATCTTGAGGGTCCAGATTTCGCGGCTGCCGTCGAGGGTGCCGACGGTGACGACGGAGAAGGACGCGGGGCTTTCGGTGGTGTAGAGGGCTTCGGCGGCGGCCATTTTCATGGGCTGGACCTGGGTCATGATCTTGCCTTGGATGTCGCCGGTGCCGATGACGGCGGCGGTGGCGAGCAGGGTGGTCCAGGCGCCGAGTTTGGTGGCGGTGCGGAAGGCGGGGGTGTCGGGGCCGCCGGGGTGGCGGACGAGGTGCCAGATGGCGATGGCGAGGACGAGGGCGCCGGCGACCATGAAGCAGCCGGCGAGGGTGTGCGGGAAGGTGATGAGGGTGACCTTGTTGGTGAGTACGGCGATGAAGTCGGTGAGTTCGGCGCGGCCGGTGCCGGGGTTGATGCGGTAGCCGACGGGGTTCTGCATCCAGGAGTTGGCGGCGAGGATGAACCAGGCGCTGATGATGCTGCCGAACGAGGCGAGCCAGATGGTGGCGAGGTGCAGTGCCTTGGGGAGTCTCCCCCAGCCGAATATCCAGAGTCCGAGGAAGGTGGATTCGAGGAAGAAGGCGAGGAGGGCTTCGATGGCGAGTGGTACGCCGAAGATGTCGCCGACGAAGCGGGAGTAGTCGCTCCAGTTCATGCCGAACTGGAATTCCTGCACGATGCCGGTGACGATGCCCATGGCGAAGTTGATGAGGAAGAGTTTCCCGTAGAACTTGGTGAGTTTGAGGTAGCGGTCTTCGCCGGTGCGGTGCCAGGCGGTCTGCAGGATGGCGACGAGGAGGCTGAGTCCGATGGTGAGTGGGACGAACAGGAAGTGGTAGACGGTGGTGACACCGAACTGCCAGCGGGCTATGTCGAGCGCGTCCACGGCTCCCCCATCTAGATACTACCAAGCGTAGTACATACTACAACCTGTCGTTCTGGTGGCCAGGGTCGGAGGTCCCCTCTCGCCCGGGACGTCCGTCCCGGCCGCCGTCACCCCCGCCCGCGCCGGTGTCCCCGCACAGCGGAACCCACCGGCGCGTCCCGCTGTGCGACGATCGACGGTCGATGGACGACACCGCCGCCCTCCCGCCCCGCTGGCGGGCCCCGCTGCTGTGGCGGGTGCTGCAGGCCACCGCCCGGCTGGTCGTCGCGCTGGTCGCCCGGCTACGGGTCAGTGGCGACGTGCCCGACGAGGTACGCGACGGCCCGCTGATCCTGGCCGCGAACCACATCAGCCCGTTCGATCCGGTCGTGCTGGCCGCCGCCTGCCAGGCGCGCCGGGTCGCGCCCCGGGTGCTGGCCACCGGTGGGTTGTTCCGGGCGCCGCTGCTCGGCGCGGTGATGCGCCGAGCCGGGCACATCCGGGTGGACCGGCGGACCAGCACGGTCGCTGAGGCGTTGGGGGCGGCCGCGCGTGCGGTGGCCGACGGCTCGGTGGTCCTGGTGTACCCGGAGGGGCGCATCGGGCTGGACCCGCAGATGTGGCCGGAGCGCGGCAAGACCGGCACCGCCCGGCTCGCTTTGGCCAGCGGCGCGGTGGTGGTGCCGGTGGCGCAGTGGGGGGCGCACGCGGTGCTGCCGTGGGCGGCGCCCCGTGGCCTGGTCCGGGCGGTGCTGCGGTCGATGCTGCGCCGTCCGGTGGTCACGGTCCGGTTCGGGCCGCCGGTTGACCTGTCCGGGATCGATCCGGCCCGCCCGGGTGCCGCGCAGCGGGCGACGGTGCGGATCGTGGACGCGATCACCGACACCCTGGCCGGGTTGCGGCCCGACGAGCCGGCGATGCCCCGGCATGTCGACCCGACCCGGCCGGTGGACCTGAGCCGGCGGCACCGGTGCGGCCGGGATGACGTGGTGCCGGACGGGGCAACCGCCGACGTGTTGGCCGATGACGACGCCGATCAGGCCGATCCGGCGCCGGACGCGACCTGACGCCGGAGGTGACCGGCCCGCGCAGGGCTCAGCGTGCGGGTCGGTGCCGCAGGTAGGCGAGGACGGCTTCGCGGGTGGTGCGGACCCCGAGGGCGCCGCGTGCCTGGGCGATGCGCCGGTTCGCGGTACGCAGCGACAGGAACTCGGCCGCCGCTGCGGCGGCGATGGTCTCGCCGTTGGCGAGCCGTTCCAGCAGTGCCCGCTGCTCGGGTATGAGGGTGACGGTGCCGGTGGCCGCCGCGGCCGGTGGTTCGGCCTCGGCGTGGCGCAGTACCTGCCCGAGGCGGGACAGGTCGTCGAGCAGGGCGCGGCCGAGGTCGCCGGCCGGGTCGCAGATGGCCACGACGGCGGCGCCCCTGGCGGCGGCGAGGACCACCAGGGCGACGGTGTCGGTGTCCGGGACCCGCCCGTACAGGGCGATCCGGGCGGTGGTGAGGTCCCAGGTGGGGTCGGTGACGGCGAACCCTTCCCGGGTGGTCCAGCCGTCGCGGGCCAGCCGGCGCAGCGCCGCGGTGGCGTCGGCGGCGCTGTCGAGGACATAGCGCGGCGGGTCGCTCATCGGTCGGGCTCCATCGCCAGGGCCGCAGCCTCGGTACGGGTGCGGGCACCGAGTTTACGCATCCCGGCGCGGACGTGGGTTTCCACGGTCTCGGTGGAGATGCCGAGCTGGTTGGCGATCCGGCGGGTGGGTTCGCCGTTGGCGACCAGCCGCAGCACGTCGCGTTCCCGCGCGGTGAGCAGGTCGCCGCTGCGGGGGCCGCGTTCGTCGCGGCGGACCGCGTGCCGGCGCAGGGCGCGGCGGATCCGGCCGAGCAGGACGACCAGTCCGGCGTGGTCGGCGAGGGACTCGGCGGCGAGCAGGGCGGGTACGGCCCGAGCGGGGTCGGGTTCGTGCAGGCCGTGGGCGAGCAGGCAGCGGACCTGTTCGCGGACGGCGACGTCGCGCCAGGTGTCGGCGGCGTGGGCGAACTGCCGTGGATCGCCGGCGGTCCAGGCGGTGACGGTGGCGGCGGCCGGCGGCGGCAGCGCCACCGGTGTGGCGGCCGGCGGTGTGGCGGGGTGGGCGCCGTCGTGGGCGGCCCAGTGGGCGGTGATCCGCCGCAGCCCGTCGACCAGCGGCGGTACGGGGACGTGGGGCGCTGCGGTGGCGGCCTGGTCCGGTTGGCCGTCGAGCCAGGCGGCTTCCCGGGCCACCCAGTCCAGCACGGCGGTGGCCGGGGCTGCGGGGGTACCGGTGAGCCGGGCGCGGGCCAGGGCGAGCAGGCCGCCGTCGGCTTCGAGCAGGCCGGCGGCGGCGACGGCGTAGTCGTGGGCGGCGGCCGGCAGGGTGCGGTCGGTCAGGTCGGCGGCGGCGCGCAGCAGGGCGTCGCCGGGGGCGGGCAGCAGATCGCCCTGGTCGGCGGTCTGCGCGCCGGTGCCGGCCGTGGCCGGGCCGGTCGGGTCGCCGCGTAGGGCCAGGCACCACAGCCGGGCGGCGGTGAACCGGACCTGCCAGCTGTAGGCGAGGTCGGCGGCGCAGGCGGTGGCGGCCGCCACCGAGGCCTGCGCGGCCTCGGTGAGCCGTCCGTCGCCGGCGAGGGTCTGCACCAGGTGCCAGGCGGTCCACCGGGCGGTGAGCAGGTCACCGGCGGCGCCGGCGGCCGCTGCGGTGCCGGCGAGGGCGTACTCCCAGCCGGGGTGGCGGTCGGCGGCGGCGGTGGCGGCGAGGGCGGCGCGTAGCCCCAGGTGGGCCGGTTCGGGTCCGTGCCGGCGGGTGATCGTGGTGGCGCGGGTGGCGGCGGAGGTGGGGTCGGTGGCCAGGTCGGCGAGCAGCAGGACCCGGTCGCGGGCGGCGACCACCGGTGGTGGGGCGTCGTCGGGAACCGGTGCGGCGGCAGCGCGGGCGGCGGTCGGGTCGCCGGCCTGCAGTAGTGCCTCGGCGCGCAGCACGGCGGTGTCGGGGGTGGGCAGGGTGGTGCCGGTGAGCAGGTCGGCGGCGCGGCGGGGCCGCCCGGCGGTGAGCGCGGCGCGGGCGGCGGCGCGGCGGACCGGTTCGGTGGCGTCGGGTTGCGCGCTGGCGAACAGCAGCAACTCGGCACGGGCGCCGCCGGTGGCGGCGGTGTCGGCGGCGGTGACCGCCCGCCGGTAGGCGGCGGTGGTGTCACCGGCGGCGGCGAGGTGCCGGGCGGCGGCCAGCGGGTCGGTGACGAGGTCGGCGAGGCGGCGGTGCAGGGCGCGGCGGGTCGGGTCGTCGAGCAGGCCGGCGGCGACGGTGGCCTGGTACGGCGAGGTCGGGGTGACCAGTCCGTCGTCGCCGGTGTGCACCAGGGCGGCGGCGGTGAGTTCGGTGACGCCGTGGCCGAGCAGACTCGCCGGGGCGCCGTGGCCGAGCAGGCCGAGGGCGGCCAGTGCGGTGCGGGCGGGGCGGGTGAGGGTGGCCAGTGCGGCGGCGACGGCGTAGCCGACCTGGTCGAGCTCGCCGCCGCCGGGGACGCCGACGGTGGGTGGGGTGCCGGTGCGGGCGGCGTGGCGGGCCAGCGCGGTGGCGGCGAGCGGGTTGCCGCCGGCGTGGCGGGCCACGGCGGCGACGGTCGCCGGGTCGAGCGCGGGTGCGGTGCGGCGGATCAGGTCGGCGAGGGTGTCCGGGTCGGGTGCCGGCACCGTCAGCCAGAGGCCGGTGTCGCCGCGCAGCGGGTCGAGCGCGGTGCCGGGCAGCTGGTGCGGGGTGCGCAGGGCGGCGACGACCCGGCAGTGCCGGGCGATGCCGGGCAGGGCGGCGACGGTCGCCGGGTCGGCCCACTGCAGGTCGTCGAGGACGAGCAGGCCGTGGCGGACCCGGGAGCGGACAGCTTCGGCGAGCAGCGCGGTGTCGTGGCCGGGCAGCCGTACCCGCAGGGCATGGCTGAGGGGGAACGCCGGGACGTGGCCGAGGGCGGCGAGGCCGCCGCCGGTGTGCACGGGCCCGGTGGTGGCGGCGGCGACCCGGCGCAGCAGGGTGCTGCGTCCGCTGCCGGGTGGCCCGGTCAGTACGACGATCCCGGGGCGGGTCAGCCGTCGCGTGGCGGCCGTCACGGCGTCGGCGTCGGTCCCGGTGGGGACGCTGCCGCTGGCGGTGGTGGCGTCCGGTCGGGTGCGGGCGGGGTGTCCGCCGGCTGGGTGCCGCACTTGTCCTCCTCCCCCGCTGCTACGGCTCGTGGCCCCGCCGGGCGAGGTTGGCACGAACATGGGATCCTGCGCCGGTGAGGATATTCGTACGGTGGATGCCGGTGGTGGGCGCACCACCGGGTGCCGTGCTGTCGGGAGGACGACCAGCGAGATGAGTGTGTGCCGCCGTCGGATGCCCGTCGTCGCCGTTGACCGGGCGGCGGGGGGTCGGCTGTGAACGCCGGCCCGTTGAGTGGTCGGGTCGCCGCGTTGTGTGATGAGGTGGGTCCCCGGGTGAGCGTGGCCGCCGGCGGTGAGGTGCTGCGGGTGCGGCGGCGGTTGGACGAGCCGCTGCGGGTGGCGATCGCCGGCCGGTTGAAGGCCGGCAAGTCGACGCTGGTGAACGCGTTGATCGGGCGGCGGGTGGCGCCGACGGAGGTGGGTGAGTGCACCCGAGTGGTGACCCAGTTCCGGTACGGCACGGCCGACCGGGTCGATGTGGTACGCCGGGACGGCAGCCGGGTGAGTCTGCCGCTGGATCCGACCGGGGTGATTCCGCAGCGGCTGGGGGTGCCGCGGGCGCGGGTCGCGTTCGTCGACGTCACGTTGACCAGTGACCGGCTGCGGGAGTTGACGGTGATCGACACGCCGGGGTTGTCGTCGACCAGTGCCGGGGTGAGCGAGTCGGCGCGGGGGTTCCTGTTCGCCGGGGCGGGTGCGCCGTCCGGTTCCGCCGGCGGCCCGGTGGACGACACGGCGCCGTTCGACGCCGGGATCGACGGTGACTCGGTCGGTGCGGTGTCCGGGGCCGAGGCGATCGTGTACGTGTTCACCCAGGCGGTCCGCGACGACGACGTCCGGGCGTTGGAGGCGTTCCGGTCGGTGTCGGCGCGGCTGTCGAGCAGTCCGATCAACTCGGTGGGCCTGTTCAACAAGGTCGACAAGCTGGTGGCCGGTGGGGCGGATCCGTGGCCGGTGGCGGCGCCGTTGTCGGCCGACCAGACCCGGGTGCTGCGGCGGGTGGTTTCCGATGTGGTGCCGACGGTGGGGCTGTTGGCGGAGACGACCGAGGCGGGCCGGTTGACGGCGGCCGACTGTGAGGCGCTGCGGACGTTGGCCGGGTTGCCGGCGGCGCAGCGGGCGGTGCTGCTGGCGTCGGTGGACCTGTTCGTGTCGCGGGAGGCTCCGGTGCCGCGCCGACAGCGTGAGCGGCTGCTGGCGCTGCTCGACCTGTACGGGGTGGGGTTCGCGGTGGCGCAGCTGCAGGCGTCGCCGCAGTTGGCGTCGGGGGATCTGGTGCGGGCGTTGTACGCGGCGTCGGGGTTCGCGCGGCTGCGGCACACGTTGGACGAGGCGTTCCGGTGGCGTACCGACGCGATCAAGGCTGGGTGGGCGTTGTCGTGCCTGGAGAAGGTGGCCAGCCACACGGCGCATCCGGGTGACCGGGAGTTGCTGCGGGACGCGGTGGAGCGGCTGCTGCACCAGCCGGAGTACCACCGGCTGCGGCTGTTGGAGGTGGCGCAGCAGGTGACGACGGGCGCGGTGGAGCTGCCGGAGCCGATGGAGCGGGAGTTGACCCGGTTGGCGTTGTCGGCGGATCCGCGCTGGGTGCTGGAGCTGCCGTCGGCGTCGGCGCAGGAGTTGGCGGCGGCGGCGGTGGAGGCGGCGACCCGGTGGCGGGTGTTCGCGGTCGCCGGGGCGTCGCCGGCGCAGTCGCGGGTGGCGTTGGTCGCCCACCGTGGGTTTCATCTGCTGTCGCAGCAGGTGCGGGCGGTGTCGCGGTGAGCGGCTGCCCGGTGGCGTTGGGTGCGCTGCTGTCCGGGGCGGTCGACACGTGTCTCGGGTTCGTCCGCACCCTGGACGCGGAGGCGGCGGCGGAGATCGACGCGCAGCGGCGTCGGGAGGTGACCCGGCCGTCGGTGGTGGTCGTCGGTGAGACGAAGCGGGGCAAGAGTTCGTTGGTGAACGCGTTGATCGGGGTGACCGGTCTGTCGCCGGTGGACGCGGCGGTGGCGACGTCGGCGTACCTGGAGTTCGGTCACGGGGCGACGACGTCGGCGCAGGCGTTCGTGCCGGGCCGCGACGAGCCGGTGCCGGTGCCGGTGGACCGGTTGGCGGACTGGGCGACGGTGGCGGCGGCGCTGCCGGACGGGATGCGTCCGCCGCGGCGGATCGCGGTGACCTGTCCGGCGCCGCTGCTGCAGTATCTGACGCTGGTGGACACCCCGGGTGCCGGCGGGTTGGATCCGGCGCACACCGAGATCGCGTTGGACGCGGTGTCGCGGGCGGCGGCCCTGCTGTTCGTGGTGGACGCGTCGACGCCGTTGACCCGGCCGGAGCTGGACTTTCTCATCGAGGCGAGCAAACGGGTCGACGTGGTGGTGTTCGCGTTGACGAAGGTCGACGCCTATCCGGGGTGGCGGACGATCCTGGCTGACAACCGGGCGCAGCTGCAGGCGCACGCACCGAGGTTCGCATCCGCCGCCTGGTTCCCGGTGTCGGCGCGGCTGGCCGAGTTGGCGTTGACGCTGCCGGCGGAGGCCGCCGGTGAGCTGGTCGGTGAGTCGCGGGTGGCGCCGCTGCAGCACGCGTTGGTGGAGTTGGCCGGCAACGGGCATCTGCTGGCCCAGGCGAACGTGCTGCGCACGGTGCGCAGCGAACTGGTCCGGCTGGATCTGGCCGCCGGTGAGCGGGTCGCCGCGTGTGACCCGGATCCGGCCGAGGTGGAGCGGGTGAAACGGGACCGGGCCGGGTTGGCGGCGCGGAAACGGACCGAGGCGCGGCAGTGGTCGTTGGCGTTGAACACGGAGACGCAGCGGGCCCGGGTGGAGGCGACGGGCCGGCTGCGGACCGCGGTCGGTGGGTTGCAGGAGCAGTTCCTGACCCGGATCGACGCGGCCCGCGGGGAGGCGTTGAAAGCGCTGCCGGCCGAGGTGGACCGGGCGTTGCACGCGTTGTCGCTGCAGTTGTCCTACGATCTGCGGTTCCGGTTCCACAAGGTCGCCGAGCGGACGTTGGCGCAGGTGTTCGCGCCGGCCGAGCTGCAGTTCGTGCTGCAGCGGATCAACGGCACGTTGCGGCACGCGTTGGCGACCCGGCCGCGGCGTGACGGTGGCGGCGGTGACAACGTGATGGTGGCGTTGTCGGCCGGCGGGATGGCGTTCATGGCCGGTCGGGGGGTCGCGGCGGGCGCGTCGGCGTTGGGTGCCGGGGCGCTGGTCGGCGGTGGTCTGCTGATCCCGGTCGCCGGGCTCGGTCTGGGGTTGGCCGCCGGCGCGTTCATCCTGTTCCGGCGGCGGGTCGCCAGCGACCGGCAGCAGGCCCGGGTGTGGCTGCGGGAGGTGCTCGGCGAGGCGCGGGCGGCGTTGACCGACGAGTTGGCGCAGCGGTTCACCGACCTGCAGTACGCGTTGACGGTGGCGTTGGACGACGCCGTGGAGCGGCGGTTGGCGCAGTTGGACGCGCACATCGCCGACATCGACGCGGCGTTGGCGCGGGACAAGGCGGACCGGGCGCGGCGGCGGTCGGCGGCGCAGGCCCGCCGCGATGCCGTCCGGGCGCGGGTGAAGCAGGTCGACGAGGTGCTGGCCCGGGCCCGGGTGTTGACCCCGACAGCGGAGGCGGTGCCGCGATGACCAGCGAGTTCGGTGACTGGACCGGGGACGATCCGACCGGGGACGACGCCGACACCGCCGATCTGGGTGGGCCGGGCGACGACGGGTCGGGCGGCCCGGCCGTGGAGGGGTTCGGCGCCGCCGACCCGGTGGAGGGGTTCGGGGCGGCCGATCCGCCCGACGGTGACGACCTGACCGGCGACATCGCCGACGAGGGCAAATACGGCGACGGCGGGTACGGCGGGGGTGACGCGGTGCCGGCGTTGGGCTACGGCGACGACCTGTCCGGCGCGGACCCGGCCGGTCCGGTGGACGCCGGGTTCGGTGCGGAACCGACGGCCGAGCAGGGTTTCGGCGCGGCGGATCCGCCGCCCGGGGTCGACCCGGACGTGCCGGCGGGGGCCGACGGGTGGCCGGAGGCGCAGTTCCCGCCGCCACTGGATCCGGCGGGGGTGCCGACGCCGGTGGACGGCTGGCCGTGGGCGGACCCGCAGCTGCTCGGCGACGGCGGCCCGGTCGGCGCTGCGGTGCCGCACGTCGACCCGGTCGACCCGGTCGACCTGGCCGGCTACGCAGGGGTGCACGCCGTCGCCGGCGGTGACCTGTGGGCGGCGTTGCTGGCCAGCGACGACCCGGCGACCAGCGCGCTGGCCCGGTTCTGGTGGTCGGGGTGACCGGCGCAGGGTCAGTGGCGCGGTCCCGACGCGCCCCGTCCGACGGTGAGAAGGGCGGTCGGCCATCACCGCCGCTGCCTGATGCCGCAGACCGAACAACAGCCAGCAGCAGACCCGACGCCGGTGAGCCAGCCCAGGCCGCAAGGGCTACGGGTCCAGCGCACCCGAACCCGGCACGCCGACGTCCACGCCCTGCGTTACCAGGGCGTCGGCGTCTACACGATCGCCCGGAGGCTCGGTCTGGACCCGAAGACCGTCCGCCGTTACTCCGATGCCGCCACCCCCGAGGACCTCCTCGGCCCGAACGGCACCGTCCGCGACAGCATCCTCGACTCCTTCAAGCCCTACCTGCGACAACGCATCGCCGAAGGAGCGACCGGCACCAACCAGCTGCTGACCGAGATCAGCGGTCGCGGCTACCAGGGCGCGGAACGGACGCTCCGCCGTTGGCTGATCAGCGTCCGGGGCCGCGACACACCGGTCCCGGTACCACCAGCGCCGCCACCCACCCGCGACATCACCGGCTGGATCATGCGCCCGATCGACAAACTCACCGAGGAACACCGGGCAGAACTCGAGCGGTTGTGTGGTCTCTGCCCGGACTTGGCGGCCATCCGAGACCTGGCCCGCGGGTTCACCGACCTTGTCCGAACCCGCGGCGGCGACCGCCTCACCGCCTGGGTCGAACAGGCCGAACACAGCACCATCACGGAGATCCGATCGTTCGCCAAAGGCCTGCGCCCGGACTGGGACGCGGTCAGAGCCGGCCTGACCGTGAGCTGGAACTCCGGCGCCGTCGAAGGCTCCGTGAACCGCATCAAAACACTCAAAAGGCAGATGTACGGCCGAGCCAACCCCGACCTGCTCCGCCGACGCGTCCTACTCGCCGATTAATCGACCGCCTGCGATCACCGAGACCGTGCCAGAGCCAGTATTCACTGGCCGCCGACAGGGGACACGACTGGTCGCACAGACACGATCCCAGAGCGCCGACCGCGAGCGCTGCGGCGGCCGACCGTACCCGAGCAGGCCCCCGCGTCAGGTACCGGTATCACCTGGCTGGCGCGGCACGGCGCAGGCGGCGGTGCCGCCGGGCAACCGGTGCCGGTTGTCGGCGATCCATCGGTACACCAGCCAAGCCACGGCGGTCACCGGACGCAGATCAAGCACGGTGCCCGCTCCCCGCCACAGCGGGTTGCTCGTGCGCAGCAGCGCGGCGATCGCCACCGGCCCGGCACCGGCAGCACCGGTAGCGCCGGCCGGCACCCACTGCACCGCCGTCAGGCCCTGCTCCCGGGTGAGCCCGAGAGCAGGCAGGTCGGCCCACTGCCACGGCACGATCGTGGCGTTGTTCGGCACGCGGCGCTCGATGAACCGTATGCACATGGTGCAAAACGCGCAGTCGCCGTCGTAGACGAACGTGCCCTGATGCTGCCGGTCACCACTCATCTGGTCATTGTTACCGCCGCAAACTCACTGCGGGGGATACCCGACTCGTGGACCATGCTGGGTATCCCCCAGCCGCCGTCCCGACCAGGAGACCGAGTAGGGGTCCGGCTAACAGTAGGATCGGATCTAGCACGACCAGCCAGCCCTTGGCCAGGGCAACGGCAGTCGTCACGTTGACCGCCACCAGCGTGCCGATCAGTCCTCCTGCGAGTCCGAGGATGCTCGATTCAACGAGGAACTGGGCGGCGACAGCACGCCGTGACGCTCCTATCGCCCGACGCAGGCCAATCTCGGCCTGACGTTCGAGGACTGACACCAGGGTGGTGTTCGATACTCCAAGGGCTCCAATGACTAGGGAGACCACAGCAAGGCTCAAGAACAGCGATGCGGTATCCCGCTCCACCCCTTGTCGGAATGTCTGTAGGTCCGGCGGCACCAAGGCGGTTAGGGCGTCCGGCTCTGCAGGTTGGAGAGCCAGCTTGGCCTCATCCGCCACTTGGTGAGCCGCCCCAAGATCGGTGCGGATCACTACATCTGGGGGCTGGAACATCGCCTCGCCGTTCGGTTTCCACCGGGTCGAATCGCGACACACCTCGTACGGCTCCGCCACCGCTGCAGTCAGCCGAGAATCCCCTCGAGGAGCCCGGTAGACTCCCAAAACCATGACCTGCTGGCCGTTTACATAGATACTTTTTCCAAGAGGATCGTGCAACCCCAGATCCGCTGCGGCGACGGTGTCCAGTAGCACAACTGGATCCTGACGGACGGCGTGCCCTTCGTCGAACATCCTCCCTGTCTCCACGACAGCGCCCAGCGCGGCCAGCGCGGCCGGTTGAGCCGCGACTATGTTTAGCCGAACCACTTGCGACCCATATTGGGACGCCACAGTGGATACGCTATGGTCGTTCCGGAACGACTGACAAATCAACCCAGCCTGCTTCGCACCGTTGAGACGGCGGACCGGCACCACTGCGTGCGCTGGTGGCGGCGCAATCCGACTCGGGTACTGCACTGTCACCCTTGTAGCCACCTGAGCATCGAATCTGTCCGAAATCGCCCCGGCCGCGCTCGCTGTCACTCCGAGCGTGGCCAGCGTCGCGGCCGTGCCAAGGCCGACACCGACAGAGGTAAGCATCGACCTTGTACGGCGCCCAGCCACCGCCCACCATGCCTGTGCCACGATGTCGCGCAGCCGGGTACCGGCCTGCCGGTCAGCCGAGCTGACCATCGATCACCTCCACCGCACGATGCGCATATCGACGCACCCGATCTTCGTGGGTGACCACGACCACCACCCTCGTAGGAGCAATCAGACCCCGCAGGAGCTCCAACACCACCTGACTGTTTGCTCGGTCGAGGTTGCCGGTCGGTTCATCGCATAGCAGTATCGGCGGTTCGTGGACAAGGGCACGGGCCACAGCTACCCGTTGCTGCTCTCCACCCGACAGAGTTGTCGGATGGGCACTCAACCGGTGGGCTAGGCCGACCCGTTCGAGCACCGCCTCTGCCAGCTCACGGCGGAGTCTCGGGACTACTCCAAGATGCACCAGCGGCAGCATGACGTTCTGCAGACAATCGAGCTGGGGTACAAGATGGAAGGCCTGAAACACGAAGCCGATTCGAATTGCGCGGAGATGGCTGCGCTCTCTGTCGGCGAGTCCGACAGTTTCAACGCCAGCGAGGCGCACTTGGCCAGATGTCGGCTCATCAAGGAGGCCCATGATGTTTAGTACCGTGCTCTTGCCCGACCCGGACGATCCCACAATGGCAACCATCTCACCGCCGTAAACCGCGAGGTCGGCCCTGCGCACGGCAGCGACCTCGGGCGGACCTGGAAACACCCGAGCTACGCTCCGCAGTTCGATGAGTGGCTGACTCACCGCTCTCCCACTACAACTTGGTCTCCTACCGCGAGTTCGCCGCTGACTACGCATTCGCCCCTAACGGTCAGTTCGACCTCGACCGAAACGGCCCGATGCGTATTCGAGTCGACTACAAGGACGGTCACCCCGCCGTCTACGGCCGTCCAGAGCGCCGAGAGGGGGACGATCAAGGCGTCCGGCCTGCTTTGCTTCCCAGCAAGCCAGACCTGCTGGGCGCCTCCGACCTCCTGAACGGAACTCTGATCCGCTTCGAAGACCGCTTCCGCCGACGGCCGACTCCCCTCCTGGTCTGGAGGAAGCTCCCGCACCTCGACGAGGGATACCAGAGCGCCCTTGAGAGGCCCGTCGCCAAACCGAGGCTCTACCCCCGCCCCGGCCTCTAGCGTCCTCCGCACCTCTTCACTGATTGGGGCAACCACCTGCACCGGACCGGAGCCGAGCACCGCTAGAACACCGCGGGCATCGGCACCAATCTTCGGTCCGGCAGCTGTCACCGTGGCCGGCAGAGAAGGGACGTATGCCAACTCACCTACCGGCAGCAGCACCCGGCCCGCCGCAATCACCGGCAGGTAGCCCAGCCGTCGGTACAGTCGGCTTATCGCGGCTTCGGTAGCCGCGCCGAAGTGCCCGTCAACCCGGATTCCGTAAAGAGGCTGAAGCGACCGTTGAAGTTGTGCCACGTCAGGCCCTGACATCCCGGGACAGACGTCGCGGTAGGCGGGAAAGTGGCCTACCATCGCAATCACCGGACGTCCAGACACCTCGGCAACAACGTCGCCACTGCGCACTTGGTCTCCGACGTGCACCGTCGCCCGGGTCACCACTATTCGCGAGGCTCCGGCCACAGCAGACGGACCGGCAACCTGCACCGACTGGGACCGCGTAAGCGTACCGTGCAGCACCGATAGCTCCGCCAACTCGCCGCGTCGCACCGTCGCCGTCACAGTCGAGGGCGACGGAGGCGCGGCGCGTGCAGCCCGTTGCCTTGGCGTCCGCGCCTGCGTCCCGGCAAAGACCGCGCCTCCGGCTAGCGAGCTCAGCCCGACCGCAGTCACGCCAATCACGAATCGTCGCCTGTTCATCCGTCCTTCTCCGCTTCCAGGCTCCGGGCAGGGTTGTCGCAGAATTAACCGGCGAGTAGCTGTTGGCTCATCACTTTGGCGTCCTCCACCATCTCGGACCAAGCGGCGATCTCGGCCTGGCGGTCCTGATAAAATGCAGCTACGTTGCGCCAAAAGACGCGCACCCGGGTCTCGTCAAGCCCTACCTCATGGTTGCAGCCATAGTCCGCGACAGCCAATGCGATCTCTTGATCCTTCAGCTCCGTGTAGCCCGGCGAATCGGGGCCAAAAACCTTGGCACCGTAACTACTCGACGCTTTGTTTTCCGCATCGAGCGGCTCGCGTAGGCCCGGATACCCTTTGCGTCGCATGCATTCAGACCACTTGCGATTCACCTCGCGGACGGCGGGGTCGCCACGCACCTCGCCAATAGCAGCCTTGCCAATTCCCTCCCGCGAATAGTATGTGAGTTCGTGGAACTCGCGAACCTTCCCATCGAAGAGCTGGCGTTGAATGTCAGCCACACAGCCCTCACGCGGGTACGAGACCTTCTCGCCATTGGGCAGTGTGAATTCCTCCTGATTTGGTGGCTGGACCTTGCGATCGCCGCCGTCCACCACCGGGCCGCCACGGTCGGGCACTTCGTCAGGTAGGTAGCCCTGATATGTCAGCCAATACTGGTTCTGTTCCATGCGTGAGAGGAGACCGAAAGGGCTGGTAACGGTCGCCACCCCAGAAGGATCGAAGCCCAACATCTCCGCTGGCGATCGGCCGTAACCGATCATGCGAACCCTATCCTCGTTGATGATCCGTCGGGCGGTCATCGCGATCTCGATATTCGGACTCTCGTATCGAGGCGATATTCGGCCGGAGCCCTCCGGCGCATCTGGATGTACCAGGAAGCCCTTCTGTTCCATGCAGGACCGATTAAGCCGATCGGTCGTTTCGGCCAGTTCCAATTCAGCGGCGAAGCCCGACGCCAGAATCTGCGCAAGGACCGCCCGACTCGGTCCCGAATCGTCCGCAACGCAGCCGCCCGCGACCACACAAGCTGCGGCGAGCCCCATTGCCTGGCCCCACCGTACAGCTCTTGACCGAGGAGCGGATCGCGCAAGTCGTTCGCTCACCAGCGCACCTTGAGTGTAGTCGGAAGATCGGGGTATAAAGTGCGTAATGCCGGTCCCACGCACCCCATCACCATCTGCATCGAGCCCTCCGCAGACTTGACAAGCTCGGTGACGTTTTGCTCAACACCCGTCAACGCGACGCCCTTTTCTTCCAGGCACTTGACTGCGACCTCTCGAAGCCGGGCATCCATTACCTGAGTATTAGCCTCGACGTAAGCTGGTTCAATGTCAGAAATGTGCGTGAGGTTGCATTCCTCGACTTTAGTGTTCCACACATTTGGATCGCCCGAGGGTTCAACGTCGAAGAGTAAGGTTAGGCCGTCCACAGGGCTTAGTGCAGGCTCCGACGCATTGTAGCCTGCATGTGCCATGCAGGAGAGAAAGCCATCGACAGCCGTTTGGTACTCAACTTCAGTCACGTCACCATCCCGCAACGCCCAGTCCTGCGCGACCCGAGAGTCCATCCGGAAATACGTCGATTCCGGGGAGTCAAGTGGCTGGCTGCATGCGGACAGGGATCCAAGCACGAGCAACGCGGACAATATTCGGAACTTCATCCGGCATCCTTGATAGAATCGTTTCGGCTGTGCGCGACCAGGCGGTACGAGGCCCGCTTAGAGCGGGCCTCGTACCGATTCAGCTCAGGGTCTGCGAGCAGTCAAGACAGCCCCAATGTACGCCGTGACGCGGGGTGTCGCCCGGGGGTCTGTATATTGACGCGTTTGTGGTGGTCCCGTTCACGCGAGGAAAACGGTATCCGCTGGCAAGCTCAATCGTCACACCCAATTGCCCTGAGCAACTTCCGCCAGCCTTCTGCGTCTGGGCCCAGAGCGACCCGTCGCTAGACGTTCCGCTCGCAACCCAGTTCTCTCCACAGCTGCGATAGACCGTGCGGTTGTTGCCCCAAGCCTGCGCGGGCGAGGCAGGCAGTGCCACCGCGACGAGTGCGCCGACGGTAGCCAGAACACCCAGTCGCGCGAGCGGCCTCCTGCTTGACGAACCTCTTGTCACTTGGCGTCCCTTCCTGTGTATTGGCAATGGCGACAAGCGATGCCTTGAGGGTACGCACCCTATCTTCAACCTCCCCTTGCCGAAGGCGCCACGCGTCGCATCCAGACAGTGGCATCTATCCAAAGTTGGTGCAACATCGTTAGCTATCGCGCTAATCACCCAGGTCAGGACCCAACCGGGTCGAACGAGCTGTCGACGGGCCACTGTGATCCAGAACACCCGAGCCCCACGCTGTAGCACGGTGAGCCGGTTTCATGTAAAGTGTGGGGAGTTTATCGGGAACAGATTTAGAGTACCGCGCACCGCCCCTTGGGGTCATGGACCTTTGGTGCCGCGAATAGGCACCTCCACGCAAAGCGACGTCGAACATCGTGAGGCCTGTACTAGCACATACGGGGACAATGATGCCGAATGCTTACGTGAGGGATTCCAGACAAACCATTTCCATAACCCGAAAGCCAGCGATGGCTGCAGAACTAGTTTTCAGTTACCTCACCCTGACAACGACCATTCCCGTTGCATTGCGGCCGTGGTACACGCGCATACGACCATTTCTCCGTGATTCTGACGTATTGTCCGGGGCGGCGGAGCTACGACGTATCGTCGGAAACAGCACTAGCACCTATCCATCGATCAAGCTGGTCGCAGCCTTGACTGATGGCCTCTTTACCGGACAATCCTGCTATCGAAGCATGGGCTTCCATGACTCGCCAGAGCTGAAGCCGGGCTACCGGGTTGACCAGCCGAGCCGGTTCGACCAGGAGTGGATCGCCTCAGATGGCCCACTTAATGGGTACTACCGGGCGTTACTAGAGCCTTATGCGAGTCAAATCACCGCGGCAATCGAGTTCGAGCGAAGGCAACTTACCCGTTTCTTGCTGACCGATGGGCCTATGGCATTGTTGGACTACCTCGACAAGCCAGCACAAAGTTTGGGAACGAGTCTCGGTGACCACCAAGCGCAATCAACACCCCAAGACATCACAGTCATACTCTCGGTCTTCTGTGAAGAGCAACTGGTGGTGCTCGACCATGACAGCGGACGGAGCCTTGTCCTCCAACCGATGAGCCCCACCGCACGTTTGATCGCTCTGGCCGACCCCTCCGGCCGGCGTTCGAGTCCGCTCCAATCGTTGGAGAAGCTACTCGGCCGCACCCGAGCTTCCATTCTTTGTAATCTATATGAGGCTTGCAGTACAACTCAAGTCGCCAAGCGCTGGAGGATTTCCGCACCGACGGCAAGTCGCCACCTTTCCATTCTTCGAGAGGCAGGATTGGTGCAAAGCCGTCGACAGGCGAACGAAGTCCATCACATGCTCACCTCGCTAGGGCAAGCACTAGTACGGCAGCCACCATTAGGGCTGTGATCAGGTAGTACGCATTGGCAGGGGTGATGCAACGTGGACGCAGCAGCCTGTTGACTATGTGTTTGTGAAGACAACAAGCTCATAGTAGGGCAGCCGTACTTCGTGACTTGATCATGTGAGTCTGGATCGGTAGTGGTACCAGCGGGCGCGGGCTTGATGGCGG
>NZ_JBHMIO010000029.1:0-74434 GCF_048060275.1 Micromonospora sp. LOL_015
GGGCCGCTGGCCAGCGACACCGCCGCGCCAGCGCGCGGGACCGTCACCGGCCACGGTTGCCGCAGGTCGCGGTGGACGGCAAGACCAGCCGGGGCGCGCGGACCCGCGACCGGGCGGCGCCGCATCTGCTGGCCGCGCTCACCTGCGCCGGGGTGGTCCTCGCCCAGTGTCAGGTCCCGGGCAGGAGCAACGGGATCGCCGCGTTCACCGGGCTGTTGACGCCGTTGGACCTCGCTGATCACGTGGTGACCGCCGACGCGATGCAGACGCAGCGTAAGCATGCCCGCTGGCTGCGGGAGGTCAAGGAGGCGCATTTCGTGTTCCCGGTGCTCGACAACCAGCCGACCCTGTTCGACCGGCTCGACGCGCTGGACTGGGCCGGGGTGCCGGTCACCGGGCGCAGTGTGGATGACGACCGGGGCCGCCACGAGGTACGTACCGTCAGGTCATGCCCGCCCCGCCGGATCTGAACTTTCCGCACGTCGCGCAGGTGTTCCTGATCGAGCGCGCCGTCACCGTGAAGGGCCGTACCAGCTACCAGGCGATGCTGTATGTCACCAGCCTCACCGCCGGACAGGCCGACGCCGCTGACCTGCTGGCCTACGTCCGTCAGCACTGGGGAATCGAGGTCCTCCACTGGGTGAGGGATGTGACCTTCCGGGAGGACGCTTCCCGGATCCGTACCGGCAACGCGCCGCGTGTCATGGCGACCCTACGGAACGTGTCGGTCAGCCTCCTGGGAATCCACGACACCACCAACATCGCCGCCGCCCTGCGCTACAACGCCCGCAACAACAGCCGAATCCTCAAACTCCTACAGCTCCAACCAGCCTAAACACCAACCCGGCCGACTTTGCCGTGCCCGTGGAGGCGAGCGTCCAGTTCGCCGACGACCGCGGCATCCGATTCCGGGTGATCGCGGTGGATCGGAAGTGGACGTACGACGGCTGGATCTGGCTCACCGGCTACGTGATGGATCGCCACGGCAACGCCATCGATCGGCGGGAGATCTTCGTCCAGCGCCACGGACTTTACCGATTTCCCAAACGCACCGCGACGTGACTGTTGACCAGGGAGAACAAAATTGATCATCGACGTACTGCGTGACTGGTGGCTGCGCTGGCTCGACTTGCGCTCCGGCCGGTCCACGGCGTCCCAGCGACTGCGCGCCCTACGGCTGCGGCAGACGACATCCGCCCGGCACCGCCGACTCGACGGTAACCGGGGACACCACTGGCGTTCGGAGACCACCACCCTGCTGCCGACCCTGCGCCCCCTGATGACCTACGGCCAGCAAGTCGGCTATCGACTGCCGCCCACCAGCATTCTGACCAGCCGGTGACCGTGGCTCACTGCCAGACGCCGGCGCGCATCACTCGGCGTACCCGCAGGTTGTCGTCGAGCTCGACCAGGTCGGCCCGGTGCCCGGGGGCGATCGCGCCGACCGTGCCGGCCAGGCCGATCGTCGCCGCCGGGGTGGTGGCTGCCATCCGTACGGCGTCGACGATGTCGATGCCGGCGGCGACCGCCCGGCGCAGCGCCGCGTCCATGGTCAGCGTGCTGCCGGCGATCGACCCGTCGCGGGCCAACCGGGCGACGGAGCCGGACACCGTCACCGCCTGCCCGCCGAGTTCGTACGCGCCGTCGGGCATGCCGGCGGCGGCCATCGCGTCGGTGACCAGCGCGGTCCGACCGGGGCCGCCGACCGACGTGGCGAAGGTGAGGGTGCCGTCGTGCAGGTGCACCCCGTCGGCGATCAGTTCACAGGTGACCCGGTCGTCGCCGAGCAGGGCGAACACCGGGCCGGGTTCGCGGTGGTGCGGTGGCCGCATGCCGTTGAACAGGTGCGTACCGGCGGTGGCTCCGGCGTCGATCGCCGCCCGGGTCTGGTCGTAGCCGGCGTCGGTGTGGCCGATCGCGGCGACCACCCCGGCGTCGACCAGCCGGGCGATCGCGGCCAGCGCACCGGCCCGCTCCGGGGCCACGGTGACCATCCGGATCACGCCGTCGCCGAGGTCGAGCAGCCCGGCCAGTTCGGCCGGCTCCGGGTCGCGCAGGTACGCCGGGTTCTGCGCCCCGCACCGTACGACCGACAGGTAGGGGCCTTCGAAGTGCAGCCCGGCGAGGGTGCCGTCGGCGACCAGCGGGGCGTACCGGGTGACGGCGTCGCGCATCAGCTCGACCGGCGAGCTGACCAGGCTGGCCAGCAGGCTTGTGGTGCCGTGGGCCAGGTGGAAGGCGGCGGCCCGGCGGGCCGAGTCGGGGTCGCCGGTGGTGAAGGTGTGTCCGCCGCCGCCGTGGTTGTGGATGTCGACGAAGCCCGGCACGGTCCAGCCCGACGCCGACGCGTGCACCCCGGCCCGGCCGCCGCCGGTCGTCGCCACCTCGGTGATCGTGTCGCCGTCGATGGTCAGGCGGCCGTGCTCGCGTACCCCGTCGGGGGTGACCAGCCGGCCCTCGACCCTCATCGGGCGGCCCGCTCGACCGGCTCGGCGGCCCGCTCGACCAGGTCCGACGCGAGCAGGTCCGACGCGAGCAGCGCGGCACCGAGGCAGCCGGCCTCGTCGCCGAGCGCGGCCTGGACCAGCCGGGGCAGCCGGTGGAAGGTGGCCCGGCGGCGCACGGCGGCGTCCAGCGGGGCGAGCAGCTGGTCGCCGGCCTCGGCCAGCCCACCGCCCAGCACCACCAGCTCGGGGTCGAACATCGCCTGCCCGATCAGCAGGCCGTCGGCGAGCGCGTCGACCGCGTCGGCCCAGATCCGGCCGGCGGTCGGGTCGCCGGCGGCGGCCAGCCGGGCCACTTCGGCGGCGCCGCCGGTGCGGCGGCCGGCCCGGTCGGCGTACCGGCGGGTGATCGCCGACGCCGACGCGACCGCCTCCAGGCAGCCGGTCTGCCGGCAGCCGCAGGCCGGCCCGTCGGGGCGGACCACCACGTGGCCGAGTTCGCCGGCCGCGCCGTGCGCGCCGGGGTAGCCGGTGCCGTCAACGACGGCGGCGGCCGCGATGCCGGTGCCGATCGCCACGAACAGCACGTGCCGGCTGCCCTGGCCGGCGCCGATCCGGGCCTCGGCGACCCCGCCGGCCCGTACGTCGTGGCCGAGCGCCGTCGGCAGCCCGACCCGGGCGGCCACCAGGTCACGCAGCGGTACGTCGCGGAAGCCGACGTTGGCCGACCAGACCGCGACGCCGGCCGACTCGTCGACGACCCCGGGTACGGCGACGCCGACCGCGACCGGGGTGAGCCCGTCGGCGCGGGCGGTGTCGGCGAGCTGCCCGGCGAGGTCGCAGATGGTGTCGACGACGGCGGCCGGCCCCCGGGCCGCCGCGGTCGGGCGCCGCTCGGTGTGCCGTACCGCCCGGTCGGTCAGCCCGACCAGGGCGCTCTTGATGCCGGTGCCGCCGACGTCCAACGCGATGACGACCTCGTCGGACGGCCCCGGCGGTGTCGGGTCGACTCCGCCGGCCAGGGTCACGTCAGCACGACCGACCGGGTCAGGTGGCGCGGGTTGTCCGGGTCGAGGCCCCGGCTGGCAGCGAGGGCCACCGCGAACCGCTGGGCGAGGATCAGGTCGGCCATCGGGTCGAGCGGGCGGCGGCCGGCGGCCCACCGGTCGAGGACGGCGTACACGCCGTTGGTCCGGCTGTGCACGAACGCCGCGCCGGTCGCCGCCACGTCGTCGGCCAGGTGGTCGGGGATCTCGCCGAACGCCCACACCATCCGGCCCGGCCCGGCAATCGCGATCGGCCCGTGCCGGTAGTCCATCGCCGGGTACGCCTCGGACCAGAAGATGGCGGCCTCGCGGCACTTCAGCGCCGCCTCGTGGGCCAGGCCGACGGTCCAGCCCCGGCCGAGGAAGGTGGCCTGGTCGATCAGCGCCGGGTCGATCGGCAGCCGGGCCCGGACGGCGACCTCGGCGTCGGCGGCGATCGCCGCGACGTCCGCGCCGAGGTGGGCCCGCAGCAGCGCCAGCACGCTGGTGGCGAAGCGGGTCTGCACCACAGACCGTTCGTCGGCGTACGGCAGGGCGACGACGTGGCCGGCGAGCTGAGCGGCGGGGGAGCCGGGGTCGCCGACGAGCACCGTGGTGCGCTGCGGGTCGTCGACGGCGGCGAGCAGGTCGGTGATCTCGGTGGTGGTGCCGGAGCGGCTGATCGCGATGATCCGGTCGTAGTGCCGGCCGGTGGGGAACTCGGAGGCCTGGAAGGCGTCGGTTTCACCGTGGCCGGCGCGTTCCCGCAGCCCGGCGTACGCCATCGCCATGAACCAGGAGGTGCCGCAGCCGACCACGGCGACCCGCTCGCCGGGGCTGGGCAGCGCCGGTGCGGGGGTGTCGGCGGCCTGTGCGGCCGCCCGGCGCCAGCACTCCGGCTGGCTGGCGATCTCGGCGTCGACGTAGCTCATCGCGACACTCCTCGCTGACGACAAGCAGCGGTGCTCGTTCGGGCTCGAACTGGCACCTTTTCGCGCGTCATTGTGCGCGTTCTCGTGACCGGGTCGCAACAACCGGGCTGGGGTGATGCCCGATCGCGCAGACGGAGGTTTTGCTACCGGGCGTTTCGCGCACTAGTGTGCAGCAAACTGGTCACCATCTGCGCAGCTGGACGTGGTAAGCAGCGAGGCGCGGTAGCAGCGAGGCGTGGGAAGGGGCGGCATGGATCGGTACGCACGGTGGAACGCTCTGCTGGAACTGCTCACCGACAGCGGCCGGATCACCGTCGAGGACGCCGCCACCCGCCTCGACGTCTCCCAGGCCACCATCCGCCGCGACTTCGACCAGCTCGCCCAGCAACAGATGATCACCCGTACCCGGGGCGGCGCGGTCGCCAACGGCGTCTCCTACGACCTGCCGCTGCGTTACAAGACCGCCAAGCACTCGGCGGAGAAGCAGCGCATCGGCACGGCCGCCGCCGCACTCGTCGAACCCGGCATGGTCGTCGGGCTCAACGGCGGCACCACCACCACCGAGGTGGCCCGCGCGCTCGCCGTACGCCCGGATCTGAACACCAGCGCGGACGGCGCCCAGCTGACCGTGGTCACCAACGCGCTGAACATCGCCAACGAGCTGCTGGTCCGCTCCCGGATGAAGATCGTCGTCGCCGGCGGGGTGGTCCGCCCGCAGTCGTTCGAGCTGGTCGGGCCGCTCGGCGGCGCGCTGCTGCGGGAGGTCACCCTGGACGTCGCGCTGCTCGGCGTCGACGCGATCGACCCGCAGCTCGGCGCCGCCGCCCACCACGAGGGCGAAGCGTCGATGAACGCGCTGATGGTGGCCCGCGCCAAGCGGGTGGTGATCATCGCCGACGGGTCGAAGCTGGGCGGGCACGCCTTCGCCCGGATCTGCCCGATCGACCGGGTGGAGACCCTGATCACCGACTCCGGCGCCGAGCCCGGCACGGTCGCCGTCTTCCGCGAACTCGGCGTGACGGTGGTCACCGCCTGAGCCGTCTGTCCCGTATGGTGTGTCCTTGTTCTGACGTCGGGTACGCGGCGGAGGTGGCGGATGACGGCCGTACTGGAAATCTCCGGGCTGCGTAAGACCTACCGCAGCCGTCGACGTGGGGTCCGGCATGCCGTCGACGGCTTCGACATGCGGGTCGAGGCCGGCCAGGTGCACGGCTTCCTCGGCCCGAACGGATCCGGCAAGACCACCACACTGCGTACCCTGCTCGGTCTGGTCGCGCCGAACGGCGGCCGGATGGCGATCCTCGGCCAGCCGGTCCCGCAGCAGCTGCCGGCGGTGATCGGCCGGGTCGGTGCCATCGTGGAAAGTCCACAGTTCTTCCCACACTTCACCGCCCGGGACACCCTGTCGCTGCTCGCCCAAGCGGGCGGTCTTGCTCCGCAGCGGGTGCCGGCGGTGCTGGACCTTGTCGGCCTCGCCGACCGGGCCGGCGAGCGGGTCCGCACCTACTCGCTCGGCATGCGTCAACGGCTGGCCGTCGCATCGGCGCTGCTGAAGGAACCGGCGCTGCTGATCCTCGACGAGCCGGCCAACGGCCTCGACCCGGCCGGCATCCGGGAGATGCGCACCCTGATGCGTGACCTGGTCGCCGCCGGCACCACCGTGGTGCTGTCCAGCCACATCCTCGGCGAAATCCAGGTGATCTGCGACTCGGTGACGATCATTTCGCGGGGCCGCCGGGTCACCGCCGGCCCGGTCGCCGAGGTGCTGGCCGCGCACTCCGCCGGCGGTCTGCGGGTACGCCTGGAAGCCGCCGCCGACCTGCCGGCCGCCGAGACGGCCCTCACCGCCGCCGACGGCCCGCCGGTCACCGTCACCCGGCACGCCGACCACCTGGTGGTGCACGGGGTCGACCAGCCGGCCCGGGTGACCCGTACCCTCGCCGCCGCCGGCCTGTACGTCAGCGAACTGACCCCGGTCACCGCCGACCTGGAAAGTGTCTTCCTCCAGCTGACCGCCGACGACGCCCCGACGGCCGACGACGGCCATGCCGCCGACGCCGAGCAGACGGTCGCCGCCGACCCGACGGGAGCCGGGCGATGAACCTGTACCGGGCCGAGCTGCGCCGCCTCGGCAAACGACGCTTCGTCCGCTACCTGGTGGCCGCCGTGCTGCTGGCGCTGGTCGCGATCGCCGTCGGGACGTTCCTCGGCAACCAGAAGATCGGCCCGGCGGCGTTCGCCGAAGCCGAGCGCACCGCCGAGGCCGAGTACCGGGCCGGGGTCGAATGGGCCGAGCAGTGGCAGGCCGAATGCGAGCGCAGCCAGACCAGCGGCGCCGCCGACCCGAACCGCTTCCCATCGAACTGTGCCGACATCGTGCCGCCGACCCGGGACATGTACCCGGCCGAGCCGTACCTGCCGGCGACGTTCACCTTCCACCGCGAGTTTCCGGCCACCCTGTACGTCTTCGCCACCCTGTCGACCCTGGTCTTCTTCGTGGCGGGGGCGTCGTTCATCGGTGCCGAGTGGACCTCCGGCGGGATGATGAACCTGCTGCTGTGGCGGCCACGCCGGCTCCGTGTCCTGTTCACCAAGCTGGCCGCGCTGCTGACCGGCGTACTGGCGGTGACGGTGCCCGCCGTGCTGCTGTGGACGGCGGCGCTCTGGGCCACCGCCGTGTGGCGCGGCTCGACCGCCGAGATGACCGCCGGCGCCTGGCGGTCCATCGCGTTGACCGAGCTGCGGGTGGTGGTGCTGGTGGTCGCGGCCGCCACGGTCGGCTTCGGGCTGGCCGCGATCGGCAGGCACACCGCGTTGGCGCTCGGCGGCGTCCTCGCCGTACTCGTGCTGGGCCAGTCCGCGTTGAGTTTCCTCGCCGACGTGACCGACGCGACCTTCGTCGAGGCATGGCTGCTGCCGGTGTACTGGATCGCCTGGATGGACTCGTCGATCGAGCTGACCAACTGGCAGGCCTGCGGCGGGCAGCCCGGCTGCGTACCGCCGACCATGGAACTGACCTGGATGCACACCGGTGTGCTGATGGCGGCGGTGGTGCTGCTGGTGTCGGTCGTCGCGGCGTGGACGGTGCGTCGGCGCGACGTCAGCTGAGCCCGACACACCCGACGGCGCAAACCGGCGGATGCGTACCCGTCGGGTGGGCGATTACCCTGGTGAGGTGCCGGCTGCTGACGAACCCCGGACCGGACCGGGCGCCGGGCCGGTTCCCCGGACGACGGCCGGCGTTCCCCGGCAACGCAGCGAGCCGCTCGACGCCGACGGGTACGACGACGCCGGCACCGAGCCGGTCGACGCCGGCGGGTCCGACGCCGGCACCGTGCCGGTCGGCGCCGACACCGTCAGCGGTACGGCTGCCGCCGGCCCGGCCGCGACCGGGCTGACCGAGCGTGAGCAGCGGATCCTCGATTTCGAACGGCAGTGGTGGAAGCACGCCGGTGCCAAGGAACAGTCGATCCGGGACACCTTCGGTCTCTCCGCCACCCGCTACTACCAGCTGCTCAACCAGTTGCTGGACAACCCGGCCGCGCTGGCCGTCGAACCGGTGCTGGTGGCCCGGCTCCGCCGGCTTCGGGCCGCCCGGTCGCGAGCCCGGCGCGGCTGAGCCGGGCCGCCGGGGCAGGCCGGCCAGGGCCGGCCAGTCGGTGTCGGCCGGTCACTTCTCGTACATCTTGAGCCCGTTGCCGAGCGCGATGAACGTCGGTGCCCATTCGCCGACGAAGATGCCCCACCGGTCAGCCCGGTCGACGCCCGCCGCCTCGAACCGCTTGGACAGCACCCAACTGGTCAGCGATATCCCGATGCTGACGATGCCGGCGACGTACATGTGTTCGGCCCGCAGGCCCTTCTCGTGCAGTTGACGCAACATCTGTGGTCCCCCTGTGTTCCGGGCGCCGCTGTCACGTGCGCCGCGCGGCCCGCGATCCTCGACACCCACCTACCGGTCAAGCTACCGTCGGTGACGGACTGGATTCCGAGAGTTGGTGAGAGATGCTCAGGGTGATTCCCGACCGACTCCGGTGCCGGCGGTGACAAGCCAGCCGTCGGTCCCGCCGACCGACCTGCCGACCATGCGGGTGGACGCATGTTCCGTTGCCGCGCCCGGACAATCGGACAACGAGGACCAGATCCTGCAGTACGGCGACCTGGTCGGAGTGCTGGACGGTGCCACCACACCGGCTGGCTTCGACACCGGCTGTAGCCACGGGCCGGCCTGGTACGTGCGCCGGCTAGCCGCCCGGCTCGGGTTGGCCAGCGCTGCTACCCCGGCCGCGCCGCTGGCCGGGTTGCTCGCCGAGGCCATCCGGGCGGTCCGCGAAGACCACGCGGCCACCTGCGACGTGGACCACCCGGGCACCCCGTCGGCCACGGTGTGCCTGCTGCGCCGCTCCGGTGGGCACCTGGACTACCTGGTGCTGTGCGACAGTCCACTGGTGTTCGAAGCCGCCGGGCAGGTCGGCGTGGTGGCCGACAACCGGTTGGCCGAAATCATGGCCAGGCTGCGCGGACAGCACGATCCGCCGGCCACCGACGACCCGCGGCACCGCTACCACCGGGCCGTACGGTGGCAGCGGCAGTGGATGAACCAGCCGGACGGCTACTGGGTGGCCGCCGCCGACCCGGCTGCGGCCGACCGGGCGCTCTGCGGCACCCTGCCGCTGACCGGACCGGGCCGGATCACCCGGGCGGCGTTGCTCAGTGACGGGGCGTCGCGGGCCGTCGAACGGTTCGGGCTGTACAGCTGGCCGCAGCTGATGGAGCTGCTCGCCGAGGCCGGGTCGGCCGAGTTGATCCGCCAGGTACGGGTCGCCGAGACCGCCGAGCCGGATCCGTCGACCGGTCACAAGCGGCACGACGACGCCACGGCGATATTCTGCCTTTTCGATACCGGCTGATCCGGTCAGTCGATGCGTACTGAGCTGGGACAACAGCTGGCGGGCTGGACCGGGGCCGCCGGTCGACGGGTGACCGGTGTCCCGAAGGCCGTTTCGGCAGCGCTGGAACTGAGCAAGTATCCGTCCCAGGGGCCGGTAGCTGGGTAGACGGGAGGTGCGGAATGAGTAAGGCGGAATCGGCACCGGCCTGGGAGACTACCGCCGTGCGGCACGACGTGCGGTTGACCCCGATGAGCGACGACCTGTTGGAGCCGTTGCTCTCCGCCGCCGTGGCCGAAGCCGAGCCGGGTGAGGTGATGCCGCCGGTGCCCGGCCCGGCCGGTTGGACCGCCGCCCGCCGGGACGCCTTTCGCACGTTCTACCGGTCCCACTTCGGCGGCGGGCAGTTCGGGCCCGCCGGCACCATCGTCTACGCGGTCACCATCGGCGGGGACGTGGTCGGCGGCATCCGGCTCAGCCGGCTCGACACCCCTTCCGTCGTGGAGACCGGCATCTGGCTCGGCCGGTCCGCCCGTGGGCGGGGGGTCGGCTCCGCCGCGCTACGCGCGGTGCTGGACGAAGCGGTCCGGCTCGGTGCCCACCTGGTCATCGCCCGGACCACCCCGGCCAACCGGTCGGCGATCAACCTGCTGCGGCGGTGCGGCGCGATCATCGGGGTCGAGCAGGGCCAGGTGCACGCCCGGTTCTGGCTGGACGAGGCGTTCACCACTGACCTGGCCGGCTGATCCGGGCGCGCTGACCCGGGTATGCCGGCGCGTCTGGCGCGCAGCGGCACTTCAAGGGCGCGACGTGCCCCTACCGGGCGGACTGCTGTTCGGCGTACGCGGCCAGCCAGGCCACCTGCGCCGGATCCAGCGACGGCCGGATCCGGTCCCGGGCCGCCGCGACGTGCGCGGCGGTCACCGATGATGCCTCCAATGACTCCCGCATCGCGGCCAGCGCCGACTCGCGGACCAGCGCGGCGCAGTCCGCCGCCGAGAACCCGTCCAACGACGCGGCGAGCTCGGTCAGCTCCACATCGTCGGCGAGCGGCACCGACTTCGCCGCCGCCTTGAGGATCTCGGTGCGCGCGGCACCGTCCGGCGGCGGTACGTACACCAACCGCTCCAGCCGGCCCGGCCGTAGCAGGGCCGGGTCGACCAGGTCCGGCCGGTTCGTCGCACCGATCACCACGACGTTGCGCAGCGCCTCGACCCCGTCCAGTTCGGTGAGCAGCGCGGCGACCACCCGGTCGGTGGTGCCGCCGTCGGACGCCTGCCCGCGTATCGGTGCCAGGGCGTCCACCTCGTCCAGGAACACCAGGGTCGGCGCTGCTTCGCGGGCCCGGCGAAACAGTTCGCGGACCGCCCGTTCGCTCTCCCCGACCCACTTCGACAGCAGCTCGGCGCCCTTGACCGACAGCACGTTGGCCTTGCCGGTGCCGGCCAGCGCGGTCACCAGGAACGTCTTGCCGCAGCCCGGCGGACCGTAGAGCAGCACCCCGCGCGGCGGCTGCACGCCCAACCGGGCGAAGGTGTCCGGGTAGGTCAACGGCCAGAGCACCGACTCGGTCAGCATCTGCTTGACCTGGGCCATGTCGCCGACGTCGTCCAGTGTCACCCGCGCCAGCTCTAGAGTGGACGTCGCCATCGAGGTGGGCCGGACCACCTCCAGCGCGGCTTCGAAGTCGGCAGCGGCCACCATCGGCGCCTCCGCCGACTTCTGCCGCAGCGCCGCCCGTACCCCGGCTTCGCGGGCCAGCGCGGCCAGGTCGGCGGCGACGAACCCGGGGGTACGCCCGGCGACGTCGTCGAGCCGGACGTCGTCCTCCAACGGCATGCCCCGGGTCAGCACGGCCAGCTGTTCCCGACGCATCGCGGCGTCCGGCAGCGGCACCGCGACCTGCACGGCGAGCAGGTCCGGGCCGCGTAGCCCGGGATCCAGCGCCTCCGGGTGGCTGGTGGTGCAGACCACCGCCGCCCCGGCGGCCACCGTCTCGGCCAGCACCTGCCGGAACACGGTCGACAACGGACCCGGCTCGTCGCGGGGCGCGACCGCGTCCACGTCGGCGATCAGTAGCACTGCGGCGTCGCCGCGGCGTACCGACTCGGCGGCCCGACGCAGCCGCTGTGCCGCGGCGTCGTTGGTGAGCGCGGCGAGCTCCGGCGCCCAGAGCGTCTCCACCCGGGCGTCCAGGTCGGCGGCGACCGCACGCACCAGCGCCGACTTGCCGGACCCGGCCGGCCCGCTGAGCAGTACGCCGAGCGACACGGTGGTGCCCAGCCGGTCCAGCACCTCCCGGTGGTGGAAGCCGAGGTCGAGCAGCTCAGTCAGCTCGTGTGCCTGGGCCCGCAGGCCGGGCAGGTCATCCAGGTTGGGTGCCGGCTCGTCGACGAAGTCCGGTGCCGGTGCCGGCGACACCGGCCCGGCCGGGCGGACCTCCTCCCCGGACGACCCGTGGGTGGCCGGCCCGTGCCGCCAGGCCACCACGGTGTCCATCGTGACCAGCACCGGGTCCCCGGTCCGGGCCAGGTTGGCCGGCTCAGCGTCGGCGACCGTCAGCAGGGTGCTGGTCCAGGCGTACCCGACGACGTTGGCGAGGCTGCGTCTGGCCGCCTCCATCAGGCCGCGGTGCGCCGAGTCGGAGAAGACGTCCTGCGGCAGCAGCGACACGTCGTCACCGGCGGTGACCACCTTGCCGAGCAGGGCCAGCCGCAGCATCTCCGGGCTGACCACCGCGGCGATCTCGACCGGTCCGTCCAGGGTCAGCCGGCGGGCGGCGACCTCCGGTGCCGGGGCCACGGTCACCTGACCGCCGTCACGGACACCGAGGTTGCCCAGGGTCAGGTCGTCGGCGTACAGCAGGGCGCGGCTGGCGCCGGCCTCGGCGCGGGCCGCGACCCCGGCGGTGCTGCGTCGCCCGGTCAGCCGCACCGGCGTGCCGGCGGTGACGCCGAGCGCGGCCAGTACCTCCGGGTGCAGTCGGACGATGCCCCGGCGGGCGTCCAACGCGGCGGGCCGCAGGCTCGCGGTCAAGGTCAGTTCGGGGTCGGCCACCCGCCGAGCCTATCCACCGCCGCGGCTGAGAGGGTTCACAGCTGGCCGGCGGGCGGTGGCCGTACCGTGTGGCACATGCCGACTCCCTTGTCCACGCGGCTGCGTCGGGTCCTGCCCGGGTCGTACCAGCGGCGGCTGACCGGCGGGCTGCTCGCGCTCGTCCTGGTCGCCAGCGTGGTCACCTGGGCGGTCTGGCCCGAGTCGGTGCCGTACGCGGTGACCGAGCAGCGGCTCACGGTCCGCTCCGGCCCGGACGGTGACCAGCCGGTCGATCTGGACACCACGTTCTACCTCCCGGAGACGGCCTCGGCGGCCGATCCGGTGCCGGCGGTGCTGCTCGCCCACGGCTTCGGCGGATCCAAGCAGTCGGTGGCTGCCGACGCCGAGGAGCTGGCCACCCTCGGGTACGCGGTGCTGGCGTACTCGGCGCGCGGGTTCGGGGCCAGCGGCGGACAGATCCATCTGAACAGCCCCGACCACGAGGTGCGCGACGCCGCCCGGCTGCTCGACTGGCTGGCGCAGCGCCCCGAGGTACGCACCGACGCCGACGGCGACCCGCAGGTCGGGGTGGTGGGCGGCTCGTACGGCGGCGCGTTGGCGCTGCTGCTGGCCGCTGCCGACGACCGGGTCGACGCGATCGTGCCGATGATCACCTGGAACGACCTGGCCGGTGCGTTCCTGCCGGAGTCGACCGGCGGTGACCCGGTCGACGGGGTGTTCAAGAAGGGCTGGGCCGGGCTGTTCTTCGGCAGCGCCGGGGCACCCGCCGGCGGGCCGGGAATGCCGGCCGACCCGGCTGGCCCGGGGGCGCCGACCGGCGTCGGCGGGCCGGGGGTGCCGGCGGATCCGGGTGGGCCCGATCCGCAGTGCGGGCGGTTCGCCGCCGACGTGTGCGCCGCGTACCTGCGGATCGCCACCACCGGCCGGGGGGACCCAGCGGCGGTGGCGTTGCTGCAGCGGTCCAGCCCGGCTCAGGTGCTGGACCGGATCACCGCGCCGACGCTGCTGATCCAGGGCACGGCGGACACGCTGTTCCCGCTGGCCCAGGCCGACGCCAACGCCCGGGGCATCGCCGCGAGCGGCACCCCGGTGCGGGTCGCTTGGTACACCGGTGGTCATGACGGTGGCAGCGGTCCGCTGACCGACCAGGACCGGGTCAAGTTCCTCACCGCGCAGTGGCTGGACCACCACGTCGCCGGGGACGGCGAGGCCCCGGGCGGCAGCTTCACCTGGTCGCGGATCGCCGGCTTCGACGCGATGGACCGGGGACTGGTCGCCACCGGCTACCGGATCACCGACTACCCCGGCACCGCCGGCACGGCAACGACGACGGTCACCGTCGACGGTCCGCCGCAGTTGATCGTCAACCCACCGGCCGGCAACCCGGCGGCGGTCTCCTCGCTGCCGATGGCCGGCGGGCTGGCCGGCGCGCTCGGTGGCGTGGCCGGTGGTCTGGTCAGCGAACTGCCCGGACAGCACAGCCACTTCGACTCGGCGCCGCTGGCCGACCCGGTCGACGTGGTCGGCGCGCCGACGGTGACCGTCCGGGCCGCGTCGCCGACCGGTGCGGCGGTGCTGTTCGTCAAGCTGTACGACGTCGACCCGGACGGCGCGATGAGCCTGCCCGGTGGGCTGGTCGCGCCGGTGCGGCTGACCGGCCTGCCGGCGGACATCGCGCAGGCGCAACCGGTCGAGGTGACCCTGCCGGCGATCGTGCACCGGTTCGAGGCCGGCAACCGGCTGCGGATCGTGGTCGCCACCTCGGACCAGGGGTACGCCACCCCGGTCGAGCCGACCGTCTACACGGTCGCGGTCGGCGACGGCACCGCGGCCGGGGGCACCGACCGCGCGCCGGTCGTCCTGCCGCAGGTGGCCGGTGAGCCGATCGCCACCTCGGCAGCGCTGTGGCGCTGGGTGCTCGCCGGGCTGGTCGCCGCGATCGTCGTCGGACTGGTCGTGGTCCTCGCCGTGGTGCGGCTGCGGCAGCGGCGCACCGACCACACCGTCGACGCCGCGCGCGCGCAGACCCCGCTGGTGGTGCGGGACCTGCGCAAGGAGTACGCCGACGGGTTCGTCGCGGTCGAGCGGGTCGACTTCACCGTCGAACGCGGCCAGGTCGTCGGCCTGCTCGGGCCGAACGGTGCCGGCAAGACCACCACCCTGCGGGTGCTGATGGGGCTGACCCAGCCGACCCGTGGTGAGATCCTGGTCTTCGGCCACCGGCTGGTGCCCGGCGCGCCGGTGCTGTCCCGGATCGGGTCACTCGTCGAGGGGCCCGGGTTCCTGCCGCACCTGTCCGGCATCGACAACCTCCGGGCGTACTGGCGGGCCACCGGACGCCCGGCGGCGGACGCGCACTTCGACGAGGCCCTGGCGATTGCCGGGCTTGGGAATTCGGTCCACCGCAGGATCCGCAACTACAGCCATGGGATGCGCCAACGGCTGGCCATCGCCCAGGCCATGCTCGGGCTGCCGGAGCTGCTGGTGCTCGACGAACCGACCGACGGGCTGGACCCGCCGCAGATCGCCGAGATGCGCCGGGTGCTGAAGCGGTACGCCACCGGTGGGCGGGCGGTGCTGGTCTCCAGCCATCTGCTGGCCGAGGTGGAGCAGACCTGCACCCACGCGGTGGTGGTCAACAAGGGCCGGATCGTGGCCGCCGGACCGGTCGACGACATCGTCGGGGATTCGCCGAGTGTGCAGTTCGACGTCTCGGACGTGGCCGCCGCCGAAGCGGTGCTGAAGCGGCTGGCCGGGGTGCGTACCGTCGCCGCCGACAACGGCGGACTGATCGTCGACGTCGACGGTACGCCGCGCAGCGAGGTGGTCGCGGAGCTGGTCCGGGCCGGGGTGGCGGTGGACCGGGTGGTGCCCCGCCGCCGGCTGGAGGATGCATTCCTCGCCCTGGTCGGCGAGAACTCACGGGGAAGCGGGGACCGCTGATGGCTACCGTCGGATCATCGGACGTGCGGCAGCCGGACCGGCCGGTCGATCAGTCCGGCGCCGCCGCCGGCTACCGGGCTCGCGCCACCTTGCCGTTCTGGGCCGAGGTACGCCGCCAGGCGGCCCGCCGTCGCACTCAGCTGACGCTGGGTTTCATGGTGCTGCTGCCGTTGATCGTGCTGATCGCCTTCGAGTTCGACGACGGTGACGACGACAACGGCGGCGGCGAATTCGCCAGCCTGGTCGAGCTGGCCACCACCGGCGGGTTGAACTTCGCCCTGTTCACCATCTTCGTGTCGTCGACGTTTCTGCTGGTGGTGGCGGTGGCGTTGTTCTGTGGCGATACGGTGGCCAGCGAGGCGAGCTGGGGGAGCCTGCGCTATCTGCTGGCCGTGCCGGTGCCCCGGGCCCGGCTGCTGGCGGTGAAGCTGGTCGCCGCGTTGGCGTACTCCGGGTTGTCGGTTCTGGTCCTCGCCGCGACCGCGCTGTTGGTCGGCACCCTGCGGTACGGCTGGTCGCCGCTGCGTTCGACGGTGGCTGCCGAGATCCCGGCCGGGGAGGGCACGCTGCGGCTGCTCGGCATCCTCGGTTACCTGGCGGTGGTGCTGCTGATCGTGGCGTCGCTGGCGTTCCTGCTGTCGGTGTCGACCGACGCGGCGCTCGGCGCGGTCGGCGGCGCGGTGCTGCTGTGGATCCTGTCCAGCATCCTGGACCAGATCACCGCGCTGGGCGTGCTGCGGGACTTCCTGCCGACCCATTTCAGCACCGCCTGGCTGGGGCTGCTGTCGACCCCGATGCAGACCGACGACGTGGTACGCGGCTGCGTGTCGGCGTTGACGTACGCCACGGTCTTCCTGTCGTTGGCGTTCTGGCGGTTCACCCGCAAGGACGTCACGTCCTGACCGTCGCAGGGTTAGGGGGGCGGGGCGGGGATGTCCCCCTTGCCGGTCCGGGTGGTGCTCTTCTTACAGTGGTCACATGGCACCGGCGCGATCCCTGCACGAGATCTTCGCTGGGCTGCCCGGCGACGCCGCAGCCCACAGCGACGTCGCTGCCGTGCTCGATGCCAACGGCTACGCGGACCTTCCCCCGGAGTTGCTGGCGCAGGCCGTGGTCAGCTTCGCGGACACCGCCCCGGCTGAGGTGGCCGAACATCTGGCCCCGTTCGTCACGGCGCACAGCCAGGTCGGCGGCGACGGCACCGTACCGGATGAGCTGGCCTCGCCGCTCGACCTGCTCGCCACGGCTCCGGCCCCGGCGTTCGACGCTGCCATGCCGGATGATCCGGCGTTCGACGGCCCGGACCTGGACGGCCTGGGGCTCGACGCGGCGCCGCCGGACGGTCCGGGGTTCGACACCCCAGCCGGGTTCGACGACCCGGGTTTCGCGGCCGGACCGGGGATGGATGCGGCGTTCGGCCGCGGCGACGGCCCGTCCGTCGACGATCGTGAGCCGGCAACGGTCGAGCCATTCCCGGCCGGCCCGACCGGGGACGACGCCGAACCGGCCAGCCATGACGGCCAACCGGACGCGGCGGATCTCCTGGACGGTCCGCTACCGTCCGGTGACCCGTGGGCGTTGCCGCCGATATCCGAGGGCACCGCCGGGGTGGACGGTGTCGCAGAGATCGACGACCTCGGGGCCGGCTGACCGGATCGGCGTGGCCGACCCGGGCCGAGCCGGTGTGGACCCTCTGGCGATGTCCTGCGGTCCGATGTGACGTCAGGCGCCGACGATCGCGGTGGCGTGCTCGCGTAGCTGACGCAGCCGGTCCAACTCGGCGTTCAGATCGCGGAGCCGGCTCTCCCGCTCGGCCTTGGTCCGCTGAGCGGCCTCCGACGCGGCGGCCAGCGCCTTGGCGTTCGACCGGGACAACTCCTCGGCCAGCGCGCTGTAGTGGTCGCGGAGCTGGCGCTGAATCCGGCGCAGCGTGTCCCGGGAGTCCTTGGTCATCACGAAACTGACCTCGTCGCAGTACCGCCGGACGGCGTTCTTCGCCTGGTTCTGCCGGTTCACGCGTTGCCGCTTCTTCTCCTCGCGCAGGCCCTTGCGGCCCATCACCAGCCCGATTCCGATACCGATCGGGCCGAGCGCGATCCCGGTCAACGAGCCGAGCATGACGAACATGAGCGCGCCTCCGTAGGCGCTCTTGAGCGCCACCATCGCCTGCTTGCCAAGCTTCATCTTGGCCAGCTCGATCTTGTGGTCCACCTGTGCGGTGCCGACCAACGGGACCGGGTCGGGGATCGCGACGTGGCGAAGCACCTCGCCAGCGGCCTCCTGGAAGTGCAGAGCCACGTCGTCACTCAGGCTCATCGCCCGGTCACGCAGCATCATGTAGTTGGCCAGCAGTTCGTTGGACACCCTGGCCTGCAGCCAGCGTTCGGTCTCGTCCCAGGCGTCAGCGGGGTCGATCTCCTCGATCGCGGCGTCGGCCTCTTCGAGGATGCGCCGGAGCCGGCCGCGCAGGTCGTAGTCGACGTCGGCGTTGAGATCGGAGATCCCGTCGCTCAGCGTCTGCTGCCACTTCGCTGCGGCCGCTTTGAGCGACTCGACCCGCTGCTTCACCGCGTTGAGCTCGGCCACCACCGTGGCGGCGGCCTCCGGGTCGGCGAGCGCGGCGTGCTCGGCCTTGAACTGGTTCTCCATCTGCTCGCAGATGCCGACGACCGACGCGGCGGCCTGTGTGGCGACCCGGGTCGCCGCGCCACCGGCCACCCGCTGTGTCACGAACTTGACCAGGTCCGGGAACCCGGACTCGGCGTTGAGTTCCTTGTCGTTGCCGGCGACTGCCCGCAGCCGCAGCGCGGACGACACCGGGATGATCGGCATTTCGACCTCGCGGCGCAGGTGGCCCTCGTCCAGGTCCCGGATCTTCCGCCAGTGCGGATAGAAGTCCGTCTTGGTGATCACGCACACCACCGTCGGGCACACCTCGTGGGCCTGCCGCAGGAAGTCCAGCTCGCTGCGGGTCAACTCCTGGGCAGCGTCGGTGACGAACAGCAGCGCGTCGGCCATTGACGCGGCGGCCAGGCTGGCTGCGGCGTGGACCGAGCCCAGACCGCCGACTCCCGGGGTGTCGACCATGACGAGGCCGTTCGACAGGATGTTGCGCGGCAGCCGGACCTCCACCCCGGCGATCCCGGGTGGGGTGGCGCCGCCGGTGGCCCGTTCCAGAACCACATCCTGCACCTGATCGATGGGCAGCGGCTCCCGCCGGGCGGGGTCGTCGCTGAACAGCAGTTGCGCCGACGGCTGCGGTCCGTGCCGGAGGTAGGTCGGCAGGACGGTGGCCACGTCGTCGTCGACCGGGCAGATCTTCGTCCCGACCAGCGCGTTGACCAGTGAGCTCTTGCCCTGTTTGAACTCGCCGACGACCACGACGTGCACCACCGGGTCGGACAGGGTGTGCCGGATGGTGGCCAGCCGACCACCGAGGTCGGGGCGGTCGTACGCCTCGCAGGCGCGTACCGCGAGATCGACGATCTGTGTCGCCCGTTGCAGCGTGCCGTCAGCGTCAGGGGGTGTCGTTTTCGCGGTCAACGTCGCTCCTCGATCGAGGTTGGTGTCGGCAGGCGGTGGTCAGCGGGGAAACGTGCGAGCGCCAACATGGCGTGGCAGGCCCCGGCCGGACCTGCCACGCCATGTTGGCGCTCACCGGGCCGGACGCCGTGCGACGTCCGGCCCGCTCCGTGGTTGTCCGGTCACGCCCCGAGGGTCGGGTCCGCAGTGGTGTCCGCCTCGGCGGTGTTGTTGAACGAGTCGTCGGTGTTGAACGAGTCCTCCGTGTTGAACGAGTCCTCCTGGTTGAAGGAGTCCTCCTGGTTGAACGAGTCGTCGGTGTTCACCGAGTTGTCGGTCGACTGGTCGTTGAACGAGTCGTTGGTGGACTGGTCGTTGAACGAGTCCTGGGTGCTGGCCGAGTCGCCCCCGGAGGCCAGCGACGAGTCCTCGATCCTCGAGTCGGTGGTGTTCTGCTGGCTGCCGCCCCCGAAGTTGATGTTGATCGGCCCGAGCGCGCCGCCGTCGCCGCCGCTGGCGTTGCCGCCGGTGCCGGCGCCACCGGCACCGCTGCCACCGGTCGCGGTGCCGCCGGCCCCGCCGGCCCCGCCGTCGCCGCCCTCGCCGTCACCCTCGCCCTTACCTTCGCCCTTGCCTCGCAACCCGACACCGACGCCGGCACCGACGCCGGCACCCGTCCCGCCGTCGCCGCCGTTGCCCCCGTCGGCGTCGGCGTCGCCACCGACGCCGCCGGCCCCACCGGTGCCGCTGGCGTCGCCGCCGGCCGCCCCGCTGGTGTCGATGTCGAACTGGGCAGCCTGGTTGTTGTCGCCGACCACGGCCTTGTCGACGTCGTCAGCGACGATCCCGGTGTTGTCGCCCAGCACCGTCCGGTCGACGTCTCCATCGGCGATCACGCCGGAGTTGGTCCCGGTGTTGACCACGCCGTCGATGTCGTCGCCTGCGGTGACGGCGTTGTCGCCGGTGTTGCCGACCACGTCGCCGGACTCGGAGTTGCCGAGGAACGCGCCGTCACCGGTCGCACCGAGCACGTCGCCGCCGCCGGTGCCGACCACCGCGCCATCGTCGGCGATCACCTTGTCGCCGTCGACGAACTCCAGCGACGAGTTGTCGCCGGTGACGCCGAACGCGTCGTCGCCGGCCGCTACCGACCCGCCGGTCGCGGCGACCTGGTCGCCGTCGCCCTGCTGCGCCACCGCCCCGTCGCCGGTGGCCGCGTTGACGTCCCCGTCACCGGTGTTGGCGACGTTGCCGTCCCCGGTCTGGTTGAGGTTCTCGGAGTCGACGTCGATGTCGCCCAGCACCGGACCGTCCACGTCGACGTCCACCGAGTTGTCAATCTCCGTGGAGTTGTCGGTGAAGGTCTGCGAGTTGTCGATGAAGTTCTGGTTGGTGAAGTTCTGCGTCACCTGGGTCACCTGCTGCACGACCTCCGGGGTCGGTACGTTGGCGGCGGCGCCGGCGCCGAAGCCCCCACCGGCGCCGCCGCCCCCTCCGGTGAAGCCGCCGCCCCCTCCGGCGCCTCCACCGGCCCCCCCGCCAGCGAAGCCCCCGCCCCCGCCGCTACCCCCTCCGGTGAAGCCGCCGCCCCCGCCGCCCCCACCTCCGGCGAAGCCGCCCCCACCGGATCCCTCGCTGCTGCCGAACGCCGCCTCGTTGACGATCTGGTCGACGTCGAGCTCGTTGAGCGTCTCCGCCTCGATCCCGTTGGCGGCGAACGCGCCCTCCGGGTCGGCCAGGAACTTGGCGGTCTCTTCTTCGCTGCTGAACACCTTGTCGAACAGCGCCTTGACCTTCTCGACGATCAACGGGGTGACTTCTACCGCGGCCATGATGTCTCCTGATATTCGTGGTTCGTAGGGGTTCTGGTCCGTCCGATCGGCCGGACAGGTACAAGACTGCGGGTCGACGCCCGCCCCTCGCATCGGGGCTTCCCCCCTGCCAGGTTCTGGGGTCTAGGGGGGTGCCACCAAGCTCAGGTCAGCTAACCGACAAGTCAGGACTCCTCGGGGAGCAGACTTCGCAGCGTAGCGACCATCTCGGCCCGGGTGGTAACCCCCAACTTGCCGCGGATCCGGGCCACATGATGCTCGACCGTCTTGGGGGACAGGAAGAGTTGCGTCCCGATCTCCCGGTGGGTCCGGCCGGCGAGCACGAGCCGGGCCACCTCGACCTCCCGGTCCGACAGGCCACCGTGCGAGGCCTCCGGCCGCGACTCGTCCGGCACCGGGTCCATCCGGGACAGTTCCCGGGCTCGTTCCAGGAGCCGGCGGGCGGCCGACGCGTCGGTGGTACGGACCGCTGCCTGGCCGATCAGTCTGGACGACTCCCAGGGCAGTTCGGCGGCGGCCAGTTCGGCGGCGTCGGCCAACACCGCGTCCGGGTCGACCTCGCCGGCGAGTACGGCGGCCCACCGGCCGGCGGCCCGGCACTGCGCCTGTTGCCGGAATCCGCCCGGGTCGAGCGAACCCAGCTCGTCGGCCGCTGCCGCAGCCGCCGCCGGCTCCTCACCCACGACCGCGATCTGCAACCGGATCCAGCTCAGCGACACCGTCCATGCCGTCGGTCGACCCAGCTGGTCGATGATGCCGGCCAGGTCGGCCAGGACCGGTGCGATCCGCTGGTGGTGGCGCAGCCGGGCAGCGGCGACCAGTAGTTCCTCGACCACTTCCAGCTGGGACAGGTCCACGGCCCGCCGGGCCAGCACCGGCTCGGCGACGGACCAGGCCGTCCGCAGCTGGGCGATGTCCCCGCTGCGGCGGGCGATCCCGGCGGTGAGGCCGGCGTAGGTGAGCCGTTCACGGCCGGGCAGCATGGCACCGGACAGCCGGCGCAGTTCGGCGACGGCCGAGTCGTACCGGCCGGTACGCATCCGGACCCAGGCCAGCAACGTCCGGTGCCGGTCCAGTGCGACGGGACCACCGGCCCCGCTGGTCGACGCCCGCTCCAGCAGATGCTCGGCGGTAGCGGAGTCGCCGGCGACCACCGCGACCAGCGCCCCGACCGCGTGCGGCAGGTCCGGTACGGCAACCGGGGGCGGTGCCTTCTCGAAACTCTCGGCGGCCTCGATCAGCAACGGCAGCGCCGCCGCCGGATCCGTCATCGCCAGCGCGGCGTCGGCCAGTCGCCGCACCGGCAGCGGAGCCGATCCGGTCGCCGCCGTCCGCGCGGCGGCCAGCTGACCGGTGACCACCAGGGCCGGTACCGCGAGGACCGGGCCGGGAGCGTCGGCGCCCAGCAACGCCTCCGCCGCTCGACCGGCGCGGCCGTCGTACGCCGCCGCCGCCCCGGCGACCAGCGCGATCCGGCCGGTGTCGGCCGGTGCCGCAGCCGGCCCGTCCAGGTCGACCGGCACCCCCAGCAGGGTGGCCGCCTCGGCCCGTCCGGCGGTCACCGTGGACGGCTCGGCGCCGGCGTCCAGCGCGTCGTCGTACCAGGTCAGCGCGCTGCCCGGGTCGGTAAACCGCAACCGGTCGCCGGCCTGCCGGTAGACGTCGGCGGCGGTCGGGGTCCGGGCCCGCGCGGCGCGTAGCTGTCCGGCGGCGCGGACTGGGTCGGCACCGCTGGCCAGCAGTGCCGTGGCCACGGTCTCGTGCAGCCGACGACGCTCCGACGGGGGCAGGTCGAACAGCACCGCCCGGGCGACCGCCGGGATCATCCGTTCCCCGTCGGGGGTGAGTAATCCCTCGTCGCGCAGCGACCGCATCGTAGCGGCCGCCTCGGCCGGGTCCAGGCCGGTCGCGGCGCAGACCACGCCGTCGGCCAGGTCCAGGTCGAGTGCCAGGACCGCGGCCAGCCCGGCGACATCGCGTCCGGCGGCGTCATGTCCGGCGGCGGCGAATCGACGCTGTAGCCGGGCGACCAGCGCGGGCGGCGTACCGGCCGGGTCGGCGGCGACCGCGACGGCGACGGCGGCCAGCCCGGCGGAGGCAACCTGGAGCGCGTCCAGCTGTTCTGCTGTGGCCGGCCGGCCGAGGACCTCCTTTGCCAGCTCGGCCAGGGCGGCCGGTGCGAGTGGGCCGAGCCGCTCGACCGGGCCCTGCCCGGAGACCGCCTCGTCCAGGTCGGCGAGTTCCGGACCGGTGATCGTGGGACGCCGGGCGATCGCCATCGACACCCCGCCGTGAGCAGCCACGGTCAGTGACCGTAAGGTTGCCGGGGTCAGGTGGTGCGCGTCGTCGACCAGGACCAGGGCGTCGTCAGCTCGGGCCTGATCGAGAAGAACCTGCAGGTCGTCGGTTGTCGCGGGCGTCACGCGTACGGCCGGTCGGCCGGCGGCTGCGGCGATCTCGCCCAGCCGCCGCGATCGCCCGGAACCGTCCACACCCACCACGACAGTCACCGGTGCAGCCCCTCCTTGCCCGTGTCAGTGAGGCAGTGTACGGACGGCTCCGCAGGCCGACGCATGGCCTGACCCCGTACGCGTGTACCGTGTACTCTCGGCCCGACCTGGGCGCTGAGTGTGCCGTATCCCGTACGTGCGTTCCGCCGGCCGCCGAACGTGCGCGTGGTCAGCTGTGCTGTGCCTCCCGGCTGGGCTGTTCAGCCGGTCAGCAACTCGTTGATCGACAGAGTTGCCCGGGTGGATCCGTGGGTCGGTCCGATACCGATGGCCGACTCCGACGAGCGAGACAACACGACACATCCCCGGCGGACTAGGAAGTAGCGGTGTGAAAAATGTGGAGTCCGAGTTGGTTTGTAGCCATATCCCCAGGCTACGGTCACCGGCGGTGACCAGATGAGTCTGATCGACCGGACCCGTAGCGTGCTCGGCCACGCCATCGAGGTCTACCGGGGCACCGCGTACGAGCGGCGGCTCAGCACCGTCCGCGACCGGCTCGACGAGCCGCTGCGGGTGGCGATCGCCGGTCGGGTCAAAGCGGGCAAGTCCACCTTGCTCAACGCGCTGGTCGGTGACCGGCTGGCCCCGACCGACGCCGGGGAGTGCACCCGGATCGTCACCTGGTACCAGGACGGACATACCTACCGGGTGCTGGCGACGCCCACCGAGGGCGAGCCACGCCAGCTCCGGTTCACCCGCGAGGACGGCGCCATCGACGTCGATTTGGGCAATCTGTCCGTCGACGACGTCGCGCAACTGGACATCACCTGGCCGTCGCAGGCACTGCGCAACGTGACGCTCATCGACACTCCCGGCATCGGTTCGCTCTCCGAGCAAACTTCCCGGCGCGCCTGGGACCTACTCGTCCCGGACGAGGAGGAGACCCCGGCCGACGCCGTCGTCTACCTGATGCGCCACCTGCACTCCAACGACGTCGACTTCCTGCGGGCCTTCCACGACGTGGAGGTGTCCCGGCCCAACCCGGTCAACGCCATCGGCATCCTGTCCCGGGCCGACGAGATCGGCGTCGGGCGGCTCGACGCGATGGCGTCCGCCCGGCGGATCGCCGAACGGCTGAGTACCGACGCGAACGTGCGACGGCTGGTGCAGTCGGTCGTCCCGGTCGCCGGCCTGCTCGCCGAGACCGCCGCGACGCTGACCGAAGTGGAGGTCGCGCAGCTGCGCCGGGTCGCCGAACTGCCGGTGGCCCAGGCCGAGCAGCTGCTGCTCTCCGCCGACCGGTTCGTGCAGAACATGCCCGAACTCGGGCTGACCACGATCGAACGGGAAGCGCTGCTGGCCCGGCTCGGCATGTTTGGTCTACGACTGTCCGCCGCGATGCTGCGCCACAACGGCGTGGCCACCGCCACCGAACTCTCCCAGGAGTTGACCGAGCGCAGCGGGCTTACCCAGCTGCGGGAGGTCCTCGGCTCACTGTTCTTCGAGCGCCGGGACGTGCTCAAGTCCCGGTCGGCGCTGCTGGCGCTCTCCGACGTCACCCGGGTCTGTGTCCGACCCGGCAGTGAGCAGGTGGCCGGCGCGGTCGAGGAGATCATCGCCTCGGCGCACCCGTTCAACGAGCTGCGCGTACTGTCCAGCCTGCGGGCGGGGTGGATCACCGGCAAGGCCCCGGTGGTCGCCGAGCTCGAGCAGGTGATCGGCGGCTCCGGTGCGGCGGCGCACCAGCGGCTGCGGCTGCCGGCCGACGCGACCACCGCCGAGGTGACCGAGAGCGCGGTCGAGGCGCTGGGCCGCTGGCAGCGGCGCGCCGAGAGCCCGATGACCCCGTACGAGCTGGCCGTGGCCGCCCGGGTGGCGGTTCGGTCCTGCGAGGGCATCATCGCCGACCAGCGGCGGCCCCGGTGACCGGGTACCCGGCGGGATCCCCCCGGCCCAGCGGCGCCGCCGGACGCTCGCCTCGTACCACTACCGTTTCCAGCAGTTGTCCGACCCTGTGGTGTGCGGCGCACCGGCGGTCGGCCACCCAGACCCGGCCATACCTGTCTCCACAAACTTCATCGGAGCAACCCTGATGTACGCACTCGGCATTGACCTTGGCACAACGTTCACGGCGGCAGCGATCTGGCGGGAAGGCCGGGTGGAGACCGTCTCACTCGGCGGCCGGAGCTCCGCGATCCCATCCGTGGTGCTGCTACGGCAGGACGAGACGTTCCTCACCGGCGAGGCGGCGCACCGTCGTGGGCTCTCCGAGCCGCAGCGGGTGGCCCGCGAGTTCAAGCGGCGGCTCGGCGACACCACCCCGATCCTGCTCGGCGGCGTACCGCAGTCGGCCGAAGCGTTGATGTCCCGGTTGCTACGGTCGGTGGTGGAGGAGGTGGCCCGCCGAGAGGGTAGCTTCCCTGCGGCGATCTGCGTCTCGCACCCGGCCAACTGGGGGCCGTACAAGCTCGACCTGCTCCGCCAAGCGGTGCGGATGGCCAACCTCGATGTGCCGGTGACCTACACCACCGAGCCCGCCGCCGCAGCGATCAACTACGCCGAGCAGCAGCGGATCGAGCCGGGTTCCATCGTCGCCGTCTACGACCTGGGTGGCGGGACGTTCGACGCGGCGATGCTGCGCAAGACCCCCACCGGCTTCGAGATCATGGGCCAGCCGGAGGGCATCGAGCGACTCGGCGGCATCGACTTCGACGCAGCGGTGTTCAACCATGTCCGGGCAACGCTCGGCGGAAAACTCGAGGAGCTCGACGAGGAGGATCCGGCGGCGATCGCCGCCGTCGCCCGGCTGCGCGACGAGTGCATTCAGGCCAAGGAGGCGCTGTCGTCGGACACCGACACCTCGATCCCGGTGCTGCTGCCCAACATCTCCACCGAGATCCGGCTCACCCGCTCCGAGCTCGAGGCGATGGTCCGCCCGGTGCTGCACGGCTCGATCGAGGCGCTGCACCGGGCCGTACGGTCCGCTGGCTGCTCGCCGGAGCAGGTGCACTCGGTGCTGCTGGTCGGTGGGTCGTCGCGGATGCCGATCGTCTCCCAGCTGGTCGGCTCCGAGCTGGGCCGGCCGGTGGCGGTGGACGCACACCCCAAGTACTCTGTCTCGCTCGGTGCCGCCTGGCTGGCCGCAGCGGAGCTGACCGGCCAGACGATGCCGGCCGGGCCCGCCCCGACCCCGACCCCGATCCCGGCTCCGCCGGCTGCGGCGACCGGCACCTACCGAGTGCCGCCGACCGCGTCGGTTCCGTCGACCGCGCCGGTTCCGCCGACCGCGTCGACCACCCCGGTCTCCGCAGCGGGCTACCGCACGTCGCCGCCGCCGGCTGGCGTCACTGGCGTTGCTTCCGTCGGACGCGGCAGCCCGGACGTCGGCAGCGGCTATCCGTCCCGTACCGAGACATTCGCTTCGGCGAACTCCATCGGCACTGAAGACTCCCCGGGGCGACGCGGTGGGGAGAAGTCGTCGGCGAAGCGTGGCCGGGGGCCGCTGATCGTGGCCGCCGCCGTGTTGGTGGTGCTGCTCACTGGCGTCGGGGTCACCTACGCGCTGACCAGCGGACAGGGCGACGACGGCCGAGAGGTTGCCAGCGGCCTGGCCACGCCCGGCCCGGACCAGGACGACGGAGCGGAACAGCCGCAGGCTCAGCAGCCGGAGCAGACCGGCGAGCCGGAGCCGGAAACCCCAGACATTCCGGCCGACGAACAGTGCACTGACGAGATCAAGAGCAACTGGACCTGGGTCTGCCTCACCTCGGCCCGGGTCGCTGGCGGCAAACTGACCGTGGAGTACGAGGCCGAGTTCGGCGGGAACCAGCCGTCCACCAACGGCGGATGGCACCTGCACATCTACGGCAGCGACGGCACCAACCCGCCGGACCACATCATGGGCAGCCACGTCCCCGACGGCCAGCAGGGATTCTGGTACGTCGAGGCCAAGCAGCCGTCGGTGGTCTGGACCGACGACCCGGCGTTCATCAACGCGGTCGGCGACCAGCCGAAGGTGTGCGCCCGGATCGCGAACTCCGCCCACGAACTGGCGCAGCACGACAACGGCAGCTACACCACCGGCAACTGCGTCAAGATTCGCTGGGAGTGACCCGGTAGCCGACCCGGACCGCGCGAGTGTTCCTGTGTGGAGATGCTGTTAGGCACGGGAACACTCGCCGGGTGGCTGTTGGATGCCGGCGGGTCTGCCGGTGACCTGGGACCGGGTGCCGGTCAGTCCGACTGGGTCGTGACGCTTGGCCGAGGGCGGTCGCCGTACAGCCGCCCTCGGTCGCCTTCACCAGCCGGGCTACCTGGGCCGGCTCCGGCGCTCGTCAGTGGCGACCGACCCGGGGCAGCCCCGGGTCGGTGTCGCGGTCGTCAACGCCGACCGAACCCAGCTGCATGAACCGCCGCAGCGCGTGTTCGACAGTCGCCCCGGTGTAGGCGGCGACGTCCCGCCTCCGTAGTACCGGCCGGACCGGGCGTCGGTGATCCGACTCGATCAGCGCGGTTACCTGATTGCGACCCTGTCCCACAGCGACTCCATACCTCGAGCGTGACCTTTGAGCGTGGTCTGCCCCACACGGCCGGGCCTACCTTATCGTCGCCGTCGGTGATCATCGAAAGGTGCACCGGCCGGCCGGTGGGTGGCCGGGACCGGTGCCCACCGGCCGTTCCGGCGGGTCCGCCGCTGCTACATCTTGACTCGCTATGACTACTCTTAGTGATTGCATTGGTCGGCCGGTGGACTTCGACGATGGTTCACGTCCGGTAGCGTCGTACCGGTCCGGTGGTCGTCCGATGGGGAGGGTTCAGGCGTGAGCTCGGTCGAAGAGGTCAAGGCAGGGGTAGCCCGGTTCGGTGACGAACTCGGCCAGCAGGTGGGGGCGATTCGGGCGAGTGCGGAGGCGCTGAGCACCAGCGGGGCCGCGCTGCGGGCGATCACCAGCGGGTCCAGCCATTCGCAGGTGGCCGAGACGATCGCCAAGGTCGAGCAGGCCAAGCAGAAGCTGGCCGAAGCGGCCGCCCTCGCGCAGAGCGCGATCGAGTCGAGCCGCGGGTACGCGTCGAGCTTCTGACCAGCCGTCGACCGGCTGTCCCGGTTGGCGGTGTGTCCCGGGCTGGTGGCCTGTCTAGGGTTGGCGGCATGGCTGACGATTCGCTTGCCCTGGACGACCTGCTCACAATCGCGACACAGGCCACCGCACGCGGTGCCGAGCTGATCCGTACCCGTGAGCCCGGACACCTGGCCGGCAAGGGCGACCGGGACTACGCGTCCGAAGTGGATCTCGCTGTCGAACGGGAGCTGCGTGCCTTCCTGGCCGACGCCACCCCGCACGTCGGGTTCCTCGGCGAGGAGGAAGGCGTCTCCGGGGTCGGCGACGGGCCCCAGTGGGTGCTGGATCCGGTCGACGGCACGGTCAACTTCGCACACGGCGTACCGCTGTGCGGGGTGTCGTTGGCCCTGGTCCGGGACCGGCGTCCGGTGGTCGGGGTGATCGAGTTGCCGCTACTGGGCAGCCGGTACACCGCGACCCTCGGCGGCGGCGCGTGGCGCGACGGCCGGCCGATCCGGGTGCGGGGCACGACGCGGCTGCCCGACGCGTTGGTCAACCTCGGTGACTTCGCGGTGGGCGACGAAGCCGCAGAGCGTAACGCCGCCCGGCTAGCGCTCACCCAGCGGATGGCCCGGGGCGCGCTACGGGTGCGGATGCTCGGCTCCGCCGCGATCGACCTGGTCTGGGTGGCCGACGGCCGTACCGATGTGTCGATCGCCCTGTCGAACAAGCCGTGGGACATGGCCGCCGGCACGTTGATCGCCCGGGAGGCGGGCGCCGCCGTCGTCGACATCGACGGTACGCCGCACAGCCTCGACTCGTTCGCGACGATCGCCGCGGCTCCACCGCTGCTCGACGAGGTGCTCGCGCAGGTACGGGCGGCGGCTGACGACGGCGGGCTCACCTGACGACGGCGACTCGCAGGTGTGCGGGATCGCCATCCGGGAACGGCAGTGGACGGCCGCGTCGGTCGACGACCGGGCGGTATCCGGGATCCGGACGGCGGCAGGGAAGGAACGGGATGATCACCAAGATCGGGCAGGAAGGGAACGTGCTCGGCTACGAGGTAGCCGGGAAACTGACCGAGCAGGAGTACCGCGACCTGGACCGGGAGCTGCGGGCGGCGATCGCCGAGTACGGCTCGGTCTCGGTCCTCGGCCGGCTGCCGGACGACAGCCGGCCGGGTATGGAGCTCTCGGCGATCGACGACCGGTTGCGGTTCGCCCGGGAGCATCTGACCGACATCGACCGGGCGGCGGTGGTCGGCGGCAACCGGGTGGCCGAGTGGGTGACCCGGGCCTCGGGCGCAATGACGCCGATCGAGCTGCGGCACTTCCACGCCGGTGCGGAGCGGCAGGCCTGGGACTGGCTGCGCCGAGCCCGCCCGGTGTGACGGCCGGTCGCACATGGGCGCCTTTCGGTGGCGGCGGGTGCGGGCTTGCTCACACCGTGGGATCGCCGGGTGCCCGGTCCGACCAGCGCCCGTACACTCGCTGGGAACACAACTTCATACCTCATCCAGAGGGGCAGAGGGACACGGCCCGATGAAGCCCCGGCAACCACCCCACCCGTCGCGCCGGTCGCAATCGGCCAGCCGGGGCAGGTGCCAATTCCGTCCCCGTCGCACCGCGCGGCGCAGGGAAAGATGAGAGGACAGCCGCCATGACGTCGCTGATCGACGCGAGCACCACCAGCCCTGACTCCGCCCCGGTGAGCACCACCAGCCCGGCCCGTGTCCTGGTCTGTCGCGGCTGCGGTGCCGAGTACCCGCTCGCCGCGCAACACGCCTGTTACGAGTGTTTCGGGCCGCTGGAGGTCGGCTACGACCCGGCGGCTCTCGCTCGCGTCACCCGGGCCGACATCGAGGCGGGTCCGGCCAACATCTGGCGGTACGCCCCGCTGCTGCCCGCTGGCCAGGACCCGGCCACTCGGGTCAGCCTGGATCCCGGCTTCACCCCGCTCGTCCCGGCCGCCGCGCTCGCCGCCGAGCTCGGCATCCGGGCGCCGCTGTGGGTCAAGGACGACAGCGCCAACCCGACCCACTCGTTCAAGGACCGGGTCGTTTCCGTCGCTCTCACCGCCGCCCGTACGCTCGGTTTCTCCCGGTTTGCCTGCGCCTCCACCGGTAACCTGGCCAACTCGGTCGCCGCGCACGCCGCCCGCGCCGGCGTACCGTCGATCGTCTTCATCCCCGGCGACCTGGAACCCGGCAAGATCGTCACCACCGCGGTGTACGGCGGTGAGCTGGTCGCAATCGACGGCTCCTACGACGACGTGAACCGGCTCTGCAGCGAGCTGGTGGAGACCGACGAGTTCGAGGACACCGCGTTCGTCAACGTCAACGTGCGGCCGTACTACGCGGAGGGGTCCAAGACGCTCGGCTACGAGGTGGCCGAGCAGCTCGGCTGGCGGATTCCCGAGCAGGTGGTGATTCCGATGGCCAGCGGGGAACTGCTCACCAAGGTGGACAAGGCGTTCACCGAGCTGGTCGAGATCGGCCTGGTCGACGCGCCGGCGAACGGTTGGCGGGTGTTCGGCGCGCAGTCCGCCGGCTGTAACCCGATCGCGACCGCGCTGCACCGCGACACCGACCAGATCGTGCCGGTGAAGCCGACCGGGATCGCCAAGTCGCTCAACATCGGTGACCCGGCCGCCGGTCTGTACGCGTTGGAGGCGGTGCAGCGCACCGGTGGCTGGATGGACTACGCCGACGACGACGAGATCCGGGAGGGGATCCGGCTGCTGGCCCGGACCACCGGGGTGTTCGCCGAGACGGCCGGCGGGGTAACCACGGCGGTGCTGAAGAAACTGGTCGACAGCGGACAGCTGGACCCGACCGCCGAGACGGTCGTCTACAACACCGGCGAAGGTCTGAAGACCATCGACGCGGTCGCCGGGCAGGTCGGCCCGACTCACCGGGTGAAGCCGTCGTTGCGTTCGGTTCGTGCGGCCGGACTACTCGGCTGACCTTCTGACCAGCACACCCTCCACTGCATCGGCTGATCGGCGTACGCCGATCAGCCGATGTTCATGTGCGGTCCGTAGTCAGTGTTTTGCCATAGGTCGAGAAAATACGCCGGTGGGGTCTTGACGACTGCACTTGCACGGCGCAGGATGCTCTGTGCGGGAGGACGACTCGCCGTAAGGGCCCCGACCGAGCTTGGCAACAATCTCAACCCCGGGTCCCAACGACCGGCGGCGCCGGAGGCGCTGTGCGAGCGTCCTCCCGACCAACGTCCCCCGGCCGGTAATTGGGTCGCGCGGCTGGCCCGGCCCCGTCACGCTCGACGGCATGGACATCACCATCACCCCGCTGGATCCGGCCGACGAGGCCGCCTTCGAGCAGGCGTACCAGATCAGGCGGTCGGCCCGCTTTGTCCCGGACATGCCGCCGGCGCCCCGGCAGTGGTTCGAGGCCCTGCTGCGGCATCAGCGGCACAGCGTACGGTACGAAGCCGCGTTGGCCAGTGTGGACGGCGTACCGGTCGGGCTGGTCGCCATGGAGTTCCCGTTGCTCGACAACCTCGACAACGTCGGCGTGGACATCCAGGTGGCCCCCGCGCACCGGCGGCGCGGCATCGGTCGAGCGCTGTACGCGTACGCCGTGCGGCGGGTCCGGGAGACCGGCCGGACCCGGATCATGGGGCACTCGGCGGACACCATGCCCGGCGGCGTCGCCCGCGACCCGGCGCCGACCGCCTTCGCTCACGCCATGGGGGTCAAATCGGCCCTGGTCGAGGCGCGCCGTCGGCTCGAAATCGACACCGTCGACCAGCCGGCGCTCGACATGATGCTCGCCGAGTACTGGCACCGCGCCCCTGGCTACGAGCTGCTGACCTGGGTCGGGCCCTGCCCGGAGGAGTACCGCGCCGATCTCGCCTACCTGGACGGGCGGATGGTGACCGACTCGCCAATGGGTGACCTGGAGTGGGAGCCGGAAAACGTCGACGCCGACCGGATCCACGAAGCGGATCTGGCCCGAAAAGCGGCCCGCACCCGCAGCTACCACACGGTGACCCGGCATCTGGACAGCGGCCGGATCGTCGCCTGGAGCAACATCACCCGGCCAGCCGAACCGGACTGGCACGCCTACCAGCAGATCACCATCGTCGCCCCGGATCATCGCGGACACCGGCTGGGCACCATCGTCAAGATCGAGAACCTGCGGTTCACCTTGCGCCACGAACCGGCGCTGCGGGTGATCGACACCTGGAACGCCGACAGCAACCAGCACATGATCGCGATCAACGAGGCGATCGGCTTCCGGGCGGTCGACATCTGGCAGAACTGGCAGCAGACCATCTGAGGCATGATGGCGGAATGACGGAGACCCCGCACCCGCTGTACGTCACGCATGCCGACACCCTGGCCCGCGCGCTGACCGCGATCGCCGAACGCGACTACTGGTCGGCCTACCCCGAGTCGCCGAGCCCGCGGATCTACGGCGAACACGCCGCCGCCGAGGGCGCGGCGGCGTTCCACGCCTATCTGGGCAAGGACTTCCCCCTCGACCAGCCCACCGCCACCGGCGAAGCGGTCGCCACCGACGACAGCCCGTTCGGCATCGAACTCGGCGTCCGGTACCCCCGCGCCGACGTCAACCAGCTGATCACCGCCGCCCAGGCCGCGCTGCCCGCCTGGCGTGACGCCGGACCGCGCAGTCGGGCCGGCGTCTGTCTGGAGATTCTCGCCCGGCTGCACGAACACAGCTTCGAGCTGGCCAACGCGGTGCAGTTCACCACCGGTCAGGCGTTCGTGATGGCGTTCCAGGCCGGCGGGGCGCACGCGCTGGACCGCGCCCTGGAAGCCATCGCCTACGCGTACGCCGAGATGACCCGCCACCCGCGCACCGCCGGCTGGGAGAAGCCGACCGGCCGCGGCGAGCCGCTGCGGATGACCAAGACATTCCATGTGGTGCCGCGCGGCGTCGCCCTGGTGATCGGCTGCCACACCTTCCCGACCTGGAACTCCTACCCGGGGCTGTTCGCCTCCCTGGTCACCGGGAACCCGGTGCTGGTCAAACCACACCCCGGCGCGGTGCTGCCGCTGGCGATCACCGTCCGCTACGCCCGCGAGGTGCTCAGCGAGGCCGGCTTCGACCCCAACCTGGTGCAGCTCGCCGCTGAGGCGCCGGGCGAGCGGCTGGCGACCGTCCTCGCCGGCCGCCCCGAGGTGCGGATCATCGACTTCACCGGCTCCACCGAGTACGGCGACTGGTTGGAGGCCAACGCCCGGCACGCCACCGTCTACACCGAGAAGGCCGGCGTCAACACGATCATCGTCGACTCCACGGCGGACTTTGTCGGCATGTGCCGCAACATCGCCTTCTCCTTGTCACTCTATAGCGGACAGATGTGCACCACGCCGCAGAACATCCTGGTGCCGGCCGGCGGCATCGAAACCGATCAGGGGCGCAAGAGCCCGGACGAGGTGGCCGCCGGCATCGCCGCCGCGATCGGCAAACTGACCGGCGATCCGGCGCGGGCGGTCGAGCTCATCGGCGCGATCGTCGACGACGCGGTCCTCGACCGGCTCGCCGCAGCGGCGAAGCTCGGCGAGCCGGTGCTGGAGTCGCGGGAGATCAGCCACCCGGCGTACCCGAACGCAGTGGTGCGTACCCCACTGGTCGTCAAGCTGGGCGCGGACGCCGACGACGTCTACGGCCGGGAGTGGTTCGGGCCGGTCAGCTTCGTCGTCGCCACCGGGTCCACCGCGCGCAGCGTCGAAGTATTCCGGCGTACGGTCACAGCCCGCGGTGCGCTGACCGCCGGCGTCTACTCGACCGACCAGCAGGTGCTCGCCGACGTGGAGGCCGCCGCGCTGGACGTCGGTGTGCACCTGTCGGCGAACCTCACCGGCGGGGTGTTCGTCAACCAGTCGGCCGCCTTCTCCGACTTCCACGCCAGCGGTGCCAACGCCGCGGCGAACTCGGCGTTGACCGACGGCGCGTACGTCGCCGGCCGGTTCCGGATCGTCCAGTCCCGCCGGCACGTCTGAAACGTCCAGTCCCGCCGGCACGTCCGACCCGCCACGGATGCCGACCGGCCCGGCCAGCTGGCCGGGCCGGTCACGCCGGCCGGCGCATCTGCAACTCGGTCAGGTCCGGCCGGGTCGGGTGTGGCAGACGCACGCCGGTGTCGGCGAAGCCGAGCCGCTGGTACGCCCGTACCGCCCGGTCGTTGCCGACCACCACCTCCAGCAGCAGCTCCGGCCGACCGGTCGCGCGTGACCAGGCGGCGACCGCGTCGACCAGTTCGGCGAGCAGGTTCCGGCCGCGCCAGGCCGGGCTGATGTAGACGGCGAACAGGACGGACACCGACGCGTCGTCCCGCCAGACGTGCGCTCCCGCATGCGCCACGAACCGCCGGCCGGCCGGCTCGCCAGCCGGTGCCGGGCCGGCTTCCGGGGTGGCCGGTCCGGTCTCGGCCACGAACTGGGCGATCAGGTCACCGACGGCGGACCGGGCCGCCCGCTCGGCGTACTCGTGCAGCGGACGGGCCGCCGCGTCGGCGAGCCGCTCGATGAACGCCAGCGGCGAATCGGCGAGCATCTCCAGCCGCAGCGCGCGCATCCGGGCGGCGTCGTCGGCCCGGATCCGCCGGACCGCGGCCACCGGCGGTACGACGTGAGCGGGGCCGGTCCCAGTTTCCACGTCGGCATGCTCGCCCGGCGCGGCTTCGCAGACAACCGGAATCCCGCCTTCGGCCCGGCCCGTACCGGTCACGCCACCAGCCGCCGACGGTCGCGCCCTCGCCGGCAACGGGGTCACGCGACCAGCAACAAAGCCGTGCCGAGTTGCCGGCAGTAGGCGATGCCGTGGTCGAGCCCCTGCCGCCCGGGGTAGCGGGCCAGCGCGCCGATCACCCAGGTCTCCCCGATCGCGAGGCAGCTGATGTGCCAGAGCCCGTCCTCGTCGCGCAGCAGCCAGCCGTTCTTGATGGCGATGGTGGCCGCGTACTCGGCGGTGAGCGCGTCCCGTGGGCCGAAGTCGCCTGCGCCGCGGACGGCGCGCATCTCGGACAGCAGCCACGGCGTCCACTGCGGCCCGGCCGCCCGTCCGTCGGCGATGCAGCGCCCCAGCCTGGTGACATCGCGGGCGGAAACGACCGTGTTGCTCCACCGGTCGCGCTCCGGGGCCGAGTCGGTCAGCCCGCAGAGCCGTACCATCCGCTCGATGGACTCCCGGCCACCGACCCGGTCGTAGGTGGCGTCCGCGCCGGGATTGTCGCTGTCCCGGATGATCGACGACAGCTGGGCCAGCTGGGGTGTCCGGAGCATGTTGCCCTGCTCGTCGGCGCGGCGCAGGTCGTCGGCAGCCAGCCACACCTTGATCAACGACATGGTGTCGCTCTGCGCGGTGAAGTTCGGTGACCCGGTGATCAGCCCGGTACGCCGGTTCAGCGCCGCCCAGGAGAAGAATCCGTCGGTCGGTGTCGGCACCGGGCCGGCGCGCAGCAACACGCTGCGCTGCTGGTGGTCGTGGTCCTGGTCGGCGACGGTCCAGCCCGGCTCGCGCGGCGGTGGTTTGCCGGCGTCCCCGGGCAGGCCGCCGGTGAACGCCGACAGCACGATGAGTAGCCCGACGGCGGCGGCCGCCGGGTGGCGTTGGCGGACGCGGTCGCGTCGGGGCACGGTGCGGTCCGACCGTCGGGCGGCCCGGCTGCCAGGCGCGCGATGCCGTCCGGGCTTCACGTTCTGCGGTGTACGGGACACACGTGGTCAACGAAATGTGGTGCCAGGGAGACTTGACTGGGGGTTGATGTCCCCTTTTGGGATAGTGCGGTGCCGTCAGACCTCGTGTAGCGTGCGATTCCGGCTGCTGTACTCGGGCAACCCGTACGAGAGTCCCGATCGGTGGCTCCGGCCGGCGAACACGCCGGTCAGAGGGCCGGCAGAGGCCCGGCACGACAGAAGTGAGGAAGTGCACCGTGGCACAGGGCACCGTGAAGTGGTTCAACAGCGAAAAGGGCTACGGTTTCATCGCGGTCGACGGGGGTCAGGACGTCTTCGTCCACTTCTCCGCCATCGAGATGGACGGTTACAAGGCGCTCGACGACGGGCAGCGCGTCGAGTTCGAGATCGCTCAGGGGCAGAAGGGTCCTCAGGCGGAGAGGGTCCGGGTCATCGCCTAGTCACCCTGCTGGCCGGCGCGGTCACCCTGCTGGCCAACTGCGCGTTCGGTGGCCGGTGCGGCCGCCCGACCGGACGGCGACGTAGCTGATAGCTCGACACAGGTCTGCGCACCCGCAAGGCGTCGGTTCTCCTCGTGGAGCCGGCGCCTTTCATCGTTTCGCCGCCCGGCGATCCTGCCCACCCGATCTTGACCGTGACCGCCGTCTGCGGCCGTGCGGCCCGAAGGGGTACGTCGGGCGGCAAGTTGCTGTTCGCTTGCACTCGACAGGGGAGAGTGCTAAACAAGGATTGGCACTCGCCAACCGGGAGTGCCAAAGGTCGGGGCGGTGGGGCCACCGCCGTCGTCCCGCTTCGCGGGGTGACGGAGATGGCCGGTCGTCGCGGGCTATCCGGCCCGGCCGGCGGACGTCACTGTCATTGGGTAGCGACGTCCGAAGGTGCGTAGAGCAGGCGGCATGGCGGAGCTGACCGGCTCCGGTGCTGCGAGCGTCCAGGAGGACAACGCCGTATGGCCAAGATGATCGCGTTCGACGAAGAGGCGCGCCGCGGTCTCGAGCGGGGTATGAACACCCTCGCCGACGCCGTCAAGGTGACGCTGGGCCCGAAGGGCCGCAACGTCGTGCTCGAAAAGAAGTGGGGCGCTCCCACCATCACCAACGATGGTGTGAGCATCGCCAAGGAGATCGAGCTCGAGGACCCGTACGAGAAGATCGGCGCCGAGCTGGTCAAGGAGGTCGCCAAGAAGACCGACGACGTGGCCGGTGACGGCACGACGACGGCGACCGTCCTGGCCCAGGCCCTGGTCCGCGAGGGCCTGCGCAACGTCGCGGCCGGCGCGAACCCGATGGCCCTGAAGCGGGGCATCGAGGCCGCCGTCGCCAACGTCGCGGAGGAGCTGAGCAAGCTCGCCAAGGACGTGGAGACCAAGGAGCAGATCGCGTCCACCGCGTCGATCTCCGCCGGAGACGCCAGCGTCGGCGAGATCATCGCCGAGGCGATGGACAAGGTCGGCAAGGAAGGTGTCATCACCGTCGAGGAGAGCAACACCTTCGGCCTGGAGCTGGAGCTCACCGAGGGTATGCGCTTCGACAAGGGCTACATCTCGCCCTACTTCTGGACCGACCCGGAGCGGATGGAGGCCGTCCTCGACGACCCCTACATCCTGATCGTCAACAGCAAGATCTCCTCGGTCAAGGACCTGCTCCCGATCCTGGAAAAGATCATGCAGTCGGGCAAGCCGCTGCTGATCATCGCCGAGGACGTCGAGGGCGAGGCGCTGGCCACCCTGATCGTCAACAAGGTACGCGGCACCTTCAAGTCGGTTGCCGTCAAGGCTCCCGGCTTCGGTGACCGCCGCAAGGCGATGCTGACCGACATCTCGATCCTCACCGGCGGCCAGGTCGTCAGCGAGGAGCTCGGCCTGAAGCTCGACGCGGTGACCATCGACATGCTGGGCCGGGCCCGCAAGGTCCAGGTGACCAAGGACGAGACCACGGTCGTCGACGGTGCCGGCGACGCCGAGCAGATCCAGGGCCGGGTCAACCAGATCCGGGCCGAGATCGAGAAGAGCGACTCCGACTACGACCGCGAGAAGCTGCAGGAGCGGCTGGCCAAGCTGGCCGGCGGCGTCGCGGTGATCAAGGTCGGCGCGGCCACCGAGGTGGAGCTCAAGGAGCGCAAGCACCGCATCGAGGACGCGGTGCGCAACGCCAAGGCAGCCGTCGAGGAGGGCATCGTCCCCGGTGGTGGCGTCGCTCTGGTGCAGGCCGGCAAGACCGCCTTCGACAAGCTCGACCTGGTCGGCGACGAGGCGACCGGCGCGCAGATCGTGAAGATCGCGCTGGACGCCCCGCTGCGGCAGATTGCCGTCAACGCCGGCCTCGAAGGCGGCGTCGTGGTGGAGAAGGTCCGCAACCTGGAGGCCGGCCACGGCCTCAACGCCGCCAACGGCGACTATGTGGACCTGCTGCAGGCGGGCATCATCGACCCGGCCAAGGTGACCCGGTCGGCGCTGCAGAACGCCTCGTCGATCGCGGCGCTGTTCCTGACCACCGAAGCCGTGGTGGCGGACAAGCCGGAGAAGACCCCGGCCCCGGCGGGTGCGCCGGGCGGCGGCGAGATGGACTTCTGAGTCCAGCCACGCCGCAGTAGCGACAGAACCGCAGGGCGGTTACCGGGCAGCTTCCCGGTAACCGCCCTGCGGCGTCTCCGGCCGAGCGGCGATCAGCCGCCGGACCGGGCGGCGTGCACCGCCGCGTACGCGTCGACCAGACCGGCGCCGGTGAGGTTCGCCGGGTCACCGCAGGTGTCACCGCCGCCGAGGCCGGCCTCGGCGGCGGTCTGCCGCAGGATCCGCGCCGTGCCGTCCAGGTCACCAATCAGCTCCGGTCGCGCCGACCACAGCAGCGCCACCACCCCGGCCACCTGCGGGGTCGCCATCGACGTACCGTCCAGCGCCGCGTACCCGCCGCCGGGCATCGCCGACAGCACGTCGGCGCCCGGTGCCACCAGGTCCGGTTTGACGGTGCCGTCCGGCGCCGGGCCCCGGCTGGAGAAGTCGGTAACCTCCCGGTCGGCGTCTACCGCGCCGACGGTCAGCACATCGGTGTACGGGGCCGGCGGGTCATCGACCGAGCTGCAGAACGGGCCGGTGTTGCCGGCCGCGGCCACCATCATCAGCCCGGCGGCGGCCAGCGCCTCGGTGGCCGGCCGCAGCGAACTCAGGTCGCAGCCTTCCAGCTCGGGGCAGCCCCAGGAGTTGGTGAGCACGTGCGGAGCGCGTTCCGGTCGCCCGTCGGCGAACGGGTCGCCCCCGGTCGGGAACGGGGCCAGCATGAACTGCAGGCAGTCCAGGTAGCGTGCCGGGTTGCCGAGGTTGCGGTCCAGGTTGACACAGCCGACCCAGGACGCACCCGGGGCGACGCCGATCGAGGTGTCGCCGACGGCCGAGCCGAGCGTGTGGGTGCCGTGTCCGTTGTTGTCGGTCGGGGTACCGGTGCCGTTCCACGGGTCGAACCAGGAGTCGTCGCCGCCCCGGAACCCGTCCGCGAGCGCCGGATGGTCGCCGTCCACCCCGGAGTCCGAGGCGCCGACCACGATGCCGGCGCCGTCGACACCGAGCTCCGTCCAGACCCGTTCGGCACCGAGCATGGTGATGTTCCACGGCGGGGTACGCGGAGCGGGCTGGTCGCCCCGTTCGGGCTCGACCGTGGCCGGCAGCGGCCGCAGTTGCTGACTGATCAGCACCCGGTCGACGTCGTCCCGCCGGGTCAGCCAGGGCCGCAGCGCCGGCCCGGCGTCCACCTCGATCGCGTTGACCAGGTAGTACGGCGAGTAGGACAGCCCCCACCGGTCCAGATCGTCGCGCAGGTCGGCCTGGCTGGCCTCGGCGGTGTCGACCAGCCGTTGGAAGACCGTCCGGACCCGTTCGTCGCGGGCCTGCGGTCCGGTGCCGCGCGGCACGTCGGACAGATCGGCCTGTTCCCGCAGCATCACGAACAGCCGTTCGCCGTGCAGCCCCGGCTGCCCGACGGCGAGGTGCACGGCGGCACCGGCCGCCGCCAGCACCACGACGGTGGCCACCGCCACCCGCCGCAGTGGTCGACCTGCCAGCCGTGGTGGTCGACCCGCCCGTCGCCGACCGAGACCGAAGCCGAGGCCGACACCCAACGCGAGTGCCAGCGCCATTCCGACGCCGGCACCGACCGACGCCCAGAACGGTAGGTCACGGCCGATGGCCAGGAGCAGCGATACCTCTTCCGGGTCGAGCAGGGCCAGCGGTCCGCCGACGGACAGCCCGGCCAGTACGCCGACCGGCGCGCTGGACCGGTCGGCGGCCCAGCCGATCGCCGCAGCCGCGTACCCGATCGGCGGCAGCACCAGGATCGCGGCCAGCTGCCCGCCGGGATGGCCGATGCCGGCGGCGAGCAGCAGCAGCCCAACCCCGGCGGCCGTCCCGCCGAGCAGGATGGTGCGCACCGCCGAGCGCCCCTGCGGGCCGGCACCGATCGCCGTCCAGAACCGCCGGGGCAGCAGTTCGGCGGCGTACCAGCCGGTCGCGGCCGCTGCGGCGACGGCGAGTGCCGTCTCCACCGCGCCGCCCAGCGCGCCGACCCACCACCAGGGCAGCAGCATGACCAGCCCGGCCGCGACGGCGAGTAGCACAGCGACCATCCGGTCCGCCTTGTCAGACTGAGCGTGAGCTGGCTCGGCCGGACCTGACTGAGCCCGACCTGACTCGGCTTGAGCCGGCTCGGCCTGGTCCGGTTCGGCCCGGCGCCGTAGCGCCCGCAGCCCGGCGGCGCCGCCGGCGGCGAGCACGGTGAGCGCGGCCAGGTACAGCTCGTGGTGGACGGTCGGTACGGCCCGCAGCAGCCCGAAACCGCCGAGGGCGAACGCGGCGACCAGCCAGGCCCGGCCGGTCGCCCGTACCGCCGGTGACCGGGGCACCAGCGCCAGCAGCATGGTGGGTACGCCGACCAGCAGCGCGTTGCCGAACGCGATCAACGGCCAGACCACCGCCGGGGTGGGCAACCCGCTGGCCAGCAGGACCTGATCGGTCAGCCAGCCGCCAGCCTGCGCGAACACCGTCACACCGACCGACCAGATCGCGATCGCCACCGCGGCGACCGTCGGCCACACGCTGGCCGGCGGCGGCCCGGCGGCGGCGGACGGCTGCATCGGGTACGGCGGCGGCACCGGGTAGGGCTGACCGGGGTACGGGTAGCCGGGATGACCGGGCGGCTGCGTCATGTCCGCCACCCTAGGCGGCGGGATACGGTGGAGAGGTGCGTGACCCTGCCGTCTCCCGGTACGCAGCCGGCCAACTGTCCGTGACCCGCCGCGCCGCCGATCTGCGCCGCCTCCGTGGCGAGCGGTTCGACGTACTGGTGATCGGGGGTGGGGTGACCGGCGTCGGCGCCGCGTTCGACGCCGCGTCCCGTGGGCTCAAGGTGGCGCTGGTCGAGGCCCGCGACTACGCCGCCGGCACGTCCAGCCGGTCCAGCAAACTGATTCACGGCGGGCTGCGCTATCTGGAGCAGCTCGAGTTCGGGCTGGTGCACGAGGCGTTGACCGAGCGTGGGCTGCTGGCTTCCCGGATCGCCCCGCACCTGGTCCGGCCGGTGCCGATCCTGGTTCCGCTGCCGCAGGGCGGCGCCAGCGGGCCACGGGCGCTGCCCGGCCGGGTCTGGCGGCGGGCCTACTACGGCGCCGGGGTCGCCGCGTACGACGTGTTCGCCGGGGTGTTCGGCGGCGGTCGGGGGATGCCGCTGCACCGGCACCTGTCCCGCGAAGGCGCCCGGCGGGTCTTCCCCAGCCTGCGGTCGGACGCCGTCGCCGGTGCCGTGCGCTACTACGACGGTCAGGTCGACGACGCCCGGCTGGTGGTCACCCTGGCGCGGACCGCAGCCAGTCTCGGCGCGGCCGTGGTGACCAGCGCCCGCGCCGTCGGCCTGCTGCGCCAGGCCCGCGAGGTGACCGGGGTGCGGGTCCGGGACATGGAGGCCCGGCCCGGCGATCCGGACGCCGAGTTCGAGGTACATGCCCGTACCGTCATCGCGGCCACCGGAGTGTGGAGCGACGACGTGTCGCGGATGCTCGGCGACGTCGGGGTTCGGCCCGGCCTGCGGGTACGCGCGTCGAAGGGCGTGCATCTGGTGGTGCCCCGGTCGGCGATCACCGGTGAGGCCGGGCTGATCCTGCGTACCGCCACCTCGGTGCTGTTTGTGCTGCCCTGGGGCGGGCACTGGATCATCGGCACCACGGACACCGACTGGCGGCTCGACCGCGCCCACCCGGCCGCCTCCGAACGCGACATCGGCTACCTGCTGGACCAGGTGAACACGGTGCTGGACCGGCCGCTGGCGCCGCGCGATATCGAAGGGGTGTACGCCGGTCTGCGGCCGCTGTTGTCCGGTGAGGCGGACTCGACGTCGCGGCTGTCCCGCGAGCACGCCGTGGTCGAGCCGATGCTGGGTCTGCTGCTGGTGGCCGGTGGCAAGTACACGACGTACCGGGTGATGGCCGCGGACGTGGTGGACCGGGCGGCGGCCCGGCTCGGGGTGGACCGGCCGTCGCGGACCGCCGACCTGCCGCTGCTCGGTGCCGACGGGTTCGCCGCGATGTGGCGGGACCGGGCCGACGTGGCCCGCCGGCACGGCGTCCCGGTCGGGGTGCTGGAGCACCTGCTGGAGCGGTACGGCACCCTCGCGGTGGAGCTGCTGGCGTTGATCGACGACGATCCGCTGCTGGCCAGCCCGGTGCCCGGCGCACCCGAGTACCTGGCCGTCGAGATCGCGTACGCGGCCCGCGCCGAGGGCGCGCTGCACCTGGACGACGTGCTGACCCGGCGGACCCGCATCTCGATCGAGACGCCGCACCGGGGCAACGAGTCGGCCGGGCACGCCGCCGAGGTGATGGGCCGGGTGCTTGGCTGGGACGAGGCTGTGCGGGACCGCGAGGTGGAGCACTACCGGGCCCGGGTGGCGGCGGAGCTGCAGTCGCAGCGGATGCCGGACGACGCGACCGCCGATGCGGCGCGCCTCGGTGCGGCGGACGTCCGTGGCTTCGCCGCCGACCGGGGTGTGGACTGGCCGACCGACTCCGGTATGCCGACCGGCTGAAGGTCAGAGCAGTTTGCCGGGGTTGAACAGGCTGGTCGGGTCCAGCGCCTGCTTGACGGCGCGATGCACCCGCATGCCGACCGGGCCGATCTCCTCGGCCAGCCAGTCGCGTTTGAGCAGGCCGACCCCGTGCTCGCCGGTGCAGGTGCCGCCCAGCTCCAGCCCGAGTCGCATGATCGCGTCGAAGGCGGCCCGGCCGCGGGTCAGGCTGTCCGGGTCAGCCCGGTCGACCACGATGTTCGGGTGCAGGTTGCCGTCGCCGGCGTGCCCGACGACGCCGATCGGTACGGCGTGTTCGGCGGCGATCGCCTCGACACCGTCGAGCATCCGGGCCAGCGTCGAGCGGGGCACCGCCACGTCGTCGATGATCAGCCCGCCGTTGCCGGCGGGGAAGGTCTGCGCGGCGAGACGTTCCATCGCCGGGTGGGCCAGCCGGCGGGCCTGCAGCAGGGCGGCGGCCTCGACCGCGTCGCTGGCGGCGTACACCTCGGTGGCGCCGGCGGCGGTGCACACCTGCGCGATCCGGTCCAGGTCGGTGCCGGCGGCGGTGCCGGTGTCGACCGAGGCGAGCAGCAGCGCGGCGGCGTCGGTGCGTAACCCCATCGGCCGGTACACCTCGATCGCCCGCAGGTGGGTGCGGTCCAGCAGCTCCAGCAGGCTGGGGCTGAGCCCGCCGGAGGCGATGCCGGCGACGGCGGTGCCGGCCGCGGCGGTGGAGTCGAAGACCGCGACCAGGGTGAGCGAGGCGTCGGCGGCCGGCCGCAACGCGACGGTCACCTTGGTGATCACCCCGAGGGTGCCTTCGGAGCCGACGAAGAGCCGGGTCAGGTCGTAGCCGGCGACCCCCTTGGCGGTGCGCCGGCCGGTGCGCAGCACCTCGCCGCTGGCCAGCACCACTTCGAGCCCGATGACGTACTCGCCGGTCACGCCGTACTTGACGCAGCACATGCCGCCGGCGTTGGTGGCCACGTTGCCGCCGATGGTGGACGACTCCCACGAGCCGGGGTCCGGCGGGTAGCGCAGCCCGTACCGGGCCACCTCGGCGGCCAGGGTGGCGTTGACCACGCCGGGCTGGACGACGGCGGTGCGGTTGACCGGGTCGACGTCGACGATCCGGTCCATCGCGGTGGTGGAGAGCACCACCGCGCCGTCGACCGCGTTCGCCGCGCCGGCCAGCCCGGTCCGGGCACCCTGCGGCACCACCGGTACGCCGTACCGGGCGGCAACCTTGACGGTGGCGACCACCTCGGCGGTTGTCCGGGGTCGGACCACGACGGCCGGGGTGCCGGCGGCGCACAGGTCGGCCTCGTCGCGCTGGTGGCCGCGCAGCAGGTCGGGGTCGGTGAGGACCGCGGTGTCGGGCAAGGCCGCGCGGAGTGCCTCGATGAGGTCGGACATCTTCGCAGGCTAGCCAGCGCGGCACCAGATCGGCCACCGCGGGCGTGACCGGATGGGCAATACCACCATAAGCCGCGAATTGCTCGGTACGCTGCCCGCATGGCCGACGCCGGGAAGCCACCACGTGCGGCGGCGGCACCCCGTCTCACCGGGCTGCTCACGCTGACCCGCAGCCGGGTTGGAACCGAGTTCCGGGAACGGTCGGACCGGGTCCGCGCCAACCTCGTACTCGCCCTGCAGGCTGGTCTGGCGGCGGCGCTGGCCTGGTTCATCGCCCGCCGGGTGATCGGCCACCCGGTGCCCTTCTTCGCCCCGATCGCGGCGGTGATCATCCTCAGCGCCTCGATCGGGCAACGACTCAAACGCGCCGCCGAACTGGTGGTCGGGGTCGCGGTCGGGATCGCCATCGGCGACCTGATCGTCATCACCATCGGCACCGGCACCTGGCAGCTGCTGCTGATCGTGCCGCTCGCGGTGGTGGCCGCCGTCTTTCTGGGCAGCGGCGCGGCCCTGGTCACCCAGGCCGCGTCGTCCGGAGTGCTGGTCGCCACCCTGACGTCGCAGTCGGAAAACCTCTACCCCGACCGGTTCATCGATGCCCTGGTCGGCGGGCTGGTCGGGCTGGTGGTGCTGATCCTGCTGCTGCCGCTCAACCCGCTGGTCATCGCGCGCCGCGCCGCCGACCCGGCGCTGGACGTACTGTCCGACATGCTGATCCTCAGCGGAAAGGCGTTGGCTGGGCGGGACCGCCGCCGGGCAGAGGCCGCATCGAAGCGGCTGCACGATGCGGAGAAGGAGTTGTCCGAGTTCCGGGAGGCGGTCGAGGCGGGACACGAGACGGCGGTCCTGGCGCCGGCGCGCTGGCGGGCCCGCGGCCCACTGGCCCAGTACGCCGAGAGCGCCGAGTACGTCACCCGAGGGCTGCGCAACTCGCGGGTGCTCACCCGGCGGGTGGTCTCCCTGCTGACCGAGGACGAGCCGGTGCCGTCTGCTCTGCCGGAGGCGGTCTGCCACCTCGGCGACGCGGTGCGCATCCTGCGCCACGAACTCGACACGGGTACCGACCCGGTGCGCACCCGACGTCGGGCATTGGACGCCGCCAGGTGCGCCGGTGCGGCGTACGGCGCCGGGGTGGGATTCAACGGCAGCGTGGTGGTCGCCCAGATCAGGGCTACCGCGAGCGACCTGGTCCGGGCCAGTGGCACCGAGGCCGGGGTGGTGGAAGAGATGATCAGCGAGGCGTTCGGGAACGAGGAATCGGACTAACCGGTCAGCATTCCTGGCGTACCCACCGGGTGACACGCTGCCCGCCGTTCGTCGACGCTGGCTACGCTAGCCCAATGTCCGACACTGTCCCCGGTGGTCCATCCGGCTCCCGCCCTGCGGCGGCTTCGACCGAGCCGGTACCTGCGGCGGACCCGCCAACCGCAGCTGAGCCAGCGGCTTCAACGGCTGAGCCAGCGGCCCCAGCGGCCGTTCCGGCGGAGCCGGCGGACGGGACCGTGCCGGCCGATCGGCTGCGGCGCAGCGTCTGGCTGCGCTGGCTGACCCTGGCCGGCATCGTGGTGCTGATCGCCGGCTGCGGTGTCGCCATCCTGGTCTACCTCGGCACCGCGCTCGGCCCGGTCGCGTTGACCGTCGGCGTCATCGCGGCAGTGCTGCCCGTACCGGTGCTGGTCGCCTGTTTCCTGTGGCTGGACCGGTACGAACCGGAGCCGGTGCGCTACCTCGCCTTCTGCTTCGCCTGGGGGGCGTTCGTCTCTACGTACGCCTCGCTGAACGTGAACACCTTCTCGGCGGATCTGCTCTACAATCTGGGTTACTCGGAAGCGCTGGTGGCGGTGCTGGTGGCGCCGTTCATCGAGGAGCTGACCAAGACCCTCGGCCCGATCCTGCTGCTGCTGACCCGCCGCCGCGAGTGGTCCGGCATCACCGACGGGATCGTCTACTGCGGCATGTCCGCGATCGGCTTCGCGATGGTGGAGAACATTCTCTACCTCGGCGGATACGGCTACGCCGCCGGCGCCGAGCAGTACGGCCCGGCGACCGGCGCGCAGAACGTCTTCGCCATCTTCATCGTCCGGATCCTTTTCACCGGCTTCGCCCACCCCCTGTTCACCTCGATGGCCGGTGTCGGTCTCGGGGTGGCCGCGCGCAGCGCCGACCGGCGGATCCGGGTGCTCGCGCCGACCGCTGGGCTGCTGCTGGCGATGATGCTGCACGGGGCCTGGAACCTGATCCCGACGCTGGTCGAGGCGACCGGCCAGACCCTGATCCTGCTGTACGGCTACATCGGCCTGATGGTGCCGATCTTCTTCGGCATGGTCGGCCTGGCGGTGTGGCTGCGCAGCTGGGAAGGGCGGCTGACCGAGCGGGTGCTGCCCGACTATGTCCGGGCCGGCTGGTTTACCCCGCCGGAGGTGGCGGCGCTGGGCAGCCTGGGCCGGCGGCACTCGGCGCGCCGCTGGGCCAGCCGGGTGGCCGGCGAGCCGGGCGTACGGGCGATGCGCGACTTCCAGGCCGCCGCCACCGAGCTGGCGCTGCTGCGCGACGGGCTGCTGCGCGGCCTGGAGAGCAAACCGGAGGAGCTGGCCCGCCATGCCAAGGAGGAGCAGCGGCTACTGACCGCGCTGGCCGCCTACCGGCAGGCATTCGTCGGCCGGGACCCGCAGGCGCCGCACGCGCTGTGGAACGGGGCGGACTACGAAATTACCTTCCCGGACGGCAGCCAGCGGCAGGTGCCCGCGCCGGATGAGCCGGTGGTGCCGATCCCGGTGGTGCTCACCGCGCCACCGCCCCCTCCGCCGCCGATGTTCGCCGGCTACCCGGGCTGGCCCGGTGCCGGTCCGGGCACCCCGCCCGGCTACGGCCCGCCCCCGTTCTCCGGCTACGGCGCTCCGCCACCTGGGTACGGCGCTCCGCCCCCGCCTGGGTACGGCGCTCCGCCCCCGCCTGGGTACGGTCCGCCGTCCGGATATCAGGTCCGGCCCGGCTACTACAACCCACCGCCGCCCGGCTACGGCCCGCCCCCGGGCTAGCGGGAGATCAGCAGCGGGTCAACCCGAGCGCCGTCGCCAGCCGGGCGACGCCGGCGACCTGCGGTCCGTGGCGGGAAATCTCAGCCACGAGGGTACGGGCGGAAGGCCGGGAGCGGATTTCAGCCGGTGCGACGCGGTCCGCCTCGACTACCCACCGTCCTGCCGCAGTGAAGTCAGCGACGTCGAGGTACGCGCGTGCGGCGTCCACCAGGTACGCCGCCCGGTGCTCGGCAGGCAGCCCGCGCCACGCCTGCCGCCGAGTGGCTGTCTCGTGTCGGCGTACCGCCTGCCGGGCGTCGCCCGCCTCCACCGCCGCCACCACGTGCGCCAGTTCGACGGCCGCCGGGCCGAAGCTCGCCGTCCGGTAGTCCTGCCCGTCGCCAACTTGTCCGGCGACGTCGGCAGCCCGGCCGAGCAGCCCACTGACACCGTGAGTGTCGCCGCAGCCGGCAGCGGCCAACCCGGCCTGCAGCAGTAACGTCCCGTACACCGCCCGGGAACCCGGTCTCGCCTTCCCATTGGTGGATGTGGCGACCCGGTCGGCGGCGGCGACCGCTGTGGTCATCGCCAGCTGATCCTGGCCCAGCCCGCGCAGCGCCTGTGCGAGCGGCACCGCTGCCGACCCGGCCGGTAGCGGATCGCTGCCCGCCGTCGCGAGCGCCCGGTCGGCGGCCAGCCAGGCAAGCTCCGACTCGCCGACTTTGACGAGCACGAGCGCCGTGACCCGGTACGCCTGCACCAGCAGACCCGTCCCATGTTCCGGTCGCGCGGTGTGCAGCCGCCGTGCGGCGTCCAGCAGCTCCGGCACCGTCCGCAGCAGCCGAGGATGGTCCCCGTGCCGGTACGTCGACCAGGCATGCTCGACCCGCTGCGACACCTCCCCGGCAGCGGGTGCCGGCCCGACCGGCCCGGCGGCGAACACCTCGTAACGCGCGAGCGCCGCCCGGACCGCGTCGACACCGGCCGGCGCGCCGCCGGACTGCGGCTGGCCGGTGTCGCCCAGCAACTCCGTCGGGTCGACCCGCAGCACGTCGGCGACCTGCTGGATCAGTGAGAACCGGTCCAGCGTCCGGACACCGCGCTCCACCTTTTCCACCCAGCTCTTCGACCGGCCGATCCGGTCGGCGAGCACCTGCTGGGTCATCCGTCGCCGGACCCGCCACAGGGCCACCCGCCGCCCGACCGCCACACTCACGGCGCACGGCCGGGTGGGCACGGCCACGGCGTCCCCTCCGGGCACACCGCACAGCACCACGACGGACGCATCGGCTCGTGCACCGGCCCACCGCTACCGGCCTGGGGCTCTCTCACCGCAGGTAGTGCCGGCCGGCGTTACCGCCCCGGCGCTCCGCGCGGTCGGTACGGGTCGCCGGCCGCCGGTCCGGCGGCGGCACCGTCCGGTCGGCGTACCGCCGCCGACCCGGCACCGGATACACCACATCGACCGGTATGTCCGCAGGCTGAAACCACTTCCCGAACACAACGTCCCCCTCGACGAGTGTGGAGGGCGGCGACCCCGAGGTGGCTCTCCGTGTCGACCCCGAGGCCGCCGCCGTAGCCGGGCCCGACGCGCGAAAGGGCGATCACGGGATGCGATGTCGGGCCCTGCTGGCAGGTCGCTGATCCACAGGTGATGCGACCTGGTCCCAGCCTGACCGGCGCTCGGCCGACGGTCTACAGTGTCGCCGTCCGCCAGTGCTGGCTACTGTCCGCTGCCACATGATGGCTGATGTGTGGCGCACAGCTCATCCAACTCGGCCGCCGGCACCCCTACCTCGGCCAGACCTCGGCGTACCCGGTCGACCCGCCACCAGTTCGACGCCGCGACCCGGCCCGAGGCGACCGCCGCCGCAACCTGCGCTATCGACTCGTGCGGATCAATTGGCAGCACGGCCTGGCCGAGATCCAACCGGGCCGACGCGATCCGCCGGGGGCGGCTGCCCTCGGCGAGCAGCCTGGCCAGGCCCTCGCTGGCCTCGGCGGCGGCGGCCGGATCACCGACCCACGCCAAGGTGGTCGCCACGTACGCTCGGGCTTTGCCCGGGTCGTAGCGGTAGTGGTGCTCAGGCCGGTCCGGCTGGCTCAACGGCGACACCATCCGCTCCAGCTGGGCCAGTCGTTGCCCGGTGGCCGGTCGGTCGCCGAGCAGCGCCAGCGCCCGGCCGGTCTGAGCGGTCGCCTGCAGTTTGGCGCTGCTGCCGGTCGGAGCGACGGTCTGCGCCCCCTCGGCCAGGGCAAGCGCCGTCGCGGGCTCGCCGCTGGTGAGCGCCTCCCAAGCGCGGGTTTCCAGGCACCACGCACGGATCTCGGCGTGCTCGGTGTGGGCGGACATCTCGTTGGCGGTGTGCAGGTGCCCGGCAGCGGCACCGGTCCGCCGTAGGTCGATCAGCACGGTAGCGGTGAGCAGCGACAGCCATCCGCCGGCGACGAGGATCCGTCGGTGCTGGTCCAGCGTCATCCGGCGGCCGGAGCTGATCAGGGTGGTGACGTAGGTCAGGTGTTGGCGGACGCGTGGAAGGAGAACGTGCGACGCGGTGACGGGGTAGGCGACGGCAAGCTCGTCGACGGCCGCTTCCAGACCAGCGAGGGTGCTGCTGCTGATGTCGGTGGCCGCGACCCGGCGGGCCAGCTCGGCGGAATCGTGTGCGCCGTCGTCGGTGAGCATCGCGGAGAGCGCACCACCGGCTTCGAGCACGTCGTCGAGCCGATCGGCGACCTCGGGCGTCGGTGTCTTGCGACCGGTCTCCAGATCATGCAGGTACGACTTGGCGTAGTGCGCCTTCGCGGCGAGATCACGCAGCGAGAGCCCGGCCTGTTGACGCAACTGGCGCAAGGCCGACGGCCATCGTGGGTCGATGATGCGGGTCATGCGCGTCACCACCTTGTCAGCTGCCGGGTGGCACCGACCAACAACCTTCTGGCTCTTGCCGCTACACCAGACGTTACTCCGCGTATCCATCACTACACAGGCTCCCTCTCGGCATAGGGCGTGGAGGGCGGCAACCCGAGGTGGCTCTCCGTGTCGACCCCGGGGCCGCCGCCCAGCGGGCGGGCCCGACGCGTGAAAGGGCGATCGCGGGTACGGCGTCGGGCCCAGCTGAGCGGACGGCGGGCCGGGCGGTGTTCCGCTGTGTGATGGCGCGCGACCCGGCACCGCCGTCCTACGTAGAAGGATGCCGAGTTGATCACTGAGAGTGAATGCATGGGTTGTGCCCGGTGTCCGACAGACCCCAAAACCGGTACTCCCGGTGCCGGTTGTGCAGGTCAGGCAGCCTGGCCGTCCATCAGTGCGGCGAGCTTCGCCAGCTCCTGGCCCATCGCCCGACGGCGACTGGTGGTGATCATGCGGACCGTGTCGCGGGCGTAGCGCTGGTGCCGCAGCCACACTGGAGCGTCGGCGGTCAGCTCGCTGAGCACCGCCGTTGCCTCCGACCAGTCCCGCAGCTCGGCGTGGGCGCGGGCCACGTCGAGCCGGTGCCGCCGCCACGAAGTCTTCTCAGCACCACCACGGCGGACATTGGTCGCCAGGTCAAGAACCCGGCGCGGCTCGCCAGCGACCGCCGCCGCCTCGGCCCGCATCATGTCGACCTTGGTTGACCGCATTCCACCAACGATCGTCAGGTGACCAGCACTGACCGGTCGGGTGCCCAGCCGGGCAGCGGCGGCAGCCGCCGCGTCGAGCTGGGCGGCCGCGTCGTCCGGGCGGTTGTCCCGCGCGGAAGCGGCGGCTGCCGCCATCATCAGCCAGCCCCACACCGCGAGTTCATCTGGTGTGGCGCGGGAGATCCGTGGCTCGACGCTGTCAGCGGTGGCGATCGCCAGCCGCTCCGCGTCGGTCAGCCGGCCCTGGCGCAGCAACAGCCATGACATGCGCTTGACCGTCGTCGCGCTGAGCAGCTCGTCGCCGGCGGATGCGGCAGCGTCCTGGGCGGCGTTCACTGCCTGGTAGGCGAGGTCGACCGCGCGTACCTGGATCAACAGGCTGCTGGTCAGGTCATAGGTGCGGGCCAAGGTCCGGTACGCGGCCGGCCTGTTGGCGTCGTCGGCGTTCTCGGCGGCATGCCGGGCTCCGGCGATCAGCGGCGGCAGCACTGCCAACGCTGCGGCGTAGTCGCCCCGGTGGTAGGCACGGTCCGCCTCGGCGAGCCGACCCGGGACGCCGGCCGCCGGCAACGCCGGCACCTCGTCAGCGATGAGCCCCGCCGGGCCACGGGCAGGGATCAACACCCGACGCAGGTCGAGCAACGCCAACGGACGATGATTGCGCTCCCGGCGGGCTGCACCGGTGCTCGCATCCCCGAGCAGCGCAGCCGTCGGTACGCCCAGCGCCCGCGCGATCGCATGCAACGTCGCGATCCGAGGCGTCGTACGCTGATTCGTCTCCAGCTTGCGGATCGTCTCCGTGCTCACCCCAGCCGCAGCCGCAAGCTGTTCCTGAGTGATCGACTGCCGGCGCCTGACCTGCGCGATGTTGTCGCCGATGGTGGCCATCGGGTGGTCCTTCCCCGTCAACGGTCTGGACAGCGGCACACCAGACCGCGAGCCCCGGCACACCACCACACCAGACGGTACTCCGTGCCCCTGACGCCATCCAGGATCGCCGATAGCCGTCAGCCTGATCAACGTCGTCCTTGTTGAAGCCATGGTCAACTCGCGATGTCAGATCATGGTCATTTCTGGCCGCCGCATCGGTGCCTGCCCTATTCTGCTGGCCGTTGTAGAGGGTTTCGGCTTGCTGACGACCGATGGCGGTGTCGAGACGACCGCTCACATGGGACAGGGACGGTGCCGGGTTGACAGCTGATCCAGCCTCAGGGGCGTCGCTCGGTCGTCTCGGGGACCTGGAAACGCCGGTACGTGGCAGGTCGTCGGCAACCGTCAGCCAGTTGGTGGAGGTGCACCGACTCGCGGTGGCCGGCCGGGAGGCGGCGATCGCCCGTGACGTCGGTCACCGGGTGGCGATGGGGTGGCTACGTACGTCCCGGTTCGTAGACGTCGTGGCGATGGCTACCGCAACCCTGACGCTTGGCCCGGACGCCGGGGCCTCGTACGACCTTGGCTGGGCTCTGTCCTACACCGGTGAGCCCTGGCGAGCTACAAGGAAGCTCTGTGCCTGTACCGCAGTGCAGGCGATCGCGGCAGCGAAGCGGCCGCCCTTGTCGGCATCGGCCGCATGTACGACAGCCTTGGGGATCGGCAGCGGGCGCTTGGTTACTACGAACAGGCGCTTGTTATTCATAGGGAGGTTGGTGACCGTGTTGGCGAAGCAGCCACCCTAAATAACACCGGTGCCGCACAGCACGGGCTGGGGAATTTGCGACAGGCGCTAGAGTACTACGAACAGGCGCTCATCATTCGGCGGCAGTTTCGTGACCGTGTTGGCGAAGCGGTTACCCTAAACAACATCGGCAACGCTTACGACGGCCTCGGGGATCGGCAGCGGGCGCTTGGTTACTATGAACAGGCGCTTGTTATTCATCGGGAGGTTGGTGACCGTGTTGGCGAAGCGGCTACGCTTGTGTATGACGGGTTGGGGGATCGGCGGCGGGCGTTGGTGTTTTTGGAGGAGGCGTTGCCGATTCGGCGGGAGGTGGGTGATCGGGCTGGTGAGGCGGTCACCCGGTACAAATTCGCGATGGTTCACCGGGCGGAAGGGGACCTCGACAAGGCGATCGGCGAGCTGGAGCTCGTCGTCGAGCTTGACCGTCAGGTGGAGCACCCGGACCTCGCCTCAGACACCGCCATGTTGGAACAGGTTCGCCAGGAACGAGCCGCAGCGCAAAAGTGACCTGACCAGTGGGAAGCGAGTCGGCGCGGGATCGGATGCGGGTGATCTGAGGTGGGGTCGGCGTGTCGAGTTGATGGGGCGCATTGGATCAATGCAGAGCGGCGGTGTCAGGTCAGGCGGCCTGGCCGTCCATCAACGTGGCGAGCTTCGCCAGCTCCTGGCCCATCGCCCGACGTCGACTGGTGCTGATCATGCGTACGGTGTCGCGGGCGTACCGCTGGTGCCGCAGCCACACTGGAGCGTCGGCGGCCAGTTCGCTGATCATTGGCCGTGACGATCGCGAGGGTGGCTGCCCGCGACCTGGTCAGCGACGCGCGGGCAGAGAAGGCGGCGCCTGCGCTTACACCACCAGCAACGGAACGCGTAGACCGCTGTAGGTTCCCGGCGAGCGGGTAACCACGACACCGCGTACCGCCGCAGTCTCGTGCACGACGTGGTCAGCCGGACTCGGTTTGGTCGAGCAGTTCGCCAAGCTCCCGGTAGCCGTGAAAGAGATCAATCAGCGCCGAGCCGTCGAAGATCCGTGGCGGGCGTAGCCTCACGCCGCAGCCTGCCCCCGTACACCCCAGATCCGCCGCCAAGCGCTGCGCCGCCGTCAGCGGCTCAGAACTGGCCTCGTCCGGCGTCACACGCCGATCCTACTGTCGGATGCCACCGCAACGGGCCCCGCCGCTGGCGTGCAGAGACGGCGTGGGCCTTTGAACTACAGGTAGAGGCCGGTGGAGTCCTCTTCGACCCGTTGGGCGGCCACCGCGTGCACGTCGCGTTCGCGGAGCAGGACGTAACCCCGGCCGTGCAGCTCGACCTCGGAGCGGTCCTCCGGGTCGAACAGCACCCGGTCGCCGGTGACGATCGAGCGTACGTTCGGCCCGACCCCGACCGTGGTCGCCCAGGACAGTCGCCGGCCCACCGACGCGGTGGCCGGGATCACGATGCCGGCGGTGGAGCGGCGTTCGCCCTCGCCGCCTTCGAGTTTGACCAGCACTCGGTCGTGCAGCAGGCGGATCGGCAAACCGTTGTCGTGCGGTGGGTCGGCGGTCACGACCGAACCGTACCGCGTGGGGTGTGCCGGCCGGTCGCGGGTGGGTCGGCCGGATGGTTGCCCGATGCCCGTACGGGGCACTTCGGGGAGAGTTCAGGGAGGTAGCGGCAACAACGGTGGACATGTGCCCGTTACCGTGTACGGACCGATTACTTGACTCCGGGGGTTGGCTTGAGCCGGCTGCAACAAATGAGAGGGCGGCTACGCCAGGCGTACGAGGCTGGGCGGGAATCGGTGCGGGCCGCCCGGGAGCGGGAACGGTCCCGCCGGGCCGCCGCGGCCGGTGCCGCCGACGAGCTGGCCGGCGCGGGTGCCGAGCCGGGCGCGGAGACCCCGCCGCCGGGCGACGGGCACCTGTCGACCACGAGCCGCGACGACGCGGACGTGCCGCACGCGCTCCGGATCGCCGCCGCCTGGTCGTGGCGGCTGATCGTGATCGGCATCGTCGGCTGGGCGTTGCTGCGGGTCATCGGCAACGTCCGGATCGTCATCATTCCGGTGCTGGTGGCATTGCTGCTCGCCGCGTTGCTCGCCCCGGCGGTCGGCTGGCTGCTGCGGGCCCACGTGCCCCGCACCCTGGCCACGGCGGTGGTGCTGATCACCGGGCTGGCCGGGGTGGTCGGCACGCTGACCCTGGTGGTCAACGAGTTCATCACCGGACTGCCGGACCTGAGCGAGAAGGCGTCCAGCGGCATCGGGGAGATCCAGCAGTGGCTGCGCACCGGTCCGCTGAAGCTCGACGATGGACAGCTCGACCAGTACGTCGAGGCCGGACAGAACTGGATCAACGAGAACACCCAGACGTTGACCAGCGGCGCGGTCTCCACCGCCGGGACGGTCGTCGAACTGTTCACCGGTGCGCTGCTGGTGTTGTTCTCGACGTTCTTCTTCCTCCGGGACGGGCAGCGGATCTGGCGGTTCCTGGTGGGGCTGTTCCCGACCGGTGCCCGGTGGCGGGTCGACGACGCAGGTAGCGCGGCCTGGACGACCCTGGTCGCCTATGTCCGGGCGACCGTGCTGGTGGCGTTCATCGATGCCGTGGGCATCGGGATCTTCCTGGTGCTGTTCGACATCCCGTTCGCGTTCGCGTTGGCCGCGCTGGTGTTCCTGGGGGCGTTCATCCCGATCGTCGGCGCGACCCTGTCCGGCGCGGTGGCCATCCTGGTGGCCCTGGTGGACAGCGGCTGGGTCACCGCGTTGATCATCCTGGGTGCGGTGATCGCGGTGCAGCAGCTGGAGGGCAACGTCCTGCAGCCGTTGATCATGGGGCGGGCGGTGGCGATCCACCCGCTGGCCGTGGTGCTGGCAGTGACCTCCGGTGTGGTGCTGGCCGGCATCGTCGGCGCGCTGGTCGCCGTACCGCTGATCGCGGTGCTGAACACGGCGGTACGCCGGCTGGCCCGCCGCCGGCACGTCCCGCCGCCGCCGCCACCGCCGGAGTCCGTGGTGACCGGCACCAGCCCACCGTGATCTGAACGCCGCCGGCCGGCGGCCGACCCGCCTGACTCGCGGCGTTCGCGGCGGTCAGCTGGCGGCGAGTCGGCGCAGCGCGCCCTGCACCACCTCGGGCCGGGTGGTGTACCAGAACGGCGGCAGCGACCGGCGCAGGAACGCGCCGTAGCCACGGGCGGTCTCCAGCCGGGAGTCCAGCACCGCCACGACGCCCCGGTCACCGGTCGACCTGATCAGCCGCCCGGCTCCCTGCGCCAGGCGTACCGCCGCGATCGGCACGCTGACCGCCGCGAACCCGGAGCCGCCGGCGGCGTCCACGGCGGCGGCGCGGGCGGCGGCCAGCGGCTCGTCCGGCCGGGGGAACGGCAGCCGGTCGATCACCACCAGCTGGCAGGCGTCGCCGGGCACGTCCACCCCCTGCCACAGCGACATCACGCCGAACAGGCAGCTCGCCCGGTCCTCCCGGAACCGGCGGACCAGCAGCGGCAACGCCTGCTCGCCCTGCACGTGCACGGTCAGCCCGGTCCGCGCCCGGACCAGCTCCGCGGCCTGCTGCGCGGCCCGCCGGGACGAGAACAATCCGAGGGTACGGCCACCGAGTGTGCCGATCAGCGACAGCAGCTCCTCGCCGGCCTGGGCGGGCAGCCCGGAGACAGTCGGCCGGGGCAAGTGCGCGGCGACGTACAGGATGCCCTGCTTGGGGTAGTCGAACGGGGAACCGACGTCGAGTGACCGCCAGCTGAGATCGTCGGCCGTGACCGCCTCGGTCTGGTCGGTGACCGGGGCGGCGGTCTCCAGACCCAGCGACCGGGCCACCGTGTCGAACCGCCCGCCCAGGGTCAGGGTGGCGGAGGTGGCCACCACGGTCCGCTCCTCGTAGAGGTGGCTGGACAGGGTGCCGGCCACCGACAGCGGTGCCACCACCAGCGCCCGGCGGTTGGCGGCCGGACCGTCCGGCTTCTCCACCCAGGCGACGTCGTGTTCGGCCTCGTCGAGCAGCCGTTGGGCGGTTGTCGAGAGCTCGTCCAGCACCGACTTGGCCTGCTGTTTGCGCACCGGGTCCGGGTCGTCGGCCTTGATGTCGCCGATCTTGTCCAGCGCGGCCCGGGTCGCCGACTCCAGCAGGGTGCACGCCTCGCGCAGCGCCGGCGGCAGACCGCTGGTCAGCCGCCCGGCCGGCGACTCGCCCAGCCCGACGGCGAGGGCGTCACCGGCCTCGGTGAGCTGCTCGGCGGTCTCCGGCGGCAGCAGCGGCCGGGCCCGCCGGGTGGCCCGGTCGATCACGTCCGGGGTGAGCTCGGCCTGGGCGGCCGAGGAGACCCGGTCGGCCAGCTCGTGGGCCTCGTCGACGATCAGCAGTTTGTGTGGCGGCACGATGTGCCGGTCGGCGAGCATGTCGACGGCGAGCAGGCTGTGGTTGGTGACCACCACGTCGGCTTCGCGGGCCCGGAACCGGGACGCCTCGGCGAAGCATTCCTCGCCGTACGGGCAGCGGGCCGCCCCGACGCACTCCCGGGCCGGCATCGACACCTGCCGCCACACCTGGTCGTCGACGCCGGGGTCCAGCTCGTCGCGGTCGCCGGTGTCGGTCTCCATCGCCCAGTCACGTAACCGTTGCACCTGCTTGCCGAGCCGGTTGGCAGCGCCCAGCCAGCGGGTGCCGCCGCCACCGTTGCTACCGCCGCTGTCGCCGTTGTCGCCGGCGGCGTCGAACAGGTCCGTCGGCTCCTCCTCGGCCGAGTCCTCCAGCCGGGCCAGGCACAGGTAGTGGTGCCGGCCCTTGAGGACGGCGAAGGTGGGCCGGCGGCGCAGGATCGGCTCGACCGCGTCGGCGAGTCGGGGCAGGTCGTGCTCGACCAGCTGCGACTGCAGCGCCAGGGTGGCGGTGGAGACCACCACCGGGCCGTCGACGGTCAGCGCGGGTGCCAGGTAGGCCAGCGATTTGCCGGTGCCGGTGCCGGCCTGCACGAGCAGGTGGTGCCGGGTACGGATGGCGTCGGCAATCGCCGACGCCATCTCCTGCTGGCCGGGCCGGGCCGCGCCGCCGGGGACCGCGCCGACCGCGGCGGCGAGCAACTGGGCGGCGCTCGGCCGACCGGTGCCGGAGCGGCCGGCCGGGCGCGGCGGGGCCGCCGGAGCGGACGCGGTGCTGGTGGTCGTCGCAGGGGTCACCCGGTGACAGTACCGATCACCACCGTCGTCCTCGGCGGTCATCCACAGCGTGCCGGCCGGTGTCGCCCGGTGACGCCCGGGTGCTGGCGCCGGCACTGGGGCGTCACCTGCACGTTGCCTTCCGGTGAGCGGCCATCGGTTAAGGTGCGACACATGTCGAGCGGTGTCGTACGGGTGGTCTATCGCAAGTACGACGGTTCGGCCCACCGGGACTATCCGGCCCGCCGGTTGACTGAGGACGAGGTCGGCGTGTGGCTCGGCGTGCCCCGGGGCACCGAGTCGATCTACCACGGTCGCCCGTCGGTGGAGCAGATCCCGTTCGTCCTGCTGGTGCCGCGTGAGCAGTGGTGGACCTGCATGTTCAACCCGCCGCCGCGCACCAGCGAGGTCTACTGCGACATCGCCAGCCCGGCCCGCTGGGAGGACGATTCCACCGTACACCTCATTGATCTTGATCTTGATGTGGTACGGCGCCGGGCAACCGGCCTCGTGGAACTGCGCGACGAGGACGAGTTCGCCGAGCACCGGGTGCGGTACGGCTACCCGGAGGACGTGGTGGAGTCGGCCTGGGCCGCCGCCCGCTGGTTGCAGGACGCGCTCGGCGACGGCACCGAGCCGTTCGCCTCGGCCTACCGGAAGTGGCTGGCGCTGGTCTGCTGATCCGGCTGGCTCGCCGGTCGGCCGGCCGGCTGGTCGGGTAGCGGTCGGCTGGTCGGCCGGGGGCCGGCTGGGTGATGATCGTCGGATGACTGCTGACCTGTACGAGCCACCTGTCCGGGAACTGCTACGGGTCGGCGCCGGCCGGCCGGTCGACCTCTCCGCGATCGACCCGAGGTCGACGCCGGGGCTGCCGGCGCTGTCGGTGACCGGGCCGGACCGCAAGTCGTGGGCCCGCGCCGAGGTCCGCCGCATCGGCGACGAACTGGCCGAGCAGCAGGAGATGCTGCACGCCCAGGCTGTCGCCGGCAGCGCGGCCGGTCGGCGGGTGCTGCTGGTGCTGCAGGCCATGGACTGCGGCGGCAAGGGCGGCGCGGTGAAGCGGGTCGCCGGCGCGATGAACCCGCTCGGCCTGCGGATCCGGGCGTTCGGGCCGCCTACCGAGGAGGAGTTGGCGCACCATTTCCTGTGGCGGATCCGCCGGGCGTTGCCGGACGCCGGCCAGGTCGGGGTGTTCGATCGGTCACACTACGAGGACGTGCTGGTGGTACGGGTCGAGTCGCTGGTGCCGGAGGAGACCTGGCGGGCCCGCTACGACGAGATCAACGAATTCGAGGCCGGGCTGGTCGACGAGGGGTTCGTGCTGATCAAGGTGTTCCTGCACATCTCGTACGCGGAGCAGCGGGAGCGGCTGTTGTCCCGGTTGACCGATCCGACCAAGCACTGGAAGTACCACCCGGGGGACGTGGACGCCCGCACCAAGTGGCCGGACTACCAGGCCGCGTACACGGAGGCGTTGAGCCGCTGCGCCACGGACGCCGCGCCCTGGTTCGTGGTGCCGGCCGACCGCAAGTGGTACCGGGACTGGGCGTTGGCGCACCTGCTCCGGGAACATTTCGCGGATCTGGACCTGAGCTACCCGCCAGCTCGTTTCGACCTGCGCAAGGAGCATGCTCGGCTGCTCGCCGGGGATGGACCGAAAGTAAACGGCGGATGAACAGAGACTGACTCGTAGGTGTACAGGGGTGGGCCGCGAGCAGGCGTGATTCGCTGTTACCTAGCATTCCCTGCAGAGCGCGCGGGCGTTACCCGTGGCCAGCCCCTGTTCCCCACCGTCTCCGACGAGGTCTGCGCTGTGAAGTTCTCCTTCCGCCCGGTCGAGGGCGCCTTCTATGAACTGTTCACCAAGGCCGCGCGGAACCTCGTGCGGGGCACCGAGCTGCTCAACGAACTCGCCCTGCCCGGAGTCGACGTCCAGTCGGTCAGCGAGCGGCTCACCGAGGTCGAGCACGACAGCGACCAGATCACCCACGACCTCTACAAGAAGATCAACTCGGCGTTCATCACCCCGTTCGACCGGGAGGACATCTACCGGCTGGGCAGTCAGCTCGACGACGTGATGGACCACCTGGAGGCGGTCGGCAACCTGCTCTACCTCTACGGGCTGACCCAGCTGCCGTCGCTGCCCCGGGAGATGCACGAGCTGATCGCGGTGCTCGATCAGCAGGCCCGGGTGACCGCCGAGGCGATGCCCCGGCTACGGGCGATGAAGGACCTGGAGGACTACTGGATCGAGTGCAACCGGCTGGAGAACGAGGGTGACCGGGCGTACCGGATGCTGCTGGTCCGGCTCTTCTCCGGCGAGTACGACGCGCTCACCGTGCTGAAGATGAAGGAGGTCGCCGACGAGCTGGAGGCTGCCTGCGACGCCTTCGAGCACGTGGCCAACACCGTCGAGACCATCGCGGTCAAGGAGTCCTGAGCCGGGTGAGCGCCGAACTCATCGCCGTCCTCGCGGTGATCACCGTTGCCATGGTCTTCGACTACACCAACGGGTTCCACGACGCGGCAAACGCCATCGCCACCAGCATCTCCACCCGGGCGCTCACCCCACGGGTCGCCCTGATCATGGCCGCGGTCGGCAACTTCATCGGCGCCCACTTCGGTGCGGAGGTGGCCAAGACCGTCGGCAGCGGCCTGGTCGAGCTGCCGGCCGGCGTCTCCAGCCTCGGCATCGTCTTCGCCGGTGTGGTGGGCGCGATCACCTGGAACCTGATCACCTGGTACTTCGGGCTGCCGTCGTCGTCGTCCCACGCGCTGATCGGCGGCCTGGTCGGCGCCACCATCGCCGCCTCCGGCACGGTGCTGTGGGGCGGCATCGCCGGCGACGTGGTGGTGCCGATGGTGCTCTCCCCACTGGTCGGCTTCGCGCTCGGCTTCCTGGTCATGCTCGCCGTGCAGTGGATCTTCCGTAACGGACAGCCCGGTAAGCTCAACCGGGGCTTCCGGATCGCCCAGTCGGTCTCGGCGGCGGCGATGTCGGTCGGGCACGGCATGCAGGACGCCGCGAAGACCATCGGCATCGTGGTGCTGGCCCTGTTCGTCGGCGGGTTCCAGTCCGACGCCGAGACGATCCCGGAATGGGTCTTCTGGACCTCGGCGACCGTGTTGGCGCTGGGCACCTACGCCGGCGGTTGGCGGATCATCCGTACCCTCGGTCGCAAGATCATCGACCTGCGGCCGCCCGAGGGGTTCGCCGCCGAGACCGTCGCCAGCTCGGTGCTCTACTTCAACGCCCTGGTGCTCGGCGCGCCGATCTCCACCACGCACACCATCACCTCGGCGATCATGGGCGTCGGGGTGACCAAGCGGCTGTCGGCCGTACGGTGGAACGTCGCCGGCAACATCGTCGGCGCCTGGATTCTGACCTTCCCGGCGGCCGGCAGCATCGGCGCGGTGATGTACTTCGTCGTCCGCCCGCTGTTCAGCTGACCCGGGTCGCCGACACCAGGTCGGCGAGCAGCGCCTCGACCCGGCGGCGGATCTCGTCGCGGATCGGCCGGACCGCCTCGACACCCTTGCCGGCCGGGTCGGTCAACTGCCAGTCCTCGTACTGCTTGCCGGGGAAGACCGGGCAGGCGTCGCCGCAGCCCATAGTGACTATCACGTCCGAGGACTCGGCGGTGGACCACTCCAGCCGCTTCGGGGTCTGGTCGGTGATGTCGATGCCGACCTCGCGCATCGCCTCGACCGCCGCCGGGTTGACCGACTCGGCCGGCGCCGAGCCGGCCGAGCGGACCTCGACCGCGTCGCCGCCGAGGTGACGCAGCCAGCCGGCGGCCATCTGGGACCGGCCCGCGTTGTGTACGCAGACGAACAGCACACTGGGCTTGCTCACGGTATCTCCTTCGAGGGGTGGGGCGGTCGGTCAGCGTCGGGCGGTCGCCAGGGTGTCGGCCTCGTCGGTCGCCGATCCGCCCGGATCTGCCGGCTGGGCGGGATCTGCCGGCTGGGCGGGAACGGTCGGCTGGGCGGGCTCGGCCGGCACCACGACCTGGTCGGCGGCGCGTCCCACCCCCGGGTAGAGCGACAGCAGCAGGGCGACTCCGACGGCGAGCCCGACGACCTGGGCGACCAGGAACGCCGGGATCGAGGCGGGCTGGATGCCGGCGAAGGTGTCGGTGAAGCCCCGGCCGATCGTCACCGCCGGGTTGGCGAACGACGTCGACGAGGTGAACCAGTAGGCGGCACCGATGTAGGCACCGACCGCAGCCGGTGCCGCGCCGGCCCGGCCCGACCTGGCCAGCGCGAAGACCAGCAGGACCAGGCCGGCGGTGGCGACCACCTCGCCGAGCCACAGGTTGCCCGCCGACCGCTCCTTGGCCGACCAGGTCACCGCCGGCAGGGCGAACATCAGGTTGGCCAGGATCGCCCCGGCGATGCCGCCGGTCACCTGCGCGGCGACGTAGCCGGTCAGATCCGGCAGGGTCAGACCGGTGCGGCTGCGTCGTCCGAGGAACCAGTCGGCGGTCGAGACGACCGGGTTGAAGTGCCCGCCGGAGACCGGGCCGAAGATCAGGATCAGCGCGCCGAGCGCGAAGGCGGTGGCGATCGAGTTCTGCAGCAGCTGCAGCCCGATGTCGTCCGGCGACAACGTCTGGGCCATCACCCCGGAACCGACCACCGAGGTGACCAGCAGGGCGGTGCCGGCGAACTCGGCCAGCAGCCGTCGCCAGAGTGCGATCGGGTTCACGCGTTCTCCAGTTTCTGTAGGTCGTCCAGTTTCTGTAGGTCGTCCAGCAGCCGGCGGACCCGGCGCTCGATCTCGTCGCGAATCGGCCGTACGCCGTCGACGTCCTGCCCGGCCGGGTCGTCCAGCTCCCAGTTCTCGTACCGGGTGCCGGGGAAGACCGGGCAGGCGTCACCGCAGCCCATGGTGACCACCACGTCGGCGGCGCGGACCACCTCGTCGGTCCACGGCTTCGGGTACTCGCCGGAGATGTCGATGCCGCGTTCGGCCATCGCCGTGATCGCTGCCCGGTTGACGTCGTGGCCCGGCTTGCTGCCGCCGGACCAGGCGACCACCGTGTCGCCGGCCAGGTGGGTGAGGAATCCGAGCGCCATCTGGCTGCGGCCGGCGTTGTGGGTGCAGAGGAAGAGCACCACCGGGCGGCCGTCGGAGTGCAGGCCCTCGACCCGGGCCAGGGCCTGCAGCCGCTGCCGGGCGAACCGCTCGGCGAGCAGCGGCAGATAGTTGGGGATGGTGCTGCCGGTGGCGAACTGGTCGTAGCTGGATGCCAGGAACCGTTCGATCGTCTCGGTGTTGTAGGTGCCGTCGAACTCCCGGGCCAGCCGGGTGGCTGCGGTACGCAGCGCCATCTGCTGGTCGATGGACAGGTCGGGGCGGACGGCGTCGGTGACGTCAGACATGGTGGGCTCCGGTGGACGTGGGGGCGGCGGCCCGGTTGGTGATGGCGGGGGCCAGCCGGTGGACCCGGCCGGCGAGGTCGGCGTACGCGGCTTCGAAGGCGGCGTCGGTGTCCATCCGGACCGGGTCCGGCACCGACCAGTGCAGGTCGGGCGCGCCGGCCCCGGTGAGCTCCTCGTGGGCGTTGTCGCAGACCGCGACGACCAGGTCGCCGTCGCCGACGACGGCCGACACGTGTGCGGTGCGGGCCGGGTCGAGGTCGAGGCCGAGCCGGCGGGCCAGCGCCACCGCCCGGGGGTGCACCTGGGTCGCCGGTCGGGTGCCGGCTGAGGCGGCCGGGGTCGGGCCGGTGCGCTGCCAGAGCGCGGCGGCGAGCTGGGAACGGGCCGAGTTGTGGGTGCAGACGAATACCACCCGCTCGACGTCGGCCAGCGGCGGTGGTGCCAGCCCAGCGAGGACGTCCGGCACCAGTTGCAGGTAGCTGCGGCGGCGGTCACCCTCGGACCGGGCACGGCGCAGCAGGCCTGCTTCCTGCAGGACCTTGACGTGGTGGGCGACCAGGTTGCTCGGCAGCCCGAGCCGTCGGCCCAACTCGCCGGGCGCGGCGTCGCCGAGGTGCAGCAGGTCGACCATGGCCAGCCGGGCCGGGTCGCCGAGCGCGGCGTGCACCCGGGCGCGCCGCTCCAGCGGGCGGGCAGGTGGCGGCCGGTCGTCGGCACGGTGACTTGCCTCAGTGCTCATTGACTCAATGATTGCTGAGATATTTGGCGGAGTCAAGCCGACCGAGCGTCCGAACCCGGCCGGTAGACCGGGTCAGACGAATTCCCGACCGGGATCAGTCGTAGCTGACGCCGATCTGACCGCGGATCGTGTCGAGCAGCTCCATGACCTCGAGAGTCACCGCGTGTGGCACCAGCGGACTCTCCCGCAGACCGGCAGCCAGGCAGCGGTGCACCTCGGCCGCCTCGTACTGGTAGCCGTTGCCGGCCGGCTCGACCACGCGCACCACCTCGGGCGCACCGGTGCCCCGGCGGAGAGTGAACTCGCTCGGGCAGATGAACGGGTCCGGCAACGCGATCCGGCCGGTGCTGCCGGTGATCGTCGCCACCACCGGAGTGGCCCCGACGATGCCGCAGGTCAACGCGGCCACCGCGCCCGACTCGTAGCCCAGCAGCACGCCGGTGTTCTGGTCCACGCCCTCGGGGGTGAGTTTCGCCCAGGAGCGCACCGAGTCCGGCCGGCCGAGCACCAGATGCGCCAGGCTTACCGGGTAGATGCCCAGGTCGAGCAGGGCGCCGCCGCCGAGTGCGCGGTCGCGCATCCGGCTCTGCGGCCCGAACGGTCCGGCCAGGCCGAAGTCGGCGTGCACCGAGACGACCTCACCGATCGCGCCGTCGTCGACCAGCTCGCACACCCGGCGTACGGTCGGATTGCACCGCATCCACATGGCCTCCATCAGGAACACGTCCCGGGCCCGGGCGGTCTCCACCAGTTCGGTGCTGCTGGCCAGGTCAAGGGTGAACGGCTTCTCGCACAGCACCGCCCGGTCGGCGGCCAGGCAGGTCATGGTCGCGGCGTGGTGCGCCGAGTGCGGCGTCGCCACGTAGACGACGTCGACGTCACCGTCCGCAGCGAGCTCATCCCAGGATCCGTACGCCCGGGGAATGCCGTAGCGGTCGGCGAACGCCTGCGCGCTGGCCACCGAGCGGGAGCCGACCGCAAGCACCTCGGCGTCGGGCAACAACTGCAGGTCTTCGACGAAGCGGGCGGCGATGCCGCCGGTGGCGAGGATTCCCCAACGAGTCATGCGAGGCACGCTAGCCAGCGAGTCCGTGCGCGGCGACGGCGGGGCGTGCTGGCCGGTCCGCCGGGCGACGACCTACGCTCGGCGGGTGCCCACCGACGACGACGTCACGGCTTTCGCCGCGCCACCCGACCCGATGCTGTTCGCCGTGCCCGAGGCAATGGTCGAGCAGGCCAGCCGGTTCTACGCGGCCGGCCGGGAACCGGTGCGACCACGGGTCGCCGCGACCGTGCTGCTGCTGCGCCCGACGACGGATCCGGGGCCGAGGGGGGAGCCCGGCGGCACCGGGTTCGAGGTCTACCTGATCCGGCGGGTGGCGGCCGTCGCCTTCGGCGGGGTGTACGCGTTCCCCGGCGGCGGGGTGGACCCGTCCGACGCCGCCGGCGAGCTGGACTGGGCTGGGCCAGATCCAGAGCACTGGGCGGCCCGGCTGGGGTGTCCGCCGGACCAGGCTCGGGCAGTGGTCTGTGCCGCTGCCCGGGAGGTGTTCGAAGAGTCCGGGGTGCTGCTGGCCGGTCCGGACGAGGCCACTGTGGTCGACGCGGTGGACGGTCCGGAGTGGGAGGTCGACCGGCAGGCGTTGCTCGCCCGGACGCTGAGCTTCGCGGAGCTGCTGCGCCGTCGGCGGCTGACCCTACGGTCGGATCTGCTCGCCGCATGGAGCCGGTGGATCACCCCGGACTTCGAGCCGCGCCGGTTCGACGCCTACTTCTTCGTGGCCCGGCTGCCGATCGGGCAGGCGACCCGGGACGTGTCCGGTGAGGCGGACCAGACGGTGTGGGCCCGGCCGGGACGGGCCCTGGACCGGGCGGCGGCCGGTGAGTGGCAGCTGCTGCCACCCACCCGGGTGACGCTCGACGAGGTCGCCGGCTGCGCCGACCCGGACGCCGTCTTCGCCGCCGCCGCTGGCCGGGATCCGGCCGTACCGGTGACCCCTCAGTTGCAGGTGGATCCGGACGGGACGGTCAGCTTCGCGGTTGTCAAGCCCTGATCCGGATAGATGATCTTGCGTTACCAAGCGGTGATACTTTGGCGCGCACAAACGCGACAGGGTGCCGGGCGGTCCTCGCCCGCGACCGCTACCGGACGGGACAGATGGCTCCACGACCAGGGACCTCAGCCGCGCGAGGTGCGCCGACGGACGCCGACGACCTCGTGCATCTTGCCGTGCCCGCCGAGTACGTCTCGCACATCGCCCGGCTGATCGAGGAGCTCGACCAACGGCCCAGGCCGATCCCGAAGCCAGCCCGCCGGGCCCGGTCCACCACCCGCGCCGCCAAGGAGTGGCCGGTCGAGGAGCTGCGCCGGTTCGCCCAGGGTCGGTCCCGGACACACCAGACCGTGTTCGCGATCCTCGACCTGCTCGCCGAGCACCCCGGCGAGACCATGTCGGTCGGCGACCTCGCGGCGCGGCTCGGCAGCCCGGTCGACAAGGTCATCGGCGCGCTCGGTGGGCTGACCCGGATCGTCAAGACGTACCATGACTATCCGAAGTGGGGGCTGCCGTTGCAGCGGATGGCCCGGACCGGTTCCGGCCGCTCCGGTGCGGTCAGCTACCAGCTTCCGGTCGAGCAGGCCCGCCGCTGGCGGCTGGTGCGGCGCGGTCGGCCCGAAAGCTGATCACCGACGTAGGCGGCAAGATGCGTCGGCCGAGGTGCGACGCCGGTCACAGTCGAGCGTGGGCTCAGCTCGGACGGCGACCATACAACCGCCGTTCACCTTCTGTTCACCATGCCCCGGTCGGCAGTTTAGCCACGGCTCGTACCGTCCTCGGCGTTCGAGACGGTGAACTCGCCCCCGCGACCCCTGGGCGGCGACTCGCCACCCGACCTCAGAGAGGCAACGCACCGTGAATCGTAAGTCCCTCCGGCTGGCCGCCCTGCCGGTCGCCGTCATGCTTACCCTCGGCGTGGCCGCGTGCGGCGACGACGGTGAAACCGGCACGGATCCCAACGGCGGTTCCGAGAACCCGGTCAGCGGCGACCTCGCTGGCGCCGGCGCCTCTTCGCAGGGTGCCGCGATGGAGGCATGGATCGCCGGATTCACCTACGTCGCCCCGGACGCGACCGTCACCTACGACCCGATCGGCTCCGGCGGTGGCCGCGAGCAGTTCACCAGCGGCGGTTCCGACTTCGCCGGCTCTGACGCGTACCTCGACGAGGAAGAGGTCGCGGCGGCCCTGGAGACCTGCGGCGAGCAGGGCTTCATCGAGTTCCCCGGCTACATCAGCCCGATCGCCGTGGCGTACAACCTGCCGGGCGTCGAGACGCTGAACCTGTCGCCGTCGGCGATCGCCCAGATCTTCGACAACAAGATCACCAACTGGAACGACCCGGCGCTCGCCGAGCTCAACCCGGACGCCGCGCTGCCCGACCTGGCGATCACCGCCGTGCACCGCTCGGACGAGTCCGGCACCACCGAGAACTTCGTCGACTACCTGGCCAAGGCCGCGCCGGCCGACTGGCCGTACGAGGTCTCCGGCGACTGGCCGACCACCGGTGGCGAGGCCGCCGCGCAGACCCAGGGCGTCGCCGCCGCGCTGCGCGGCGGCGAGGGCACCATCGGCTACATCGACGCCTCCCAGGCCACTGACCTCGGCGTCGCCGCGGTCCAGGTGGGCGAGGAGTTCGTGGAGTACTCGGCCGAGGCCGCCGCCGCCGTCGTCGACGCCGCTGAGACCGTCGCCGGTCGCCCCGAGTTCAGCTTCGCCATCGACCTGCCCCGGGACACCGCCGAGGCCGGCGTCTACCCGATCGTGCTGGTCTCCTACCAGCTGGCCTGCGTCAACTACGACAGCCAGGAGAAGGTCGACCTGGTCAAGGCGTTCTTCAACCACGTGATCAGCGAGGAGGGCCAGCAGGCCGCCGCCGAGAACGCCGGCTCCGCGCCGATCTCCGCGACGCTGCGCAGCCAGGCGCAGCAGGCCATCGACGCGATCACCGTCGCCGGCTGAGTCCAGCACCACGTCCAGCCCCTGCGATCCAGGTCCGGACGGTCACCCGGTGGCCGTCCGGACCTGCGGCGTATCCCCGTACCGACCGTCACGACACGGCCTGAGGAGGCGTAATCCGTGACAAAGCCCGCCACCGCGCATAGCGGTACCCCATCGAGTGATCCGCCGCCCGGCGGCGACTCGCCGCGCGGCACGTCGACGGGCGAGCCGCCGAACGCCGAGACCCGTCGGCGGGGCCGGTCCGGTGAACGGATCGGTGACCAGATTTTCTCCGGCACCGCCGTCGGTGCCGGCGTGCTCATCCTGGTCACCCTCGCCGCGGTCGCGGCCTTCCTGCTCTACGAGGGCATCCCCGCCCTGGTCGCCGACCCCGAGGAACTGCCCGGCGGCGAAGGCTTCATCGCATACGTCACCCCGCTGCTGTTCGGCACGGTCCTCGCTGCGGTGATCGCACTGGTGTTCGCCACCCCGCTTGCGATCGGCATCGCGCTGTTCATCTCGCACTACGCCCCGCGCCGGGTCGCCGCCGGTCTGGGCTACCTGGTCGACCTGCTGGCCGCTGTACCCAGCGTCGTGTACGGACTGTGGGGCATCTTCTTCCTCGCCCCGAACATCGTCCCGGTCTACCAGTGGCTGGAGGAGTACCTGGGCTTCATCCCGTTCTTCGCCGGCCCCGCGTCGGCCACCGGCCGGACCATGCTGACCGCCGGTCTGGTGCTGGCGGTGATGATCCTGCCGATCATGACCGCGGTCAACCGGGAGGTCTTCCTGCAGACACCCCGGCTGCAGGAGGAAGCCTCCCTGGCGCTCGGTGCCACCCGCTGGGAGATGATCCGGATGACCGTGCTGCCGTTCGGCCGCTCCGGGATCATCAGCGGCAGCATGCTCGGGCTGGGCCGGGCGCTCGGCGAGACCCTCGCGGTCGCGATGGTGCTCTCCGCCTCCGACGTGATCACCATCAACCTGATCGACTCGGTCAACAGCAGCACCATCGCCGCCAACATCGCGTTGGACTTCCCCGAGTCCAGCGGGCTGGCGGTGAACGCGCTGATCGCCACCGGCCTGGTGCTGTTCGCACTGACCTTCGTCGTCAACTTCGCCGCCCGGGCCGTCGTCGCCCGTCGGCGCGACTTCTCGGGAGCGAACGCATGACCACCATCACCCCGCCCCGGGCACCCGTCACGAGCCCGCTGAACAGCGGCGTACTGCCGAAGTGGGCACCATGGGTGGTGGTCAGCGGCAGCCTGTCGGTCGGCCTGGTCGGCGGCCTCAGCCTCGGGCTTGCCGTCCCGCTCTCGCTGGCCATCGGCGTACTGCTCGTCATGGTGGCCCTGCCGGCTGTCTCCTGGCAGGTCGAAGGCGGTCGCCGGGCCAGGGACCGGTTCGTGACGGTGCTGGTCAGCCTCGCCTTCACCCTCGCGATGCTGCCGCTGCTGTCGTTGATGATCACCGTCACGCAGAACGGCATCCACCGGTTCGACGGGACCTTCCTCAGCAGCGACATGCGGGGCGTGCTGGGTGGGGGCGGCGGGGCGCTGCACGCCATCGTCGGCACCCTGATGATCACCGGCGCGGCCACCCTCATCTCGGTGCCGGTCGGCGTGATGTGCGCCGTCTACCTGGTCGAGTACGGCAAAGGCCGGCTGGCCCGGTGGGTCACCCTGCTGGTCGACGTGATGACCGGTATCCCGTCCATCGTGGCAGGTCTGTTCGCGTTCGCCTTCTTCGCGATCTTCTTCGGCCCGAGCATCCGGTTCGGTCTCGGCGGTGCCGTCGCCCTGTCGGTGCTGATGGTGCCGGTGGTGGTCCGTTCGGTCGAGGAGATGCTCAAGCTGGTGCCGAACGAGCTGCGCGAAGCGTCCTACGCGCTCGGCGTGCCGAAGTGGCGCACCGTGCTGCGGGTGGTGCTGCGGACCGCCGCTCCGGGCATCGCCACCGGCGTGACCATCGCCATCGCCCGGGTGATCGGCGAGACCGCCCCGTTGCTGATCATCACCGGCAGCACCACGGCAACCAACTGGAACCTGTTCGACGGCCGGATGTCCTCGCTGCCGATCTTCACCTACTACTCGTACAGCATCCCCGGTGCCCGGCCGGAGTTCGGTGTGGAACGTGCGTGGGCAGCGGCGCTCACCCTGTTCGTCATCGTCATGGGCCTCAACCTGGTGGCCCGGCTGATCTCCCGCTTCTTCTCCCTGCCGACCAGCCGCTGACCGCGGAAAGGACCCCTCAAGTGGCCAAGCGCATCGAAGTCTCCGACCTCGACATCTTCTACGGCAATTTCAAGGCCGTGGAGCAGGTCGACATGACCATCGAGCCGCGTTCCGTGACGGCGCTGATCGGCCCGTCCGGCTGCGGTAAGTCGACCTTCCTCCGCTCCTTGAACCGGATGCACGAGGTGGTGCCCGGCGGCCGGGTGACCGGCAAGGTCGTGATGGACGGCGACGACCTGTACGGCGTCGGCGTCGATCCGGTCGCGGTACGGCGGCAGGTCGGCATGGTGTTCCAGCGACCCAACCCGTTTCCGACGATGTCGATCTACGACAACGTGGCGGCCGGGGTGAAGCTCAACGGCGGTCGGATGCGCAAGGCCGACCTCGACGAACTGGTCGAGCAGACGCTACGCGGCGCCAACCTGTGGGAGGAGGTCAAGGATCGGCTGGGCCGGCCCGGTTCCAGCCTCTCCGGCGGGCAGCAGCAGCGGCTGTGCATCGCCCGGGCGATCGCCGTCAAGCCGGCGGTACTCCTGATGGACGAGCCGTGCTCCGCGCTGGACCCGATCTCCACTCTCGCCATCGAGGACCTGATGCACCAGCTGAAGGCCGAGTTCACTATCGTCATCGTCACGCACAACATGCAGCAGGCGGCCCGGGTCAGCGACCGTACCGGCTTTTTCAACATCGCCGGCACCGGCCACCCCGGCAAGCTGATCGAGATGGACGACACGCAGCGGATCTTCAGCAACCCGAAAGTCAAGGCGACCGAGGACTACATCACCGGCCGGTTCGGCTGACCCGCGCGGGCATCAGCCGGTCGGCCGAGGCCGGCGGTCAGCGCCGGCGGTAGGTCACGTCGGCCGACCAGCGCAAAAAGCCGAGCCGGGTGTAGAGCCGTACCGCGGCGGTGTTCGACTCGTCGACGTAGAGCATCGCCCGGTGCAGCCCGGCGGTGGCCAGGTGCCGCAGCCCGGCCAGGGTCAACGCGCGGCCGAGACCGCCGCCGTGCGCGTCCGGGTCGACTCCGAGTACGTAGACCTCGCCGACCGCCGGCCCGGTGTGCACCTTGGTCCAGTGGAAGCCGAGCAGCCGGCCGGCCGGATCCTCGGCGAGCAGGAAACCGGCCGGGTCGAACCACGGCTGCGCGATCCGGGCATGCAGCTGCGGCAACCCCCAGCGGCCCTGCTCGGGGTGGTCGGCGAACGCCTTCGCGTTGAGCGCCACCCAGGCCGCGTCGTCCTGACCTGGCACGAAGGACCGGATCCGTACCCCGGCCGGCAGGTCCGGCTCGGGCAGCGGGTCGGCAAGCTTTCGGCGCAGCTGTAACAGCACCCGGTCGCGGACCAGGTCGTGGTCGAGGGCGAGGGCGGCGGCCGACGGGTGGTCGCCGTGCGCCCAGACGCGCAGCGGGACGGCGGGCTCGACGGCGTCGAGCAGCCCGGTGAGCAGTAGACGACCGTACCCGCGTCGCCGGTGCGTCGGGTGGACCACCAGCTCGGCGACCGAGCCGGCCGGGTCGGTCGGGTCGAGGTTCGCGTACCCGATCATCTCGCCGGTCGGGGCGGTCAGCGTGAGGTGCCGGGCGGAGGCCGCGTCCCGCAGTCCGATGACGACCTGCTCCGGCAGCGGGTCGGCGCCGTCGGTGTCGGCGGCGGCCGCAGCCAGCTTCAGCACCTGGTCGACCTGGGTAGGGTCGAGCCGGTCGGACCGCTCGACGGTCGTGGTCGTCTGGGTCACCCGCTCAGCCACGTGCCCCACCGTATCTCCCGCCGGGTCCGCCCGTCGCGGCGCGGTGGATCAGCGGGCCGGTGGATCAGCGGGCCGGTGGGTTCGCCGGCGCGGCTGGTTCGCGGGTCAGAGCTGGCCGGTGCGCAGGTGCAGCCGGCGGCTGCGCTGGTCGGCGGGTTCGGCCATCGGCGGCAACGCGTCAACCAGGAGACGCTGCCGCAGGTTCGGCAGGATCGAGCGCAGCGCCAGCACCGTACCGGTCCGGTTGCCACCGGCGTCGTGCAGCAGCACGATCGACCCGGGTACGGCCTGCGCGGTCACCGTCGCGGTGATGCTGCCCGCACCGGGCTGGATGTAGTCGGCCGGGTCGATGGTCCAGTGGATCGAGGTCATGCCTAGTTCCCGCGCGACCTCGACCACGGCGGGAGTCCAGAAGCCACCGGGTTGGCGATAGTAGGAGACGGGGTGGCCGGGGGCGGCGGCCCGGATCGCCTCGGAGGTGCGGATCAGATCGGTGCGGATCGCGGCGGTCGGGTAGCTGCCGAGGTCGAAGTCGTGGCTCCACGAGTGGTTGCACAGGGTGTGCCCGTCGGTTGCGATGGCTCGGACCAGCTCCGGATGGGCGACCACGTTCCGGCCGACCAGGCAGAAGGTCGCCTTCACCCCGAACTGGCGGAGCACGTCGAGGGTCTGCCGGGTGTGCACCGGGTGCGGGCCGTCGTCAAAGGTGAGGGCGACCGCGGCGCTGCCGCTGGTCCGTCGGGTGCCGTGCGGTCCGCTGCGGTCGGGGGCCATCGGGGCGTACGCCGGTAGCCGGGCTGCCGGCTGTTCGGGGTCCGGAGGTTCGGGGTCCGGCCTAACGCCGTCCAGCTTGTCGGGGTCCGGTACCCCGGCGGGTGACGACGGCACCGCCGTGGGCCGGGCCGGTGGTGACATCAGGTCGGGGTCGGGTCCGCTGCGGGCCGGTGCCGGTGCCGGTGCCGGTGCGGGTGTGGGCACCGGGTCGGCCCGTTCAGCCGGCGCACTGCTGGAACCGAGAAGGTACGCGCTGGTAAGGACGGCCGTCACAGCCGCACTGGCGTAGGTCAGGCCGCGTAGACCCGCCAGCACCGTCACTGCAGCCTCCCGCCGTCGGTCGGTTGTCGACCCGAGGCTATGGAGACAGCAGTTGCTGCTAAGGCGAAACAGGAGAGAGCTAACTTAAACGATCTATTCGGACGAAAAACTGAAGCGCCATCCGGACAGTTTCGGATGGCGCCTCAGTTGACGTTTCAGGGTTGTGCCACGGTAGGTGGCGGAACCCGCTAGACCGACAGCCGGTCCGGCTGGAACTGGACCTGCTCGCTAGACCGGCAGCGGCGCGGGCTCAGCATCCGGCAGCGACGAGCGGCTCGGCGGCACCACGAACTTGTAGCCGACCTGGCGCACCGTGCCAATCATCGACTCGTACTCCGAGCCGAGCTTGGCCCGCAGGCGACGCACATGCACGTCGACCGTCCGCGTACCGCCGAAGTAGTCGTAGCCCCAAACCTCGCGCAGCAGCTGGTCGCGGGTGAAGACCCGCCCCGGGTGCTGGGCGAGGAACTTGAGCAGCTCGAACTCCTTGTAGGTCAGGTCGAGCGGGCGGCCCTTGAGCTTGGCGGCGTAGGTGTCCGGGTCGATGGTCAGCTCGCCGGCCCGGATCAGCCCGCCCGCGCCTGATGTGGCGTTGGTCAGCCGACCTACCGCCAACCGCAGCCGCGCCTCCACCTCGGCCGGGCCGGCGCTGGCCAGGATGACGTCGTCGACGCCCCAGTCGGCGTTCAACGCGATCAAACCGGCCTCGGTGACCACCGCGACCAGCGGGACGCCCAGTCCAGTGGCGTGCAGCATCCGGCAGGTCGCACGGGCCTCGGACAGCTCCGACCGGGCGTCGACCAGGACCGCGTCCGGGCTCGGCCCGGAAACCAGGGTGCGGACGTCGCGGGGCGCGGTCCGCACCGAGTGGGGGAGCAGGTCGAGTGCGGGCAGTACGACCGACGGCTCGCCCGCACGGGCCGTTACCAGTAGCAGGATCTCCACACATCACCTCCGTCCTCGCGGCCTGTCCCGGCCGCGCGTGGTGACCGCGGACGCCGGCCACGTGGCCGTCACCGCAGACAGTGGCGTCGAAACCCGGCTTCGCTGACGGGTGGTCAAGCAATGAGCTTAACCGATTAGGTGCCGGAAACAGCGCGGCGATGAGCTGTTCATCTGTGCAGTCGGCCATAGCGGCGCCGCGCCGTCGCCAGCGGGCCACCCGTCGCGTCTGGCACCATCAGGGCGTGCATCCCTCCACGCCATCCGAGGCCGGTCGCGGACAGTGGCCTGACGGTAGCCGGGAGTCGCCGGCCGGGCCGCCGCCCGGCAGGCGGCCCGGCGGCATGCGGGGCGGCCCCGGTCGCGCCGTCGTCCCAGGGCCGCCGGACTCCGGCCCACCGGTGCCGGGCCGGGCACCGGCCCCAGGTCGGGCACCCGGTCCCGCTCCCGGTCGGGCACCCGGTCCCGCTCCCGGTCGGGCACCCGGTCCCGCTCCCGGTCGGGCACCCG